>NZ_JBFAHB010000091.1:0-33807 GCF_040653975.1 Kribbella sp. NPDC050820
TCCATCAGGGGCCTCCTTCGTCGTGAAACGCGAGCAACCCCAGCATCCGCCGGGAACCCACGAGGAGCGGAGGCCCCGCTCCTTCATCGCATCAGAGTGGCGCCGCCTGTCGGAATCGAACCGACGACCTTCTCATTACGAGTCCGGTCCGGTGAGCGTCCCCGCGCCGACGACTCCCGTCCTGATCCGCAATCAGGCCTTCGACTAGGCGCGCGAATCGTCGTACCGCGGGTTCAAGAACTCGGTATCGACGCGCGCGGCAAGTCTCGGCCAGCGCGGCGGATCGAGGTGGCGCTGTTGGTCGCGTCCGAGGACGCGCCCGGCGGCGGGCTCGCGCCCTGGAACCGGCCTAATCCAGCCAGACATCGAGGTAGTTCTCGGTCAGGTACCGCTGGGTGCGTGTGCGGAACGGCGACGACGTCCAGGACCGCCAGGTCCGCGGCACGATCTCGACCGCGATGTCGTCGATCGGTCCCCAGGCCTGGTTGATCCCGCCGAGCGCCTCCGGCCGGATGTACTTGGCGCGCAACCGCTCGTTGATCTCGTGCGCGCGTGGTCCAGTGATGACCGCGGCATCGCCTTCGGCCGCCACCATCAGGCTGGTACCGGTCGAGGCACGGCCTTGCACCAGCATCGACGCGTGACCCCGGCCGGCGGCGTTGCGGGCCTTACGGGTGACCGACGAGGTTTCGAAGTAGAGCCGGCCGGCCTCGTGTAGAAAGACCACGTACGCGAGGTGGATGGAACCGTCCTCGTTGAGCGTGCCGACCGTGGCCACCTCTCGCATCGCGAGTACCTCAGCGACCTCGGCATCGGTCGGATGGGCTCGGTAGACCTGCTTGGCATCGGTCAGTGCTGGCGAGTCCATGCTGGTTCTCCCTGCGATCTCACCGGGTGACTTCGTGTAGGAATGGGCGGATGCGGGTGGCGAGCTCGTGCGGGTGCCCGTGATAGGTCGCATGCGTTCCCGGGGTGGTGGCGACATCCAGGCCGAGCCGCTTGGCGAAGCGGCGGGTGATCTCGGCGAAGACGGGCGGGCCGTTCTCGCTGACCAGTAGGTGGAGCGGAGTGCCCACGTCGGCCAAGGTGTCATCGTCGGGCAGGTACAGCTCGTAGGTGCTGAGCTCCACGCCGAACAATGTGCCGGCGGTGGCGAGGAGGCGTTCCTGGAGGGAAGGAGCCAGTCGGTTCCAGCCGTCGTCCCCGGCCATGTAGCACCAGAAGCGCTCCACCGCGGCGGGCGGTCCGCCGGCTTGCATCGCGTCTGGGACTATGGCTCGTACCGGGGCTCGAACTGTGTCGAAGTCGTCGAGCAGGGCGTACAGCGCCGGCTCGTGGAGGATTGCGCCGCGCACGTGTTCGGGATGCCGAACCAGCAGGCACAGGGTGAAGTTGCCGCCGCTGCTCGTGCTGAACACTGCTGCGGGGCCGGTGCCGAGCGCGTTCAACAGCGCGGCGGCGTCGTCGGCCTGTTCCTCTGGTGAGGTCGTCTGCCAGTTGTCGGGCGCGGGACTGCGCCCGTTGCCACGCCGGTCATAGCTGATGACCATGAACTCGTCGGCCAGCTGCTCGGCGAACGCGTCGAAATGGCCGCCGTCTCCGGTTCCTCCCATGATCAGCAGGACGGGCGGGCCCGCACCGCGGATCTCGTAGTAGAGCTCGGCCCCGTTGACATTCACCGTCGGCATCGGCACTCCTCGGGTAGCCCCCGAAGCAAGCTCATCGCCAATGCTGCGACCGGGTCAAGCACCCGGCCCAGCCCATAACAGGACCGTAAGACGAACCACTCGGACACCCGTCACCACACTGCCCCGTCCAGCGACAGACGAAAGGGAGCTGCTTGAGCCCGCTGAGCGAGCACGGCGTGAGAGAGCCCGGGCGCGCCCTCCAGGATCGCGCCGAGGGTGCCACAGCTCAGATGCGGGTGGCGGACGATCAGCGGCGTCCACCCTCGGCAAGGATCTCCGCGCCCCGGGGCGATGGAGCAGTGCGGCCCGTAGGGCTTGGCCACTTCAGTGTCGCGATCCTCTCACCCGCAGGGAAGTCCGGAGTCCCTGCTTCGAGGTCCAGATCTTTGACTTCACGTCGGTGTCCACCGGTGCTGGGCTGAACTTGTCCAGCATCGAGGAGGAGCAATGAGAGCACCGACCAGCCGACACAGCGGTCGTCCGAGCGACCCGGACAACGTCTTCCTCGGCAACCCGAACATCGCTGCGGCGAACGGCAGCTGATGGTGATGGCCGGGATCACCGCGAGACAAGGAACACGCGACCTGCATTGGGAACCCGACTCCTCGCTGATCGCCGCGGCGCGACAGATCGCGCCGATCATCGACAAGCACAACCAGGAAGCAGAGCGGGAACGGCGCCTGTCCCAGCCCGTCTTGGATGCCTTGCGGGAGACGGGTCTGCTGCGAATGAGCACTCCCCGTTCGCTCGGGGGGCTGGAGACCGACCCCGTCACCCGCGCCCTTGTCGTGGAGGAGATCGGACGCCACGACTCAGCGGCCGCGTGGAGCCTGGAGAATCCCCTGGACTGGGCCTGGTTCTGCGCGCGTCTGCCCGACGAGGGGGCCGAGGCGATCTACAGCCGCGGAGCGGACATCCTCATCGCCGCACAGCTCGGCCGCCCCCTGCAGGCGACATCGACCAACGGCGGTTACCGGATCTCCGGTCGAGCCCCGTTCGTCAGCAACTGCTATGACGCCGACTGGATCTCGTCGACGGTGCTTGTTGACGAAGACGACTCCGCCGCTGGTGGCCCCGAGATACGCATGGTCTACTTCCCCAGCGAGCAGTGCGAAATCATCGACACGTGGGACGTCATGGGGATGCGGGGCACGGGCAGCAACGACATCTCGGTCAGCGACGTGTTCGTACCCAAGTCCAGGACCTTCCTGTGTTGGCTGCCGGACTTCGAGCCGGGATCGCACTATCGCGGTCCGCTGTATCGACTCCCGATCGCCGGCGCGGCGGCCGGCGGTATCCCAACCCCGATGCTGGGGGTGGCGCGACGAGCCCTCGACGAGGTGACCGAGCTCGCCCGGACCAAGACCCCAGTGGCATCGAGCGGCCCGCTGAAGGAACGCGCCTCGGCCCAAGCCCAGCTCGGCCGAGCCGAAGCGATCCTGCGCTCGGGGCGATTGCTGCTCCTTCACACCCTGAGCCAAGCATGGCAGCGATGCATCGACGGCGAGCCCCATTCGCTGGAGCAGAAGGCCGAGCTCCTGCTCGCGATGGCCCACGCGATGAGCAGCGCGGTCCAGGCGGTGGAGCTCGCATGCAGCATCGCCGGAACGACGGCATTTCGAGCCACCAGCCCGTTGGAACGCTGCTTCCGGGACGTCCAGACGATGCGACATCACGTCTTCGCCTCTGAGCAGCGCTATGGGACCTTCGGGCAAGTGTGTCTCGGGGTTCCACCGGACTTCCCCGTCGTTGCCTTCTAGCGGCGCCAGCCGCAGTACGCATCCACGGGACGGCCGCTAGTCGGTCTGGAGAGCGACTGCATCTTCCCGACCCTTCCGCGACGCCGACCCACGATCCAAGAGGTGGACACCATGCCCGCAGCAACCTGCGGCACCTCGGACAGGCCCGCGGTGGATCCCGACAGGTTCCGGACGTTGATGCGGCGGTTCGCTACCGGCGTCACTATCGTGACCTGTCCGGGACCCGACGGCCCGGAGGGCATCACTGTGAACGCGTTCACCTCGGTGTCGCTGCGCCCGCCGCAAGTGTTGGTGTGCCTCGACCGCAGGTCACGGACCCTGCCGACGATCCTCACCGCCGCCAGATTCGCCGTAAACGTGCTCGGCTGCGAGCAGCGCGAGCTGGCGACCCGTTTGGCGGACAAGACGCGAACGCCTGACCAGCGGCTCGCGGGGATCTGCGAATCCACCCTGGTGACCGGGTCACCTGTTGTCCCCGATTCGCTCGCCGTCATCGACTGCATACTTGCGCAGGCGTGGCCCTGCGGCGATCACATGCTGCTGGTAGGCACCGTCGTCGGCGGATCAGCCGAACGCGTCGATCAGCCGCTTCTGTTCTACGACGGCGGATTCTGTCTGTCCGCGACCTCGCTGACCGGCGCTCTGGAGACTGCATAGGAGCCTCGCCCAGCGGGGCTCTACCGCGTCTGCGGCCCACCGGCATGGGCGAATGCCGCGTCTCCCTTGGACACCGACGGCAACCAGCTCAGCCCAGCGATCAACCGGAGGCCGGAGCTGTCGAAGAACGTGTCAGCCGTACGCGTCGGCGGGCCGGATGCGCAGGCGAGTGCTGAGCGAGCTCGTGGGTGGTGTCGTCCACGACGCAGCTGACGAGGACGTCCAGGGGTACTACGGCTACCGGCCGTTCGCCGGCCCGTACGCACGATGATCGAGTTGCGCGCGGCGGCGCGCCAGTAGCCGCTTCCACCGCTACTGCCGATTCCGCCGCCAGCACGACGATCGCGGCGCCAACCGGGATCCAGACTCTTCGCTTGATGAACTGAGTTACCACCAGGTAAGACCTCCTGCCGTCTCTTGACGGTGGCTTCAAGCACCTCCCCGTGGTCGGCGAGAGGGGTCAAATGGTTGCCTGCGGCCCCGAGTGCACCACGCCCGGACTTCACCCACCGAGGCCCTCCATCACGGCCAGGAGCGGTTTCATGACCATGAGATGTCGGCCTGTGGCGTCCTGACAGCACGTGCGTTGTCCGGCGTCCCAGATGGCCGCCACACATCTTGCCTGTCGCAGATCGGTCAGCGCACACATGTCGCGCATCTGTTGGCGGCTCACCTCCCGGCGAACCGCTGCAGCAAGTCTGGCCGCGCACATCAGTGCACGTTCGAGTTCAGGCCGCCTTTGGCCACGGGCCGCCGAGATAGCCGTGCGTGTAGCAGGCTTGACAGTCAGCGAATGTCGCTTGGGTCACTAGAACAAAGTTCCCTCAAGCTCAGGTTTCGAGAGGGTGCTGTGACGTGGGTGTCTGCGTTGTGGAGGGCATCCGGCGCTCGATCTTCGTGAACGACGCCGGCCAGCTCGAGGTGAAGGACACCAAGACGCATCAACAGCGACGGATCGTCTTGGACCCTGAGCCCGACGCAGTCCTAGACGAACACGAAGCACGCTGCCGCCAGCGCGCCGCCGAGCTCGGCATCTCATTCGACCCCGAACGGGTACATCTTCTCTTCAGCGCCGGACGGAAGTCGGCCGCTGCATCCGGACTCCGCCAGCAAACGCTATGCGAGGCTCGCGAAGCGACTCGGGATCGATACCGAGCTCAAGAACCACCGCCACTACAACGCAACCGAGCTGATCATGGCGGGATACAACGTACGCTCCGCAGCTGGCCCCTTGGGTCACTCAGGCGGCGGCACCACGACGCTGCGGGTCTACACGGCCTGGTGGTCCGAAGCAGACCAGCGCGCAGCTGGAGTGACCCCCGTGCGCCTCCCTGCACCACCGGCGGCACATGAAGCTACTACCTCGAAGTCGGCCGTACCCGATGTCACGGACGAAGATCTGAAGCCATACGAGCGCATTGCGGCCGATCTTCGCGGCGCCATTGACGCCGGCATTCTGACTCACGGTGACCCGTCGCCACCTGAGAAGACTCTCGCCGCCCGGTACGGCGTCGCCGCCAGCACGGCCCACCGCGCGGTGGCACTGCTGGTGACGGCAGGTCTTGTAACCGCGTCCCGCGGGAAGCGTGCGAAGGTTGCTGCCGGCGACGGTCCGCCTTTGGCCTCCGTCACCGAACTCAAGCCGACAGCAACGTCATAGCGGCAGCCTGGGCGAGGCGGTCAACAGGTCGGGGATCGACGAACGGAGCACGAGTCGAACCGACGACCTTCTCATTACGAGGAGGAAGGTCGCCGCCACATCTGCGTCTTCAGGCCTGATTCGTTGCAAAGAACCTAACTCCGGTGCCCGTATCTCTCATCCGTATCGGGCAGTTCGCTCCACGAATGGCTCCACGCCGCCACCACAACTCCCCCGTCCGCTGGCCCACTCCGACCCATGATCAGGGGCGGTCTGCACCGCCGCCGGCCACCGCTGGCTCAACGGGTCGCGGCGACGAGCTGGGCGGTGTACCGGCTGCCACCCTGCACGCGGTTGTGGCGCTCTCGCCTGGATGAACGTAGATCGCTGAGCCTGAGCTCGGTCGGTGGCACCCCATGAGTGACCGGTCGAGCCCGCTGGCCTGCTCTCGTTAGGGCACGGGGCCGGTACGAGCCCGCCGGGATGAGTCAGCTCGGTCGGCGCTCACGCTTCGGACGTCGAAACCTCATCGTCGTGCCGTACACGCCAAGGACAAACGCCCCGGCGAATCCGGCGCGATCGTCAAGGCAGCTGCCTCCGGCACGCCGCATCTTTGGGTCGTGGCCACCTCAACAAGAATGGCGCGTCAGTTCGGCCGACGTCGCCGACCGGCTGAGGCGGTCTGAGGCGACGCGCCGCCGGCCTTCTACGTGAAGACCACCGGGTTGTATCCGCGTGTTCGGGTAGATGCTGCGGGATCCGGTGTGGTGTCGCAGGCCGGTGGCGTGCTGCTCACCGAAGCGGTCCGGGCCAGCGGCCTGGGCGTGGAGTTGTCGCGGGTGTTGGCGCCGTGGCGCAAACCGTTGGCCCGGCACGACCCGGCCAAGATGTCACCGATCTCGCGATCACCCTCGGGCTGGGCAGGGATTGCCTGGCCGACATCGCGGTACTGCGTGGCGAGGCGGGCCTGTTCGGTCCGGTCGCGTCGGATCCGACGGTTTTCCGCACGATCGACGCACTCGCAGGTGACGTCGGGCGAGTGCTGAAGGCGATCGATGTCGCCCGGGCGGCTGCTCGCGCACGGGTGTGGGCGCTGGCCGGCGATCACGCGCCGAACGCCGACCGCGATGGCGATGACCCACTGAACGTCGATACCGACGCCACGCTGGTGGGGTGCGCATTCGGACAAGCAGGGCGCGGCTCCAACCTTCAAGCGGGGCTATGGATTCCACCCGTTGTGCGCGTTCGTCGACCACGGACCCGACGGGTCGGGCGAGCCGCTGGCGGTGTTGCTGCGGCCCGGCAACGCCGGCTCGAACACCGCCGCCGACCACATCAGTGTGGTCCGCGACGCCCTCAAACAACTCCCCGGGCACCGGCCGGGAACCCGGCCTGGGTGCAAGGTGCTGATCCGCGCCGACGCGGCCGGCTGCACCCACGAGTTCCTCGACTGGGTCGTTGCGCAGCGGTTCTCGTACTCGGTCGGGTTCACCCTGCCCGACGACTTCGCCCAGACGCTGCCGCGAATCCCGAAGCAGGCCTGGACTGCGCACCTGGACGCAGGTCAGTTCTGCGGCCGCCCCCGGTGGTCAACGGCACGTCTAGGACGCTGCGCACACCCAACTCAGCGACGATGCCCTCCAGCAGCTGGTCGTGGTCAGAAACCCGGACCGTGATCAGCTCGGCAGGGTCTTCGAGACGGAACTCGGAACCGAGATGCCGATCCCTGGAGAACCGTTCGGCACTGGCTGGCGCCGAATGAACCGCACCCGGATCCCCCAACCGAGCCGCCATTGGATACGCCGTAGAGGCGCTCAGTCCCCGACACACGGGCACTGCATCTGCATCGCAACTTGCGGGCTTGCGCCGCTGAGTCAAGGAGGGCGGAAAGGCGGGATCTCTGCACGGGCGGGCCCAGCACGACGTACGCCGATGTGGCGCCGCGATGCATCGCGCGCGCTCCCGCCAACACGCGACGCGAACTGTCCGCACCAGAACCAGTGTTCGGACCAGGGTATCCCCAGGGGCCGATCAAGCGGGTTGTCGCCGATGATCGACAGCAGCCGCCATTCACGCGGTTTCAGACCCGGAGGTACCTGGTATGCGGACCAGAACTAGCACTTCACTGAAGAACAAACTGACGATCGCGACGATGGCAGGGCTCCTCCTCTGCGCTGCAGGCGCTGTGGCAGAGGTCCCAGCGAACGCCGCTACGCCCGAGTGCAGCCCGCACTGCATCCAGGTCTACAGCGCCAGGTACGGCTCCCCAACGAACCCTCGGTTCGTGGAGACCGTGTATGGCGGCACCGCCGCGGTGGGCACCCCGGCGATCCTGGCGCCTCCGAGCACCACCAACCCCGCCGGCGACATCATCGTGAGGGTCGCCGGGTCGGTGACGTCCTTCTACGAGATCGGCATGGTTTCCGCCGCTATCAACGCACAGTACGGCCCCCTGGATGCGGTGCAACTCGAATACGCGCCCAACGGCGTGCCCACCGGCCTCTGCTCGGGTCTCCCGGGGATGCCGTACCAGAACGCGGGCCTCACACTGCAGCCGTGCGACACCCCAGGGTCGACCGTGTTCATCCTCGACACCACCGACTCGCCATCCACCGGCCCCCTGTACTTCCCCATCATCATGGGGAACACGACCGACTTCGAAAACCCGTTCGCGATGACGCTGGTAGGTAACCCGGCCCACAAGAAGGTGCCCCAGATCAAAATCCAGCGCCTGCGGGGAAACCCGGACCACGTCGGCCAAAACCAGCTGTGGAGCGCGAACGTCTTGAACTGACATCCACGCCGGCAACACGACCAGTAGGGCCATCGATCTCGGACGGTGGTGCGGCAGTTACCCCCTGCCCTATCCTGCGCGGTCAGCACCCCCGAGACGTCAGCCTCGCGGTGCGGTGCGCGCCAGCCATCAGCATCACCAAAGCCCGATTACCACCCCAAAAGGAGCCAACATGACTGTGAACAGCATTCCGTCGCCGCCCGAAGGACAGGACCTGGCCCAAGTGCCCCTGAAGTTCGAGGTGACGCGCATCCCGGTCACCGACTTCGACCGCGCCAAGGACTTCTACCAGCGCCTCGGGTGGCAGCTGGACATCGACTTCCAGTTCACCGAACACGTACGCGGCGTGCAGTTCACCCCGCCGGGCTCCCCGGCGTCGGTCCAGTTCGGCCCGCTCGCCGGTCCACCGCTGCAGGGCCTGCTGCTGATCGTCGACGACATCGAGGCCGCCCACGCCGAGATCCGAAACCGCGGCATCGACATCGGCGACATCTTCCACGCCGCCCCGGGCGGGGAGCCCGAGCCCGGGCGCGACCCCCAGGGTCGCTCGTACGTCAGCCAGGCGGCGTTCTCCGACCCGGACGGCAACACATGGGTCCTCCAAGAGGTCACCGAGCGCATCCCCGGCAGGATCACCTACTAACCCGCCGTCACCACCGCGCCTTTGCAGTAAGCATTGTGAGTGTCAAAGGCGTCTTGCCCAAGGGTGACCTAGCCCCGACCTAGCCCGGCGCTTTCACGGCTCTTGATGCTGAGGCCGTGTTGATGAACTGAAAGGTGCTCCTGACCAGCGACGATCGAAGGCAACCGCTGGATCCTGCAGGAGATCACGCAGCGGCTTTCCGGCCGCGTCTGAGCACCAACGCGTGCGGCTCTCCGGCCTGCGGCTCAAGGTCTTGGCTCACAAGGCCAGGAACCGGGCCAGTCACGCCCGGGAATCCCCGGGCGCGACGACGGCGCGCGACGCCACACGCTGAACTTCTCGAACACCCACAGGCCCGGACCAGCCGGGCAGGGGAGCCCGTGCAAGCACCGTCTGACGGCCGCGAGTCTTCGAACCCGCGGGACCGGGCGTTGGCGCCGTGCGAGCTCCCGACAAAGAACCACATGGAGGACATGTCAACTGCCACTGCAAGCAGCGGTGAAACCGCAGTCGCGCTGAGCTTCTCGGAGGAAGCCAGACGCCGTAGGGAGGCTCCGACCGCCCCTGTGCCCGAGATCGCGAAAGGTCCGGAGGTGCCGGCGGCGGGGTACGTGATGGACGAGATCGCCGAGGGCATCTTCTGGTTGGGCGACGGCAGCTACCAGACCATGTTCGTCGTCACCACGAGAGCGTGATCGCCATCGACGCCCCACCGACGCTGGGGAACAACATCCTGCGCGCCATCGACCGCGTCACCAGGAAGCCGATCACGCACGTGGTCTACAGCCACCACCACTCCGACCACTCCGGTGCCATGTCGATCTGCCCGAAAGCGCACCCCGGTACGCGCAGCGGGCCACCGCCCAGCGCCTCGAGTGCGCTGGAGCTGGGTGGCGTACCCGACGGTGAAGCGCGGATGCTGCTGAGTTCAGCTGTGCGATTCGTCCTGGACGAGCGGGTCAGGGATCAGATCATCGCCGAGACCCGGGGAAATCCGCTCGCACTGCTCGAGCTGCCGCGCGGGCTGACAGCGACGCAACTGGCAGGCGGCTTCGGTCTGCTCGAAGCGCAGGCGCTGACCGGACGGATCGAGGAGAGCTTCGTACGACGACTCGCCCCGCTCGAGGACCCCACGCGTCGTCTATTGATGCTTGCAGCGGCCGAACCGGTCGGCGATCCGCGCCTGCTTTGGCGTGCGGCCGCCCGGTTAGGGATCGCGACGGCGGCCGCGGAAGGATCCGAGGCGCAGGGGACGGCCACGCCGCCGCGGCGCCGACGTTGCAACGAGCCACTCAGGTGCTCGGCAATATCTCGATCGAGGACCTGCTGCGGTGGGGGTGGATGACCGCGGCCGCCAGCGCCGTCGTATGGGATATCGAAGGACTTCTGACACTGTCCCGCCGCCAGGTCCAGCTCGTCCGGTACGCGGGCGCACTGGCGCAACTGCCACTCTTCCTCTCACAGGTAGGTCTAGCACTCCCCTGGACGTGTGACTTCGCGGGCACGGCCGCCCTGATCTCGGAGGTGGACAACGTCGCGGCCGCGATCGGAAGCCCGATCACGCCGTACACCCTGCTGAGGCTTCGCGCCTTGCAAGGACGGGAGGCCGAAGCCACCACCACGACGCCTCGGCTCCTTCCGCATTGCCCGAACTGGTCGAGGCGGCCTCACACAACGGCGACACCTCGCGGGCACGCAATGCGCTGGCGCAGCTCGCGGAGACGACACAGCCCTGCGGCACCGACATCGCGCTCGGGATCGAGGCACGCTGTCGTGCGTGGTGAGTGGAGGAGCGACCGCAGCCGACCTCTATCGCGAAGCGATCGAGCGGCTGAGCCGTACCGGTTTGCGTCCAGAGCTGGCCCGCCCATACCTGCTGTACGGCGAGTGGCTTCGCCGGGAGAACCAGCAGGTCGAGTCGCGGGCAGCACTGCGGACAGCCCACGAGATGCTCACCGGAATAGGGATGGAAGGTTTCGCCGAGCGCGCTCGGGACGAGCTCCGGGCCACCGGCGAGAAGGTGCGCAATGGACGCTGGAGACGCGCGACGACCTCACCGCGCAGGAGCGGCAGATCGCATTGCTGGCACGCGAGGGCCGGTCCAACCCGAAGATCGGTGCACGGCTCTTCGTCAGCCCGCGGACCGTTGAATGGCATCTGCGCAACGTGTTCGGCAAGCTCGGGATCCGTTCTCGCCGCGAGCTGGCCACCGCGCTCGACAACCCGGAAACGGCGATGGCCCAGGACTAGGCAGACGGCTACGCAACCAAGCTGGACTCTCCGTGCACAGCCGGCGCAATGCTCAGGGTGAGTGCGGTCGTGATCAGCGCTGCGTGGCTAAAGGCCTGGGGCGTATTGCCGAGGTGATCCCCCGTCGCTGAATCGTACTCCTCGCTCAGCAGGCCGACGTCGTTGCGAAGCGCGAGCAGACGCTCAAACAACTCGTCGGCCTCATCCGTGCGGCCGATGCCGTGCAGTGCGTCTGCAAGCCGGAAGGACGTGGCCAGGAAGGTCCCTTCACATCCGGGCACGCCGTCGATGTTGACCGCGTGATCGTCGACGAGATACCGCCGTACCAGCGCATGATGGGTGAGGTCGCGCTGAATCGCGTCGACGGTGGCAATGACGCGGGAGTCATGCCACGGAATGAAACCGTAGCGCGGCATCAGCAACACAGCCGCGTCGAGCCGGTCGGAGCCGTAGGACTGAGTGAAGGCGCCACGGCCAGGGCGGTAGCCGCGATCGAGGATCTCCCGTGCGACGGTACCGCGTAAGTCCCTGAGCCGCTGCGGCGCGCCGATTCCCTGCTGCTCAAGGCTTTCGACGGCCCGGTCGACTCCTACCCACGAGAGCAGCTTGGAGTGCAGGAAGTGCCGCCGTGGACCCCGCACCTCCCAAAGCCCGTGGTCGCGCTCCCGCCAGTGGACTTCGCTCTCGTCGAGCAGAGCCCGCTCCAGCTTCGCCTGATCCACGGCATCCGGTACACCGGCGTCGCGAGCCGCCGCGAGGATGTCGAGCACCTCCCCCCAGACATCGTTCTGCTGCTGGGTCGCTGCGGCGTTCCCTACCCTGACAGGTGCGGAGCCGGCATGCCCCGGGAGCCAGTCGAGAACCTGTTCAGATAGGCGGTCGGTGCGCATCGACGGCGTACATGATCTGCAAGTCCGAAGGCTTGTCGACGACGGTGCGGACCAGCCAGTCGCGCCAGGCTGCCACCTCTTCGAGATGACCGGTGGCAAGGAACGCTCGCAGTGTGAAGGTGGCATCGCGCAACCAGGAGTACCGGTAGTCCCAGTTGCGGGAACCACCGATCGTCTCGGGCAGGTGGTGGCAGCAGCCAGAATGCTGCCGGTCGGAGCGATCGCAAGCGTCGGTGGCGGACGGCACTCGTCGCACCCGTACCAAGTCCTGGCCCGGCTCCCCTGGCTCGACATGCAGGTACCTGCCCCGGGTCCTGTCCCGCCGCGCCCCCGCGGAACCGGTCAGTCCCTCCCGCCGTCGCCGCGTGGTGTGAGCCGAGCTCGAAGCTGCACCCTGGGACGAAACGAAGGATCACCCAGGGGGTGGCCCAGTGCCTGTACGGGTGCGAAGCAAAGCACCGCGACGCCAGGCTTCACAGCATCCGCAAAACCACTACCGCCCCCGAACCAAGGAGGACCACATGGCTCTCACGGTTGAAACCCCAGCCGGAGCCACAGAGCTCCGCCCGTTCCGGATCGACGTGCCCGAGACGGATCTGGAGGACCTGCGTGCCCGCATCCTGGCCACCCGCTGGCCGGAGAAGGAGACCGTCGACGATCTGACGCAGGGCACCCCACTGGCGACAATCCAGGCGCTTGCGCGCTACTGGGCAACGGAGTACGACTGGCGCAAGTGCGAGGCGCAGTTCAATGCCCAGCCCCAGTTCATCACCGAGATCGACGGACTGGACATCCACTTCCTCCACATCCGCTCGAAGCACGAGGACGCGCTGCCGCTGCTCGTCTGCCACGGCTGGCCGGGCTCCATCGTCGAGCAACTGAAGATCATCGAACCGCTGACAAACCCGACAGCACACGGTGGGGAGGCGTCAGACGCGTTCCACGTGGTGATCCCCTCTATGCCCGGCTACGGCTACTCCGGCAAGCCGACCACCACCGGATGGGGCCCGGTCCGCATCGCCCGGGCGTACGTCGACCTGATGCGGCGCCTCGGCTACACGAAGTTCGTCGCGCAAGGTGGCGACTGGGGTTCGGTCGTCGTCGACCTGATGGCCCTGGACACGCCACCGGAGCTGGTCGGCATCCACGCCAACATGCCCGGCACGGTCCCGCCCGAGCTCGACGCGGCACTCGCCGCCGGTGGTCAGCCGCCATCAGGCCTCCCCGATGACGAACAGGCTGCCTGCGACCAGCTGAGCTTCTTCTACAAGCACGCCCACTACGCCTACCTGATGGGGGATCGCCCGCAGTCGCTCACCGCGCTGGCCGATTCGCCCGTCGGACTGGCTGCCTTCATGCTCGACCACGACGCGGCGTCGCTGGCGGTGATCTCCCGAAGCTTCGACGGCGTGCCCGAGGGCCTGAGCCGAGATGACGTCCTCGACAACATCACCCACTTCTGGCTGACGAACACTGGCGTGTCCGCAGCGCGGCTCTACTGGGAGAGCAAGTTCTCGTTCTTCGCCGTCAAGGGCGTCACCATTCCAGTCGCCGTGAGCGCCTTCCCTGACGAGCTCTACCAGGCCCCGCGAAGCTGGGCCGAGCAGGCGTATCCCAACCTCGTCCACTACAACAAGCTCACCGTCGGCGGTCACTTCGCCGCTTGGGAGCAACCGCGCCTCTTTGTTGATGAGGTGCGCGCCGGCTTCCGATCGCTTCGCTAGACGACAACAGTCCGACTGTCGGTCGTCGCACTCGCTCGGCGGGACGACCTGGTGGCACGACCCGAGCCGGTCGGTCCGCCGAGTCGTGCGGCGACCTCGTACTCCAGCTAAGGAAGGTATGTCATGCCAGCACGATCGCCCGACCCTGCTGGGCTGCGCCCGGAGACGAGCCGGCTGCCGGTCCAGGGAGAGCTGCGTTCCTTCGGCGGCGCGACCGGATGGCTGAACTCACCGCCGCTGACGGCAACCGGGCTGCGCGGCAGGGTAGTCCTGGTCAACTTCTGGACCTACACCTGCATCAACTGGCTCCGTCAGCTTCCCTATCTGAGGGCATGGGTCGCGAAGTACTCCGGCCATGGGCTGATCGTGGTCGGAGTACACACCCCCGAGTTCGGGTTCGAGACCGACGTCGAAAATGTGCGCCGGGCGATGCGGAAGATGAAGATCGATTACCCGGTCGCGCTCGACAACGAGTACGCGGTCTGGAGCGACTTCGGCAATCACTACTGGCCGGCTCTGTACTTCGCAGACGCCGACGGACTACTGCGGCATCAGCACTTCGGCGAAGGTGAGTATCGCCAGTCCGAGAGGGTCATCCAGCAACTGCTGGCCGAGGCCGGATCCGCTGGAGACGGTCATGGATCGACGCCGGTGGATGCCGAAGGCATCGAGGCGGCCGCGGACTGGGCCAGCCTGCGATCGCCGGAGACCTACACCGGCTCCGAACGCACCCGGAACTTCGCATCTCCGGGCGGCCCCGTGCCGGGCACGCGCCACACCTATGCGGCCCCCGCTGCGCTGAGAACCAATCACTGGGCCTTGTCGGGTGCGTGGACGATGACGGAACAAGCCATCACATCGGCTGCGGCGGACGCGCGGATCACCTGCCGATTTCACGCCCGGGATCTTCATCTCGTCATGGGCCCCGCTGTTCCAGGAGCGTCGGTGCGGTTCCGCCTGCTCATCGACGGACAACCGCCCGGCGCGGCTCAAGGAGTCGATGTCGACCACCAAGGCAACGGGACAGTTGCCGAGCAGCGGCTGTACCAACTCGTTCGGCAGTCCGGTCCAATCAAGGACCGCACGTTCGAGATCACCTTCCTCGATCCCGGCGCCCAGGCCTATGCATTCACGTTCGGATAGACGAGGAGATCCGGCCATGTCAGATCGAGTTCCAGGCGGTGCAACCGCCGACACCCGGCGGCGAGTGCGGGTCTGGTTCGGCGTGCACGTGATCGCCGAGCTCATCGCCGCACCCGCGGCCGCGGACCGATACGCCGCGGCGATGGACCGGCGGTTCGCCGGGCTGCGGATCACCAATGACCCCATCCCCGGCCCGGCCGGCGCCGAACAGATCGAGTAGGTCCGATGTCTGCCCGACCAGAGGCAGTGCGGCCAGAAATCCACCAACCCGGTGGGCGGGCGTTCCGAGTTCACTCAGCGCCCGTCCGCCGTACCAGCTCCCGAGAGTCACAGCCATGGACGATCGCATCAGCAACGACCGAGCGTGCTGCACGGTTGCACCTCGGGGACCTTCGAGGGCTGGCTGTACCGCATCACCCGCAACCTGTTCCTCGACCAGGTACGACGACGCCACGGCATCCGGTTCGAACCACTCCCCGACGCGTTCCACATCACCACTAGCCCGGCTCCCGACCAGGACCTCGAGCACCGAATGTTCGACGCCGATGTGCGGTCCGCGCTCGACGAACTGAGCCCTGGCGCCCTGGCCGCCGTCGTCCTGCACGATGTCGACGGCCTGACGTACGACGAAGTCGCCTCAAGGCTCGGCATTCAGAGCGGCACGGTCGCCAGCCGGCTGCACCGCGCCCGCGCACAACTGCGCGACCATTTTACTTTGGCCAGGGGCCCCGGGGCCGCTGCCACGAACTCGAGAGGAGCGAGCACCGAATGTCTGACCAGACCTTCATCTCCGTCCCCCATCAGGTCGTCCGCTGGTCGATCGACACCGGAGCGTCCTTCGCGGACTTCCGTGCTCGATACGAGGCCGTCGTGCCCGTGCTGGACACGAAGCGAATGGAGCGGCTGCGCGCCGACCGGGCCGACTGGGACACTGTTCTCCGCGCGGCAGCGGAGAACGCCCCGCACGGCTTCATGCGGTTCTGGAGCACCGACGTCGGCGAGACCATGCAGCTCGCCGGGGACGCCGGTGACTGCTCCTCCTACCTGATGGGCAACCACACCATCGCCGAGCGGATATACCGGCACGATCCGGCAGTGATGCTCTACGCCCCGTTGCGGGCAGCGATCCATCGCGACGAGTTGGGCATCACTCGGTTCTCGATCGATCAGCCCAGCACTCGGTTCTCCAGCTTCGACACCCCGGAAATCACGGCTGTCGGGGAAGAACTGGACCGCAAAGTCATCCACTTGCTCCAGGTCCTCGATGTGCCCGTACCCGACACGCTCTTCGCTGGTCCAGTGAACCAGTGACCGCGACGAATCGGCCCCACAACGATCCAGAGGAAGAAATCATGCTCGCTAACACAGCACGAGCCGGCGACACCCAGCTCGTAGAGCTCGGCGTCGCGGCTGCCGCCACCGCGATCCGCCGCGGCGACACCACCGCCGAGTCCTACGCCGCCGCACTCCTTCGCCAAGCACGCAGGAACTCGGATATCCACTCGTTCATCACGATCGACGAATCGGCTGTGCTCGAGGCGGCCAACGTTGCTGACAAGGCACGCGCCGCGGGCTCCACGGCACCCCTGCTCGGTGTCCCGGTGGGAATCAAGGACAGCTACCAGACGCGGGATCTTCCCACCACGCTCGGCCTGAAGGCCCTCAAGGAGTTCGTTCCCGAGGCGGACGCCGAGGCCGTCACCGCCGTCAAAGCCGCCGGGGCGATCGTGTTCGGCAAGAACAACCTCGTCGAGATGTCGTACGGGGTCACCGGCCACAACGACGAGTACGGACAGGTGCTGAACCCGTACAAGCGGGACCACCTGTCAGGCGGATCCTCAAGCGGTTCGGCCGCCTCGGTCGCCGCTCGTATCGTGCCGGCGTCGTTCGGCGGGGACACTGTTGGCTCGATCAGGATCCCCGCGGCCTTGACCGGCATCGTCGGCTACAAGCCGACCACCGGGCGGTGGCCGCGCGGCGGAGTGGCCCCAGTCTCACATGTGCTCGATACCACAGGGCTCCTGGCTCGCAACGTCGAGGACTGCATCCTGGTTGACCAGATCGTCGGGCGCAGCGCGATCGTTTCCCCGTCTGAAGCTTCTGGCCTCACTGGTGCACGATTCGCCTACGCCCCCAAACACTATCTCAAGCTCGTCGATCCCGACGTCGAGCAGCAGTTCTGGGAGACCGTGCGCCGCCTGCGCGACGCCGGCGCCGAAGTGGTCGAGATCGACCTCGGAGAAGACTTCTCCGACATTGCGGACCGGACGGCGTGGAACCTGTTCCTCCGTGAGACGCAGCAGGCCGTGACCCAGTTCCTCCGCGAGAACGACTACCCGGTTTCGTTCGACGACGTCTACAACGGACTCAAGCCGCAACTCCACGCAGTGTGGAGCGCCACCGTCGTGCCGGGCGCCCCCGCTTACCTCTCGGATGAGGAGTACGCCGCCACTCTCGCCGTCGACCGTCCGAAGCTGCAGCAGCGGCTCGGTGATGTGTTCGCACGAGACGGCTTCGACGCCCTGATCTTCCCCACCACCCCTGCGCCCGCGCCGGCCATCGCTGACCAGTGGGAGTTCAGCGTCGCAGGTGAAGCCGTGACGCATCTCTTCCTGTCCAAGAACACGGTTCCTGCCAGCGGCGCCGGCATCCCGGGGATCAGTCTTCCGGCAGGGCTGACCAGCAGCGGACTGCCGATCGGGATCGAACTGAACGGCGCACACGGCCACGACCAAGAGCTTCTTGCCCTGGCACTCCACGTCGAAAGCGTTCTCGGCACGCTGCCCGCACCCGCCTGACCCTGACTGGTGCTGCTCGACACGAGGTGCACCGGCCTAACACCACAAATCGACTACCTGAAACGAAAGAGCTTCACGACATGCAACTCCAGGGAAGAACAACCATCGTCGCCGGCGCGAATGCCGGATTCGGCCGCTGCTCCCGCGTCAAACCCACACCAGTGCCAACCAGCATGAAGTAACACCAAACCATGTAAACGATCTCAATTACGAAACACTAGTCGAAACTCGGCAGGCCGCGAACCCACGTGGGTCATTCCCCAGCCCGGTTGTAACAGTCGTTATCACCGAGTAGTCCGAGCGATCGGGCATCGAAACGATGATCTTCTCATTA
The DNA here is from genome assembly GCF_040653975.1 of Kribbella sp. NPDC050820. Lineage (NCBI taxonomy): Bacteria > Bacillati > Actinomycetota > Actinomycetes > Propionibacteriales > Kribbellaceae > Kribbella > Kribbella sp. NPDC050820. Next base: position 18,321 of record NZ_JBFAHB010000091.1, read on the forward strand.
CGAGAAGGACCGACATCGTGTGATTGGGCCTGTATCAGCGGATTTGTGTACTGCTCCTGCCGCGTGTCGGCCTGCTAGCCAGCTTCGGTAGAGTGCTAAGCCGAAGGCCAGGCTGATACACCAACGCTCGGTGGATCCCAGGCGTTCTGGAGTTCGCGGTCTGGGTTCAGCGAGGAGCTTGCAGTCGCAAGCCTGTTGCTCATGAGCAATCTAGAGAAGACCATCGACTCGCACCACAGCGACCTCGGCAAGCAATATCTCGTGCTAGCGCAGCCGGCCGCCATATCTGAACCCTGGTCGATCCGTCGGGCTATCGAACTGCTCGATGAGGCGATCGCTTCGCGCGCTGACGCTGGTGCCAACCCGCGAGCCGAAAGCCTCGTTTATGTGCAACGAGTGTCAGCGACGCTCAAGCCATCGATCGGAGATCACCGTTGATACGCTCTGGGGCATCGGCGGAATGGAGCGCCAATGACCCGCGACGGGTGACCAAGCGTTTCGCCTGGAAGGAGGTCGACCCGGGCCTGATCCGCGCTCTGCTGGTTGAGGCATACCAGCAACTCGGCAGAGGATCGACGCCTTGTAGGCACTCCCGTGGCTCGGCGGAGCCGGGTGCTGGGTGCGCAGCATCCGGTCGCCCGCCGAGCTTGGACAGGCGGTGCGGTTCTGCGTGGTTCTCGCAGGCGCCTGTTCGGCGTTACGAGCCTGCGCGGTAGGGCGCCAGGAAGGAATCCAGCGTCTTGAGCATCTGCTCAGGTGCTGTCTCGGAGACCCAGTGGCCGACCCCGGGGATGACGACGGTCTGCACGTCGTTCGCCGCGGCCCTGAGGCCGTCGCCTGCGTAGGGGCCCCAACTGTTCGCCCCGCCGATGCCAACGACCGGGATCGTCAGCGGCGTCTTCGCGCGCTCCCGGTTCTGGGCGACGGTGGCGCCCCAGGCACGGTAGAACCCGAAGGTGGCCCGCAGAACGTCCTTGTTGCGGGTGTAGAGCTTGATGTAGTAGTCGGTGGCGTAGCTCGGCAGCGTGGCCCCGCCGGCCTGGATGGCGAACTCGTAGCCGTAGAAGCCGTTGGCGTTGCTCTGCACCATGTCCACGATCAGGTCGTCGTTGACCCGGTTGAACGGGATGTGCCAGACCTTGTCGTTGATCGGCTCGTCGAGCCACAGGCTCGGGTCCTGGCCCACGCCCGGGGGGCCGGGGATCTCGGCGACGGCCAGGCGGTCGACCCGGTCGCGGTGATCGGCGGCCAGCGCGTAGCCGATGATGTAGCCGGTGTCGTGACCCACCACGGCGAACCGCTCGTGGCCGAGCTCGGTCATGAGCGCGGCCAGGTCGTCGGCGAGGGTGCCCGCGTCGTACCCGCCCTGGATCTTCTCCGAGAGTCCGATCCCTCGCTGGTCAGGCGCGATGACCGTGTAGTTGCGGGCCAGCGTTGGCATCAGGAAGCGCCAGGCGTACCAGTTCTCCGGCCAGCCGTGCACCAGCAGCAGCGGTGGTCCATCACCGCCGATGACCACGTGTTGGCGGATGCCGTTGGCCTCCACGAACCGGCTTTTGAAGGTCTTGCTGAAATCGGCCGAGAGCTGCGGAGACCCGGCGACCGAGCCGAACGAATCGCTCGCCGCGGCCGGTGCAGAAGAGGCGGTGCCGGCCGACAGCGATGCCAAGCACGCGACCAGTGTCGCCAGTGCTACCGAGGCACCGGTGACAATTCGGCGCGAGAACCTTCGACGGCGCGTGGTGGCTGGCGCCGGGGACGAGCCCGGCGGGGTGTCCAGGGGGGACATGTCCATGGGGTTTCTCCTTTCGTAGTACCGACCTTGAGGTCGGTGACGTCAGGAAGCCTCGTCCGATTGGCCCCCGGTGGCGCCCGTGGAATCCCTGGTCCCCTCCCTAGTCGCCAGAGGATCTCGTCAGACGCTGGCCAGCGAGCCGCTCACCATCAGCGTCAGTGAGTACTCCGGACCAGAGACCCGTACGGCGGCTTGCAGCCACCGTGTATTCGGCCCCGGAGGCGGACCTCCGAACCCCTGGGTTCCGCCCGGGACGCGGACCGGGGGTCTTCCGGGCGCCTTGGGGCTCGAAGGCAGCCATGCTGGGTGAGTGTTGGGCAACGGTTGGGACCCGCAAGAGGGAAATCGTGAGCAGCTCCGACATGCGGCCTCGGACGCCTGGTGCGGGCGGGACCGCAGCATGTCGACCGCCCTGTTCCCGTCGGCGCGGCCGATGTCGTCGGCACGCTTGACGTCACCAGAGCCCAAGTCCAGTCGACTGTCGGGGAAATGCGTAGGCATCCGGAATCGGAGTATGAGCTGCGACCTCATGTGGAGGCAGTCGTGGGTGACGGTCCGAACCGCGAAAGGCGAGGGGCGCGCGGGCCTCGAGACGAGTGCGAGGCGTTGGACGGTGTGGTGCAGGCGGCTCTTTCGGGCCGCAATGCGGTTCCGGTAGTGCGGAGCGAGCCGGGCGTCAGGACGTCGGCGCTGCTGGGGTACGTGGTCGGGCGCTGAGCCCCTATCGGGTCGCTGGTCCCAGGCGCGGACAGGCTGCGCCGGCATCTGTTCGACCGCTCGGGACCAGGACGCATCACCGATCGTGTCGGTCACCAGCTTGCCGCCGACCATCGCCGTGAAGAGTACGTGCCTGCTGCTCGTCGGGCCTCACCGGCCTCGGCGTCGCCAGCGGCCGTGTAGTTGAAGTCTTCGAAGAGGTTCACGACCCCTCGGGCGTACTCGGCGGATCATTCGCCCGCGTCCTAGGGGTTCGCGTCCTGGCCGAAGCGAGCATCGGATACCGCGCTGTCGTCGGTGCGCGATCGCTCAGGTAGAAGGGCATCACAGTCAGTCAGCCGGCGGCACGGCGACGTGCTTGACGTCGGCCATGTAGCGGCCGGCGGCCTCGGACGCCTGGTCGGGAGAGCTGCCGTTCTGCCGCGCGTGCAGGTAGGCGGCGTACCAGTCCCACCAGTCGTGCGCCGGTGCGATCTTCTCGTAGGTGTCGTGATGCTCGGCGGTTTCGTGGAGCAGGTCCGCCAGGGACGCTACGTCCATGTCAGTAACACCTCTCTCGACCCGGGGCCGGTTCGTGGTCTTCCCAGCGGAGATGGCGGTGTCGAACTGGGGATTGGTCGAGCTGATCGAGGCGGCTGTGCGTGCCGGTGATCGCCCCACTGCGCCGCTGCGTTCGAGCAGCTCTCCGAGATGACGCAGGCCAGCGGCACCGAGTGGGCGCTGGGGGTAGCGGCGCGCTCCGAGGCGCAGCTCCACATTCAAGGAATCAACCATCTAGGTGGTGCCGATGATCGGCAGATCGCGATCGGCCAGGGCATGGCGGAGCTGCCAGCGGGAGGTGATGGCGAGCTTGGCGAAGATCCTGCTGAGATGCCATTCGACGGTGCGGGCGGAGAGGAACAGCTGGGCTCCGATCTGCTGGTTCGACAGGCCGTCGCGGGCGAGCCGGGCGACCAGCGCCTCCTGTGCCGTGAGTTCGGTGGTGGTGTCGACTGTGCGCTTTCTCGGGGTCGCCCCGGTGGCCAGCAGCTCGCGACCGGCTCGCTGCGCGAACGCGGCCATTCCCATGGCCATGAACATCTCCTCGGCCGTGGTGAGCTCGCCGCGGGCGTCGGTACGGCGGTTGGCCCGGCGGAGCCACTCTCCGTACAGGAGGTGGGCACGGGCGAGCTCGGCGCGGACCCGGGCCCGGCTCAGACGCTCGATGGCTTCGCGGAACATGAGCTCCGCGTCATCGCTCAACAGGGCCTGTGAGCGGGCCGCGATCCCGAGCGCCCAGTCCGTTCGGCAAGCCCGGGTCTTCATGGTCAACCTCGCGGCGGTCTCTTGCGCCACATCGGCGTGTCCTGTTCGTACGGCGGACTCGATCAGCTCGGCCATAGCCCAGTTGTGGGCGACCATCTCCTTCGGGTCCACACAAGCATCGCGAGCGGCCTCGAACGCCTCGTCGTACCTGCCCAGGCCGTTGCACAGGACAGCGCGCGAGTACTCGCAGATGGCGACTCCGATTCCCTCACCGCGGGTGGTCGCCTCCCGTTTCGTGGTGTCGATGAGGTCGATCCCCTCGCGTTCCTGGCCTCGCCACGCTGCCAGGATCAGTGCGCCGTACGGCGCCTCAGCGATCCCCGCCGCCTGCAGCACCGACCGGGCTTCCGCTGCCAGCGATGCGGCGGCAGCGAGCTCGCCAGCGAACACGAGGATGGGTGTGTGCGCGCCGAGGGCGAGCGGGAGTTCGGTGAGCATGCCGGTCGTCCGAGCCGTCTGAAGATGCCGCTCCGACAGGATGTATGCGCTCTCGTCGTCCCACAGTTCGAGAGCGAGCACGCACCCCTGCCACAGCCAGCGAAGCCTCTCCCGCGCGGGATGGGCGTCGCCACGGAGCGCGGCCAGTGCTTCCCGGCCCGGCGGGACAGCATCGGTGTAGTCATCGTTGAGCGCGATGAAAGCGTCCAACAGCAGGTCGCCCGCCGTACGCGCAGTGTCGGGCGGCAGCGGTGCCGACCGGGCGGCACGGGCCACCTCAGCGGTGCCGACGCCCTCGTCGAGCCGGCCCGCGAACTGCGCGGCGGAGAACGCGTCCAGGTACGTCTGTCGTGCGAGCTCGAGGTTCAGTGGCTGAAGGCGCCGGGCGGCGGCCAGCATCAGCAGCATGGCTTCCTTCCCCCGGCTCGAGGCGAAGGCCAGCTGAGCACGTATCAGTTCGATCTGGGCGCGTTGCACGTCGTCGAGCGGTCCACTTCCGGCGTTGGTGAGCATGGATTGGGCGGTTCCGAAGGCGCCGGCCTGCACGTTGGCCGACGCCGCTGCAAGCGCGCGCCGGGCCTGCGTCGTACGAACCGGTGTGAGCTCGGTCGCGCCGGTCAGGAAGGCGGCAGCTGCTGCGAGCCCCGCACGAGCAGCGGCCCGGTCGGCCGACCGTTCCAGCTCGGCTGCCACGCCCTCGTCAGGTGTGCCGGTGGCACGCGCCCTGTGCCAGGCACGCCGGTCCGGGTCGATCTGGGCGTCGGTGACCTCGGCGAGGGTTTGGTGCGCACGGCGCCGGTCCGTCGTGGCGGCTGTGCGGTACACGGACGAACGGGCCAGAGGGTGGGCGAATTCCACGCGGTCGTGCACCCGGACGAGCCCGGCGTCCACCGCAGGATTCACATCGGCCATCGTTAGGCCCAGCACACCGGCGGCGCGTTGGATCAGCGCGGGGTCGCCGACCGGATCCGCGGCCGCGACGAGTGTGAGCAACTGGGTTTCGGTAGGGAGCGACTCGACACGCCGCGCGTAGCTGCGTTCGATCTTGCCGGTGACAGGCTGGCTGTTGCCGGGCAGGCCGAACCCGCCGGCGAGGTCTGTTTCCCGCCAGGCGCGCGGCAACTCGAGCAACGCCAGTGGGTTGCCGTGGCTCTCCGCGACGATCTGATCGATGACCGCCGCGTCGAGCGGGCCGTGCAGGTTGTCCAGCAGCAGTCGGTAGGCGTCGTGGTCGCCGAGGCGATGGATCAGCAGCTCGGGCAGTCCGGCCAGCACGCCGTCAACGGCTCCCGTGCGTGCCGCGCAGACCAGCGCGACGCGCTCGGCCAGCAGGCGCTGTGCCACGAAGGCGATGACCTGAGCGGACGCCTGGTCGAGCCATTGTGCGTCGTCGACGATGCAGGCCAACGGCTGATGCTCAGCGGCCTGGGCCATCAACGTCAGCGTACCCAGTCCCACCATGAACCGGTTGGGCGCTGGACCGGTGCCGAGCCCGAATACGGTCGCCATCGCGTCGCGCTGCGGTGCGGGGAGTTCGTCGAGCTGATCTAGCAATGGCACGCACAACTGGTGGAGACCGCTGTACGGCAGCTCCATCTCGGACTCGACCCCCCCAGCCGACACCAGCCGCCAGTCGGCCACCTGCCGCGACAGGTAGCCGAGCAAGGCGGTTTTCCCCATGCCTGGTTCGCTGCGGAGGACAAGGACACGACTGGCGCCGGCGAGCACCTCGGACACGAGCCGGTCGAGCTCTTCACATTCGGTACGACGCCCAACCAGCTCGCCCACGGCCCCTCCCCGGCCAAGTTTCATGCTCCCGGCTCTGACGGCATCGGTCGTCCGAAGCCGAGCTGCGTCACGCTCTTATCGGCATTCTTACCAACCGATCGACATCTGACCAGAGCGACGAACTGGAGACCGTCGGGTGTGCGCCGACTCCGATACCGCGGTGGCCGAACAGTTCCTCGCCCGCGTCAGCGAACCATCAACCTGGTATGGAGATTCGGCCTCCCGACCGAAACATTCCCGTCGGGCGCCTCACCCTGCCTCTTGATAGGTAGCCACTCCATATCAGTCGTGTGGCTAGACCTGGACACCGTCCACTTCCGGTGACTGCGACCGCACCCGGAGACCACCGCGCCATCGGGGGCGCGCACGGACGCGATGCCGTCCGCGCAACCCACCAGCGGAGTGCGAGGGATCGGCCTGCGCCTACCGCCACCACCCGCGACTGACCAGGCTGGGGGAGCCTTCGCCAGGGTGCCGGCCAGGGCTTGCACGGGCGCGACCAGGGCCCTCGCCGACGAGTCTGAAGTACACGAACCAGAACCAGCGGAACGGACGACCATGACGCAGCACATCGAGGACTACGCCCTCATCGGCGACCTGCGCACGGCTGCCATGGTCAGCGTGGACGGGGGGATCGACTGGCTGAGTCTGCCGCGCTTCGACTCCCCAGCCGTCTATGCGGCCCTGCTTGGAGACGCGCGGCACGGCCAGTGGAGTCTCGCACCCGTCGGTCCGGACCGCTGCAGCCGACGCCGCTATCGGACCGGCACCCTCGTCCTCGAAACCGAGTGGACCACCGGCGATGGCGCGGTCAGGGTCACTGACCTGATGGTCCCCGACTCCTCCGCACCGATGGTGGTGCGGATCGTGGACGGCTTGGTCGGCACGGTTGCGATGCGTACCCGGATCGCGCCACGGATGAACTACGGCAAGAACATCCCGACCTTGCGGAGCGCCCACGGGGATCTGGTCGCGACGGCCGGCGGGGACGAGCTGTGGGTCACGAGCGACGTTGAGCTGAGCACTGCCGACGGGTCCTGGACCGGTGCCTTTATCGTCAACGCAGGCGAGAGGGTCTCCTTCACACTCAGCTACGCCGCGGCGGGGGAGCCCTACCGACCGGCCCCGGACGCCGAGTCCGCCCTCGCTGCCACTGACACGTTCTGGACCGAATGGATCAGCCGGTCGACCTACACCGGCCCCTGGGAGACCGAGGTCAGCCAGTCGCTGATCATCCTCAAGGCGCTCACCTACGCGCCCACCGGCAGCATCCTTGCCGCCGCCACCACTTCGCTACCTGAGCAACTCGGCGGATCGCGCAACTGGGACTACCGCTACTCCTGGTTGCGCGACGCCACCTTCACACTGCAGGCGTTCCTCGCCACCGGCTACCTCGAAGAAGCCGAAGCCTGGCGCGATTGGCTGATGCGCACCGTCATCGACGACCCCGCCGACATGCAGATCATGTACGCCGTCGACGGGACCGGTGACCTGCCCGAACAGACCCTCGACTGGCTACCCGGGCACGCCGGCTCCACGCCGGTCCGGGTCGGGAACAGCGCAGCCACCCAGCAGCAGAACGACGTGTGGGGCGAGGTGCTCGACATCCTGTCAGCGGCCCGGGACGCCGGACTGCCTGATGCCGCGGACCAGGAGAAGCTGGAACGGGCGCTGCTTGACCAGATCGAGAGCCAGTGGCAGGACCCCGACAATGGACTCTGGGAGGTCCGCGGTCCCCGACGGCACTTCGTGCACTCCAAGCTGCTGGCCTGGGTAGGTGTCGACCGGGCCGTGCGCTCGCTCGAGGATCACGGCACTGAGGAAACACACCAGCTGCGACGGCTCCGGGCGCTGCGTCGCACCATCGCGCGAGAGATCTCCGAGCGTGGGTACCACCCTGGACGGGGCGCGTTCACCCAGTCCTACGGGTCACCCAGGCTGGACGCGGCCGTACTGCTGATGCCGCGCTACGGCTTCCTCTCATGGGATGACGCCCGCATGGTCTCCACGGTCGACGCGATCGAACGCGACCTGAGCGACCACGGGCTCGTTCTGCGGTACGCCGTCAGCGATGACGGTCACAACGTCGACGGTGTCCCCGGCAGCGAAGGCGCCTTCTTGGCCACTTCGTTCTGGCTCGCGGACGCACTGCACGGCGTCGGCCGCTCGGACGAGGCGACCGAACTGTTCGAGCGGCTGCTCTCGCTTCGCAACGACGTCGGACTGCTCAGTGAGGAATACGACCCAAGGACCGGACGCCACCTTGGCAACACGCCCCAGGCCTTCAGCCACGCGGGCCTGATCAGCACCGCCCTCACGCTCAGCGCCGCTAACACTTCGGTCTCGAGCTTTGCAGGCGCACCGGAAGCGCTCGGTGGGCAGGGCGCCGAAACGCGCACCGCGGTCGCCTAGCAGTTCAGCCACGTCAAACAACGACCAGCAATGCGCGGGAAAGGGCGCAGGAGCGCCTTCTGCCTGTGACCGCATCGCCGATGGTCCGCCTGACACGCTGGGCGGATTGGTAGGGCGGGTCGTTCTTCAACCCGCGGCGCCTCAGGGTCTGCTGTTGTACCCGCCGGCGCACCTCGTCAGTTCGTTCGACCCCAGGCGTACGACGTGGAACGCGTCGAGCACCGCGACCGCGTCGGGCACTTCGTCGCGGATCGCGTTGGCGTAGCTGCGGAACGGGTCCAGGGCCGCGTGCTCGACGGTCACGGTGACCGTTCTTCTACCAGTCGGCGTAGACGGCGCCGGAGCGGCCTTCGACGGCGTCCAGCAGGCGGGCATGCAGACATCCGTTCTCGTCCCGGGTCAGGTCCACAAACACCGTGACCGCCCGGTTCGTGCCGCGCAGGCCAGGTCGACAGATGTGCTCATCCACGCCGAGCGTCTTCACACCCTTCAGCCGTTTGGGCTTCTTGACCCAGCGTCTGGCTTCGGCCCAGGCGGTGCGCCAGTCCACGCCCAGGTGCCGGGCGATCGCTGACACGTTGTGTCGTCGTGCCGCAACGCATCCGTGGTCCACGAGATCGCCCGGGCCGTGAGCTTGGACCGCTTGGCGTAGCCGTGTTCCGCGGTCCAGATCGAGACCGGGCACGCCGCCTCAGCGCACCGCCAGACCGCTTGCGCCACCGCACCAGCACCACGCCGTCGTCGCGCGTGGACACGTCGAGGACATGCACGCCCTCGACACCGCACAGTTCATCGGCCCGGGCGCACCGCGACACACGGGAACTACACGTACAGTGAGACACGTCAGGGTCTTGTCTTGTCAGCTGCTTGGTCGCTGCTGATCGTGAAGGCCCTGACTCCTTTCTCCCGCCTACGCCACGCCGACAGTGACGAGCGCCTCAACCACGCTCAACTCCGAAGAGCCGGATCAGGCAACCGGCCGTCCGTACGTCTCGAGGAGGCGTAGCCAGATCTCGTTGACGGTCGGGTAGGCCGGTACTGCGTGCCAAAGTCGGTCGAGGGGCACCTCCGCTACGATCGCCACGGTCGCTGCCTGGAGCAATTCGCTCACGTCCGGACCGACGAAGGTGATGCCCAGGATGACCTTGCGCTTCTCGTCCACGACCATCCGGGCAGTTCCCTTGTAACCATCCGCGCGAACGCTCGCGCCGGCGACATAGCCGATCTCGTAGTCGACGACCCGGATGTCGTAGCCGGCCGCGCTAGCGGCTGCAGCCGTGAGGCCGACGGACGCGACCTCAGGCTCAGTGAACGTGACCTGTGGGACCACCGCGTGGTCGGCTGTCGCGACGTGGGCTCCCCACGGGGTGTCCGCGACTGACGCTCCCGTCGCGCGGGCGGCGATGACGTCACCGGCGGCCCGTGCCTGGTACTTGCCCTGGTGGGTGAGCAGCGCTCGATTCGTGACGTCGCCCACGGCGTACAGCCAGTCGAACCCGCGGACGAGGAGTGTGTCGTCGGTCTCCAACCAGGAGCCGGGCTTGAGCCCGATCGCGTCCAGCCCGATGTCACCGGTCCGCGGAGTACGGCCGGTTGCGACCAGCACCTCCTCGGCCGTGACGGTTGACCCGTCGCCGAGTTCGACGACGACCTTGGCTTCGGTCCGGGTGACCCGCCTCGTCTCGGTGTCGAGCAGAACCGTGGCGCCCTGCTCGCGCAACGCATAGGCCACCATGTCACCGGCAAACGGTTCCATGCGCTCGAGCAATCCGGAGCGCGAGATCACCGTGACCTCGGTACCGAAGGCGGCGTATGCCGTTGCCATCTCACAAGCGACGACGCCGCCACCGATGATCGCGAGGCTGCCGGGCACCGACTTGGCGCTCGTCGCCTCGCGACTCGTCCACCCGCGGGCCTCGTGGAGGCCCTCGATGCCGGGAACGAGTGCGTCGGACCCGGTCGCCACAACCACCGCGTGCCGCGCAGTGAGCAGGGCCGTGCCGTTCGCGGTGGTGACGGTGACCTCCTTCGGTCCCGTGATGCGACCGTGGCCCCGTACCAGCGAGATGCGTGCATGATTCAGCCACCGCACCTGTCCCGCATCGGACCAGTTGCTGGCGAAGGCGTTGCGGCGTGCGAGGACCGCATCGACATCGAGCTCACCGGTCACGGCCTGGGCCGCGCCGGGGACCTGCCGGGCTGCCCGGAGAACCTGCGCGGAGCGCAGCAATGCCTTCGACGGCATGCAAGCCCAATACGAGCACTCGCCTCCGACGAGGTCACTCTCGACGATGACGGCGGTCAGACCGCCTTGCAACGCACGATCGGCGACGTTCTCCCCGACAGCGCCACCGCCAAGCACGATGACGTCGTACTCGGTTGTTTCCATGCTGACTCCCTTGTTCGTACTCGATTGACACCCCGCCACAGTCGGTCGAGGTGGTCGTGCTGGGATCTGTCGACTCACCACGGTGGCGTCTGAGCTGGCCGGTCGCGCCAGTGGAATGCCCAGGCGGCGCACTGGCCGGCACGGTTGACGGCGTCGCCGAGAACGGTGAGGTGGGCTCGGGTCGAGGGTTTGCGGCTGACGGGCGAGGGCGGCTTGTTGGCGCGGCCGTTGCGACTGATGTGCGTGTGCGTCAGGCTGTATTCGAGGAGCGCTGATGAACAGTCAACAGGAGCGTTCGCGACTACTGGGCAGACGCCGTGAATGCGCATTCCTCGACGAGCTAGTGGCCCGAGCCCGTTCCGGGGAGAGCAGCGGCTTGGTGCTCGAGGGCGAGGCCGGAGTCGGGAAGACCGCCCTCTTGGCCTACCTGGCCGAACACGCCCATGGGTGCAGGGTCGTGCGCGTTGCCGGAGTGGAGTCTGAGATCGAATTGCCGTACGCCGGGCTGCATCTGCTCTGCGCGCCCTTCTTGGATTGCCTCGACGCGCTGCCGGAGCCCCAGCGCGAGGCGCTCGAGACGGCATTCGGGCTTCGGCACGGCACATCTCCTGGCCGGTTCATGGTCAGCCTGGCTGTGCTGACCTTGCTGACCAACTCAGCCGAAAGGCAGCCGCTGGTCTTCGTCGTCGACGACGCCCAATGGCTGGACAGGGCATCGGCACAAACGCTGTCGTTCGTGGCGCGACGGCTGCTTGCCGAAAGAATCGTCATGGTCTTTGCCCTCCGTCACCGAGCCGACGACGACGAGTTGACGGGTGTGACTGTGCTGCGCGTCCACGGGCTGGAGAATGAGGACGCGCGCGAGCTGCTGCGCTCGGCCTTCCCCGGGCCGCTGGAGGACCGGGTCCGCGACCGCCTTCTGCGCGAGACACACGGGAACCCCCTTGCAATCCTCGAACTGCCACGAGGATGGACATCGGGCGAGTTGGCGTTCGGTTTCAGCGACACAGCCCGGATGCCGCTCGCCACCCGGATCGAGGAGGGGTTCCGGCGGCGACTGCAGCGGCTCCCGGGCCAAACGCAACGGCTGCTGCTCATCGCGGCTCTCGAGCCGTCTGGAGACGCCACGCTCGTGTGGCAGACAGCGAACCACCTCGGTGTTGACGTGACCGCGGCGGCCGCACCGGCTCTCGAGGCCGGGCTCCTCGCGCAGAGCGCGGGGATCGATCGCGGAGTGCGGTTCCGCCATCCGCTGGTGCGCTCGGCGGTCTACCGGGCGGCGACGGTCGGTGATGTCCGTGAGGTTCACGGCGCGCTGGCTGAGGTCACCGACGGTGACTCCGACCCGGACCGCAGGGCCTGGCACCGCGCACAGGCGACAGTCGGCTGGGATGAGGGCGTCGCAGCGGAATTGGAAGCCAGCGCCGAACGCGCGCAGGCGCGTGGTGGTCTCGCAGCCGCTGCAGCATTCCTCGAGCGTGCAACGGCACTGACCGCCGACCCGCTGCTGCGCGCACGGCGCGCGCTCGCGGCCGCGCAGATCAAGCAAGAAGCCGGCGCACCCGCGGAGGCTCTGACACTGTTGTCGGTCGCGGAGGCAGGGCCGCTAGGCTCTCTCGACCGAGCCCTGGTTCACCTGGCGCGGGCGCAGATCGCGTTCTTCTCCGACCACAGTGGGGACGCCCCGGGCCTGCTGCTCGCGGCAGCCCGGGCACTGGAACCGCTCGACGCGACGCTGGCCCGGCGCACGTATCTCGACGCGCTCTCTGCCGCCATGTTCGCCGGCCGACTCGCTCGTGGAGTTGGCTTGCGCGAGGTCGCCGCCGCCGCCCTCGCCACGCACACGCCCAATGGTGTCAAGGGCCCCTGCGATTTGCTTCTGGATGGCTTGGCTCTAGTCATCACCGAGGGATACGCGGCCGGCACCCCGGTGCTGCGCGACGCGGTGCGTGCCTTCCGCGGCTCCGACATGCCCGTGTTGGAGTCGCTGCGCTGGTTGTGGCTCGCCACGCATGCCGCACACGACCTGTGGGACGACGAGAGCTGGGATGAGCTGTGCACCCGGCATGTCGACCTCGCCCGTCGGGTCGGCGCACTCCACGTTCTACCAATCGCCTTGAGCGCGCGGATGGGTCTGCACCTGTTCGCCGGGGAGCTGTCCACAGTAGCCGTCTTGGTGCAGGAGGCCGCATCGGTGACCGAGGCGACCGGCAGCACGTTGCCGCCATACGGAGCCATCGCCCTAGCGGCCTGGCAGGGACGTCAGGCAGAGGCTACGCGCATGATCGATGCCGTCACCGCTGACGTGGTCACCCGCGGGGACGGGATGGGGCTGACTTTGATTCGGCATGCGCAAGCGGTGCTGTTCAACGGTCTAGTTCGCTACCCCGAGGCGCTGGCAGCAGCCACCGACGGCGCACAGCACCCGCAGGAACTCGCGTTTGCCACCTGGTCGCTGCCTGAGCTCGTGGAGGCCGCGGTCCACACGGAGAATCGGGCACCGGCCGAACGAGCTGTCGTTGCGCTGGCCGAGCTAGCCGACGCCAGCGGAACCGACTGGGCGCTCGGCGTGCTCGCTCGGTGCCGGGCCCTCGTCACCGACGACCCGCGTGTCGCGGAAGCGTACTACCGGGAGGCCGTCGAGCGCCTCAGCCGTACCCGCGTGCCGATGGTGCTCGCCCGAGCGCACCTGCTCTACGGCGAATGGCTCCGACGGCAGAACCGCCGCTTGGACGCCCGCGGGCAACTGCGCACCGCCCACGACCTCTTCCAGCAGATGGGTGCCGAGGCGTTTGCCGAGCGGGCTCGCCGTGAGCTCGCCGCGACAGGGCAGACGCTTCCCCGAACTCCACCGCCCGGACTGGTCGAGGCGCTCAGCGCCCAAGAGGCGCAGATCGCCCGACTCGCCGTGACCGGTATGACCAATGCCGAGATCGGCACGCACCTCTTCATCAGCGCCAGAACCGTGGAGTGGCATCTACGCAAGGTGTACACCAAGCTCCGCATCAGCTCCCGCAAAGGGCTTCTCACCGCCCTGCCGGCGAACTAGCACGCAACCGCCTCCACATAGGTCGCCTGCGTCGGGTGCCGCGCCGCAACTTGTACGTGGTCAACCGGGGTGCCAACTCATCGCGAGGGTCGCCGTTCAGTGCCCGTCCGGTACGCGGGATCGCGACAACGGGTCCGTCTGGCGGAGCCGGCCACCCGCCCTACCACACAGCATGCAGGCAGAGCCACGGCCCGGGTCGTGGCTCGCTCCATGGAGGTGTGCTTTCAGAAGCGGCATTGCGATGCCGCCCGCCTGGCGCAGGGACTGACCGATGGGACCCCACTGCTCGAGGCAGTCACGTCGTACCAGTAGGACGTGGGTCCACACGGTCATGCCCGGTCATCGAGTCGCGCCAGGACGGGGAGCGCCTCGTCTGCGTGACCAGCTGAGCGGGCTGAAGGGTGGCTGGGGATCTGAGGGGTTCGGGGGGCGGATCTGAGGGTTTTCCTCGGATGTGGCAGGGGTGGCGTGCGCGTAGTTGTGGGGGTAACAGCAAACAGGGGAGGTTCGCGATGAGCGAAGTAGTGGTCGACACTTCACAGTCTGTCGACGTGTTGGACGAAAGTACGTTGCTGCCGTTGAGCAAGTCGCCGGGAATGCTGGCCGATGACCCGGCGCTCGACAACGAGTTCGCCGAGCCGGGCGGCAACAGCGACGAGGGCGCCTTGGAGCCGGGCGAGGAGCCGGGGCAAGAGACTCGGCCCGACGAGGCCGTGAAGTCGGCCGACGAGGTCGATCCGGACGGGGGGCAGTGAGATGGCGATCCGCACCGGGCAGGCCGCGATCAACTTCGCGAAGGGCCAAGTGACCAGCCCGAGCCAGGACTGGTCCCGCCTGTGCCTGATGTTCGTCCGGAAGTGCTTCAACGTCGGGCCGCTGTACGGGTCGGCCGAGAAGGGCTACTTCGGGACCGACTTCAGGCACGGCACCACCGGTACGCCGCCACTCGGAGTCCCCGTCTGGTGGACCAACGGAGGTGACGGGCACGTCGCCATCAGCGCCGGCGACGGGACCTGCTTCAGCAACGACATCAAGCGGCGCGGCAAGATCGACAGGGTTGCGATCTCGTTCATCACCCGCAGCTGGGGCCAGCGGTACCGCGGCTGGAGCGAGGACGTCAACGGAGTCCGGATCTGGCGGCCGGGCGCGCCCACACCACTGCTGCCGGCTGTCGACCTCAGCAACGTCATCGACGCCGCCCGCCGGGACCAGTTCCGTCCGCAGGGGCAGGGGCTGCACAAGAAGGACATCCTGATCGTGGAGAAGGCGCTGCGGCATCAGGGCCTCAAGCCGGCGGAGTTCGTCGACGGCTACGCCGGAACCGAGTTCCGCAAGGCCTACGCCAAGTGGCAGAAGGCCACGGTCCCACCGCCGTTCGACGGCATCCCAGGCAGGGTAAGCCTGACAAAACTGGGCCAACGCAACGGCTTCCGCGTCATCAACTAACACCAACCGCCCGACCCAGAACCGTCGGCCGGCCCACACCCCCCCCCGGGTAGGCCCCGCCGCCCCCCCCCCCGCCCCCCCCGGGAGCAAAACCAAGGCTGGCCGCCGGCCGAGACCCCCAAAAACCCGGGAACCAAGCAAAAAAAAC
>NZ_JBFAHB010000092.1:0-33482 GCF_040653975.1 Kribbella sp. NPDC050820
GCAGGCTCTCCGGGGCGAGCACCTGGGCGCGCTTCTTCACCCGGGTCACGGCGTACACGCCGACCGCGATGCCGACGATCAGCCAGAAGATCCTTCTGCTGGGGTCAGGGGGCTACTTCCATGGGGGGAAGAGGGTCTCGATGACGCCGGGGATGTTGATGATCGGGGTGGATGGGAGGAGCGTCGGGAACGGCCAGGGCCACTGGGTCGCGCCCGGGGTGGGGATGGTCGGTACGACGGTCGGCGTCGACGTCGGAGTGGAGGACGCCGACGGGTTCGGCGGGGTCTTCAGACTCGTCGGCGGAGTGTTGGACTCCTGGACGATCGTCGTGTTCGGCAGCTGCTGGCCCGGCGTCGCGCTCGGCGCGGTGCTCGCACCCGTCGACGGCTTGGTGGACGCCTTGCTGCTCGCCCCGCCGTTGCCGGGGTCGTTCGGCTCGGTGACGGTTCCGGTGTTGGGTGCGGCCGGCTGGTTGCCGCCCTTGGCCGGCTTCGGCGCCTCGCACTTCGGGCAGGCGGCCGTGGTGTGCCCGGCCAGCTGCTCGATGGTGGCGAGTGCCTCGACGGCGGACTTCAGCGATTCCGGCGGCAGTTTCGGTGCGAGTTCGACAAGAGCCTGGCGGGCGCTGGTGATGAACTGCGTGACCGCCGTGATCGAACCGGCGTCCCCGTCCTGCTGGTACGACGCGACCAGCCGGGACACTCCCTTGCGGGACTGTGCCGAGAAGTCGTCGAGGGTGGCGTTGATCGTGCCCACGTCGCCGCCGTTCTCGGCCAGCGCGCGAACTTCGGACAGTCGGGTCATCGCGTGCTCGAGATCGCGCCGGCCCCGGGAGTCGTCCCCGACGCTGACGTTGGTGGAGACGTTCTCGATGCTGCGCTTCATCCCGTACAAGGTGTCACCGGGCATCGCCTGCTGAGCGGCGGCGGCAGAACCGATGCCACCTCCGAGCAGGACCAGCGCGGCGGTACTGGCCACGAGCCGGATGCGCCGGCCGTGACGATGGCGGATAGCTGTCACGGACGCGTCCACGTCCTCGCTGCCCGGCGGGTCGTCCGAGTCGTCCGGAGAGCTGCGCACCATCGTCGGAGTCGTCGTTGCCGCGCGGGCCGCCGCCTGCTCCATCAGGCGGTGCCGCAGCTCGGCACTGAACTCCGGTCGCGGTGCCACTGCGCCGGCGGTCCTCAGCCGTCCGACCAGTTCCACAGCTTCCATCAGCTCGGGGTCATCGCTCAGTCGCGAAGAGTGACGGGGCCCGTGATCGACGGCGTGCGCGAATGCCTCCGCGCGCGCTCGAGCCCTGTGTAGGTCACTCATGAGTTCTCGTTCTCCTCAATGGCCAGTCGGGGTCACCGACAGGTCCTCATCAGGCAAACGAGGAAACTCCCTGACGGGTTACGAAAGACATTCGTTGTCATCCGCCTCACCTCAAGTCCTTGGGGATAACCTTCGCCAAGTGCCGTACGGCCCTCAGTTGCAGTTGCTTGACGGCGCCTTCGGACTTCTCCAGCGCCTTGGCCGTTTCCGCGATCGACAGTCCGGCGAAGAATCGCATCGTCAGGCAGTCGCGTTGCTCGTCGGGCAAGGCCGCGACCGCGTCCCGCAGCACCTCGGCGGTGGCGGCGGCCAGTACGTCGATCTCCGGCCCCTCGGTCTGCCGGTCGTGCGTCTCGATCTCGTCCGTGACCACCTCGAGCCGGACCCGGCCGGACTTGTAGTGGTCGGTGATGAGGTTCCGGGCGATCGTCACCAGCCAGGCGCCGAAGTCCCGGCCCTGCCAGCGGAACGAGTCCAGCGCGCGCAGCGCCCGGACGAACGTCTCGCTGGTCAGGTCCTCGGCGAGTGCCGACGACGACACCCGCGCGTAGATGTAGCGGTAGACGGTGAGCGAGTACTCGTCGTACAGCTCACCGAAGGCACCGACGTCCCCGGCCTGGGCGCGATCGACGAGCTCTGCACGTCTCATCCCGTCCGGGCTTGGCTCCGGCGTCGTCAAGATTTCTCCCCGTTCAACTGACACGTCTTCTGACACATCCGCGGATGGCCACAGCGGCTGAGACAGCACCGAGCGTTACGCCTGAAGCACCCGCTGTCAACAGTCCGAGGCGTGCCGCCTTCCGTCCGGTCCGATAGTCACGAATGCGCCAGCCGGCGACTTCCGCGTGGCGGCGCAGCCTGCTGTCGGGGTTGATCGCGCATGGATTCCCCACCAGCTCGAGCATCGGCAGGTCGTTCACCGAGTCCGAGTACGCCGCGCAGGAGGCCAGGTTCAGCCCTTCGCGCGCCGCAAGCGCGCGGACGGCCTCCGCCTTGGCCGGGCCATGGAGGATGTCGCCCACGAGTTCACCTGTATATATCCCGTCACGCTCTGCTGCAACCGTTCCGAGCGCGCCGGTCAGTCCCAGCCGCCTGGCGAGCAGTCTCGCTACCTCGACCGGAGCCGCTGTCACCAGCCAGACCCGCTCGCCGGCGTCGAGGTGCTGCTGCGCCAGCGCGAGCGTGCCCGGCCAGATCCGGTCGGCCATGATCTCGTCGAAGATCTCCTCGACCAGGATCTGCACCTCGGCCACCCGGTGGCCGGCGATGAACGACAGCGCCGCGGCCCGCGCGTTCGCGACCGAGTCCGGGGTCTCGCCCTGGAGCCGGAACCTCAACTGTGCAAAGGATTTCTGCGCGATCTCGCCGGTCGTGAAGAACTTCCGGCGGTACAGCCCGCGGGCCAGATGGAACATCGACGCGCCCTGCAGCATCGTGTTGTCCACATCGAAGAACGCAGCCGCGTCGGGAACCTGCGGCGTTTCCAGTGCCGCTTCCAGCTCGGCCGCGGCCGCGCTGGCCTCCCCAGCCAGAATCGATCTGGCTCGGAGGTCACGTGACGTACCCCCACCCATGAAGCAGGACCTTAGGGCACGGAACCCTCGCCTGTCGCCTACTGCGCGTCACCGTCTCGAACTGTGCCCGGGGGAGCGCAACATGCCCGGGTGAACGTGGCAGACTCGCCTGGTGAACTTCAACTTCGCGGACGTTCTTCGTGACACAGCGCAACGTCACGGCGAACGTCTCGCACTGGTCGACGGCGACCGGCGGCTGACCTGGGGCGAGGTCGACGCCGCCGTCGACAGGGCTGCCCAGGGGTTCGCCGCAGCCGGCCTGGTGCCGGGGTACCGAGTCATCCTGCTGCAGGCCAACAGCATCGACTTTGTCACGTCCTACCTGGGGATTCTCCGCGCAGGCCTGGTCGCCGTACCGCTGAACACGGGGTTGACGGCGGCCGAGATCAGCGGTGTCGTGGAGCACTCCGGCGCCCGGCTGGCGATCGCCGACGGAGACCTCGCGGACAAGGTCCAGGGCCTCCGGACGGTCCGGGCCGGCGATCTCCAGGGTGACGCTCCGTTACTTCCGCAGCTCGACCCGGAGACCCTCGCGGTCCTGCTCTACACGTCCGGGACGAGTGGTGACCCGCGGGCGGCGATGTTGTCGCACCGCGCGCTGGCCGCGAATGTGAAGAATCTTTCCGGCCTCGGCGAGGACCGGATGGGCCCGGACGACGTCGTACTCGGCGTGCTGCCGATGTTCCACGCCTTCGGCCTGAACGCTGTTCTCGGCTGGGCCGTTGCAACTGGCGCGGCGCTCGTCGTCGAACCGCGCTTCGACTCGGTCCACACCCTCGACCTGATCAGCAGGTACGGCGTGACGCGGCTGCCACTCGCCCCGCCGGCCCTACACGCCTTGCTGGCTCAGCCAGGTCTCCACGACGCCCTGCAGACGGTCAAGGTCGTCCTCACCGGCGCGTCGACTCTCGACCGCGCGCTGGCCGACCGCTTCGAGCAGGAGACCGGCAAGTTCGTCCACCAGGGGTACGGCCTGACCGAGGCATCCCCGGGAGTCACCACGACCCTTGGCGAGGAGGACCCTAAGCCGGGTTCGGTCGGGCGTGCACTGCCGAACGTCGAGGTCCGGATCGCCGACGAACAAGGTGAGGACGTCGAGGGCGACGATCCCGGCGAGATCCTGATCCGCGGCGCCAACCTGTTCTCCGGCTACTGGCCGGACGGTGTCGACGGCCCGGACGAGGAAGGCTGGTACCGCACCGGCGACGTCGGCTACCTGGACGCCGACGGTGACCTCTTCCTGGTGGACCGGTTGCGTGAGCTGATCATCGTGTCCGGGTTCAACGTCTTCCCGAGCGAGGTCGAGGAGGTCCTGGTCGGCGCTTCCGGGGTCCGCGAGGCCGCCGTGATCGGCGTACCGTCCGAGGAGACCGGGGAGGCGGTGAAGGCGTTCGTCGTACCGGAGACCGGCGCGAGCGTGGACACGGCCGCGGTGCGGGAGTACGCCGAGACCCGGCTGGCCCGGTTCAAGTGCCCGGTCGAGATCGAGGTGGTCGACCACCTGCCGCACTCGGTCACCGGCAAGGTCGCGAAGGGCCGGCTGCGGAAATGACCCGGGTCACGCTCTACGGCAAGCCCGGCTGTCACCTCTGTGACGACGCCCGGGCGATGATCCAGGCGGTCTGCGCCGAGCTCGGTGTCGACTGGTCCGAGATCGACATCACGCAGGATGACCGGTTGCTCACGGAGTACGGCGAGCAGATCCCGGTGACGTTCGTCGACGGCAAGCAGCACGACTTCTGGCGCGTCGACCCAGCCAGGCTCCGGAAGGCCCTCACCTCTTAGTGCTGTCCGTCACCTCGGCCTTCGCCGATTTTGTTCTCACGTTCACAAGCTCCTAGAGTAAGAAGAGCCGCCGGCCGTCAAGACCGCGGCCGTGGAGAACCGTTCCCAGGAGAATTGTGACGCGTGCCAGCAGCCGTCGCCCCGGCCCGCCGACGAGAACCGAACGCGGCATTCCCGAGGCGACTGTCGCGCGCTTGCCGGTCTACCTGCGGGCTCTCACTGCGCTGTCCGACAGCGGGATCGCCACCGCGTCGAGCGAGGATCTGGCGACCGCGGCCGGCGTGAACTCGGCCAAGCTCCGCAAGGACCTGTCCTACCTGGGCTCCTACGGCACCCGCGGCGTCGGGTACGACGTGGAGTACCTGCGCTACCAGATCGCCCGCGAGATCGGCGTCACCCAGGACTGGGCCGTCGTCATCGTCGGGATCGGAAACCTGGGGCACGCGCTGGCCAACTACTCCGGGTTCGGCACCCGCGGGTTCCGGATCGTGGCGCTGCTGGACGCCGACCCGAACCTGATCGGGGAGCGGGTCGGCGACATGGAGGTCCGCGACTTCGCCCAGATCGAGGACATCGTGAAGGCCGACCGGGTCTCGATCGGGGTCATCACCACGCCTGCCGGTCCCGCCCAGGAGGTGTGCGACCGGCTGGTCGCCGCCGGGGTGACCAGCATCCTGAACTTCGCGCCCGTCGTGCTGTCCGTGCCCGACGGCGTCGACATCCGCAAGGTGGACCTCTCGATCGAGTTGCAGATCCTGGCGTACCACGAACAACGAAAGTCCGGAGAGGCGGCGCTCCCCGAGGTGCCCGAGCTACCAGCGATGAACGGTCTGACCGATCTGCCGAGTGTGGGCGGAGGTGTCGGCGCATGAGTTACCTGGTCGTCGGTATCAGCCACCGCTCAGCTGACATCAACGTCCTCGAGCGAGTGGCGCTCGACCCGGACGCGGCGACCAAGCTGGCCCTGGCCGTCAAGCACACCCCGGCGGTCTCCGAGTCCGCGGTCCTCGCCACCTGCAACCGGACCGAGGTCTACGCGACCGTCGACCGGTTCCACGCCGGCATGGACGAGGTGACCGCGATCCTGTCCGACGTCACCGGCGTACCGCTGCTGGACCTGGCCGAGCATCTCTACGTGCACTTCGAGGAAGGCGCGGTCGCGCACCTGTTCCAGGTCTCGGTCGGCCTCGACTCGATGATCGTCGGCGAGAGCCAGATCCTCGGCCAGGTGAAGGACACGCTGCGCGTCGGCCAGGACCTGGAGACGGTCGGCACCGAGCTCAACGCCGTACTCCAGCACGCGTTGCGGGTCGGCAAGCGGGCCCGCACCGAGACCGGGATCGACGCCGCCGGGCGCTCCGTCGTCTCGGCCGGCCTCGACGCGGTCGGCGGCTTCGAGGGCCGTCGCGCGCTGATCGTCGGCGCCGGCTCGATGGCCTCGCTGGCCGCGCAGACCTTGCTCAACGGCGGCGCCGCGAGCGTGACGATTGCCAACCGCAACTACGACCGCGCGGTTGCGCTGGCCGAGCGGGTCGGCGGGACGGCGGTCCAGCTGGCCAACGTCCCCGAGGCGCTGGCCGAGGCCGACCTCGTCGTGTCGTGCACCGGCGCGCGCGGCGTTGTACTGACCGAAGAAATGATCCGGAACGCGACTGACGGGCGGCCGTTCGGGGTGCTGGACGTCGCGCTGCCACGGGACGTTGCGCCCGAGGCGGCCCGGATCCCCGGGGTCACGCTCGTCACGCTGGCCGACCTCGCCGGGACGGCAGGCGGCAGTGAGGACGACATCGACGGCGTACGGCGGATCGTCTCGGAGGAGACGGGATCGTTCGAGGCCACCCGGCGGGCCGCATCGGTCGCGCCGACCGTGGTCGCGCTGCGGGCGATGGCGACCGAGCTGGTCGATTCCGAGCTGGCCCGGCTGGAGCGCAAGCTGCCCGGGCTGGACGACGCGCAGCGGCAGGAGGTCGCCCGGACCATTCGCCGGGTGGTCGACAAGGTGCTGCACACGCCGACCGTGCGGGTGAAAGAGCTGGCGGCCGATCCAGGCGGACCGACGTACGCCGAAGCACTCCGCGAGCTGTTCGCGCTCGATCCGGCCACCGTCGACGCGGTCACGGCCGCGAAGATCCCGGAAGAGACCAGCAACACCCGCGCCGACGCGACCGGAGGTGACCGCGCATGATCCGGCTCGGCACGCGGCGGTCCGCCCTCGCGACCGCGCAGGCGACCTGGGTGGCCGACCAGCTGCGAGCGCTCGGGCACGAGGTCGACCTGGTCCCGATCGTCACCGCCGGCGACGTGAACAGGGCGCCGCTGGAGCAGATCGGCGGCACCGGCGTCTTCGTCAGCGCGCTGCGCGACGCCTTGCTGTCCAACGAGATCGACATCGCCGTGCACTCGCTGAAGGACCTGCCGACCGCACCGGTCGAGGGTCTCGCGATCGGCGCCGTACCCGTCCGTGAGGACCCGCGCGACGTGCTGGTCGCCCGCGACGGGCTGACCCTCGGCGAGCTGCAGCAGGGCGCCCTCGTCGGCACCGGCTCACCCCGCCGGGTCGCCCAGCTCGACGCGCTCGGCCTCGGCCTCGAGTGCACCGGGATCCGCGGCAACGTGGACACCCGGATCGGGATGGTGGCCGATGGCAAATTGGACGCGGTGGTGCTGGCAAGGGCAGGGTTGTCCCGGTTGGGACGGCTCGCCGAGGTGACCGAGACGCTGGATCCGATCCAGGTCCTGCCGGCTCCGGGACAAGGTGCCCTGGGCATCGAGTGCCGGGCGGACGACACCGAGGTGCTGGCCGCGCTGGCGCCGCTGGAGGACCCGGGCACCCGGGCGGCGGTGACGGCGGAGCGGCAGATGCTTGCCACTCTCGAGGCAGGGTGCACGGCTCCGGTCGGCGCCCTCGCCGAAGTGGTCGAAGGCGAGGACGGCCCGGAGCTGTGGCTGCGGGGGGCGCTCGGCCAGGAGGACGGCGTACGGCGGTTGTCGGCCAACGGGCCGGTGGACGACCCGGTGTCACTGGGCAAGGCGCTGGCGAACGAGTTGCTGGAGCAGACATGACACCGGCACGGGGCACGACGACGAGGGCGTCGCATGACACGGCGCACAAGACGAGCAGCAGGACGAGGACGAGGGCGAAGGCAGACGTGAGCAGCGCGAAGACAGCAGCCACCGCGGCATCCAGGACGCCTCAGAAAGTGCCGGCGAAGGCTGCCGCCACCAGCACGGTCAAGCAGACCAGACCACTCGGCCATGTCACGTTCGTCGGTGTCGGGCCGGGCGACCCCGCCCTGCTGACGCTGGCCGGCCGCGACGTCCTGGCGAACGCCGACGCCGTCGTGGTCGAGGGCCCCGAGCACGACGCCTTCCTGGCCTTCTGCAGGCCGGGTGTCGAGGTGGTCGACGGGTCCGGCGCGGAGGGCAGCCGGGCGCTGAAGGTCGCCGCCCGGGCACGACTGGTGGTGAAGACGGCCAAGTCCGCGGCGAACGTCGTACGCCTGCTGACCGGTGACCCGTTCACCTTCTCCAGCGGCGCCGAGGAGGCGGCCGCGTGCCGGAAGGCGGGCATCGGGTTCAACATCATCCCGGGTGTCAGCGAGGTCAGCGCCGTCCCGACGTACGCCGGGATCCCGCTGACCATGAAGGGCGACCGTGAGGTCACCGTCCTCGACTTGGCCGAGGCCAAGCTCGACCTCAGCCGGCTGCACCCCAAGCAGACGCTCGTGCTGCTGAACGCGACCGACGTACTCAAGGAGACCGTCGCCGCGCTGATCGAGGCGGGCTTCGACGCCGGCACGCCGGTCGCGGTGACCGTCGGCGGTACGACGACCCTGCAGACCAGCGTGGTCGGCACCCTCGAGACGATCGTCGCCGACCTGCGCGCAGCCAAGGTGACCGGCGAGGCCGTCGTCGTGGTCGGCGCCGTGGTCGAGCAGCGCGAGGCGCTGTCCTGGTTCGAGACCAAGCCGCTGTTCGGCTGGCGGATCCTGGTGCCGCGCACCAAGGATCAGGCCGGCCCGCTGATGGACCGGCTCCGGCGGTACGGCGCGATGCCGGAAGAGGTCCCGACCATCTCGGTCGAGCCGCCGCGCAACCCGCAGCAGATGGACAAGGCGATCCGCGGCCTGGTCGAGGGCCGCTACGAGTGGGTGGCGTTCACCTCGGTCAACGCGGTCAAGGCGGTCCGGGAGAAGTTCGACGAGTACGGCCTGGACGCGCGGGCGTTCTCCGGGCTGAAGATCGCCGCGGTCGGCGACAAGACCGCCGAGGCGATCGGCGCCTGGGGCATCCGCCCGGACCTGGTCCCGTCCGGTGAGCAGTCCGCGGCCGGCCTGGTCGAGGACTGGCCGCCGTTCGACGAGGTGCTGGACCCGATCAACCGGGTGTTCCTGCCGCGGGCCGACATCGCCACCGAGACCCTGGTCGCCGGCCTGACCGACCTCGGCTGGGAGGTCGACGACGTGACGGCGTACCGGACCGTCCGGGCTGCTCCGCCGCCCGCGCCGACCCGCGAGGCGATCAAGTCCGGCAAGTTCGACGCGGTCGTGTTCACCTCGTCCTCGACGGTGCGCAACCTGGTCGGCATCGCCGGCAAGCCGCACGCGTCCACGGTGATCGCGGTGATCGGCCCGGCCACCCTGAAGACCGCCGAGGAGCACGGCCTGCGGGTCGACGCGATGGCCGACACCCCGTCCGCCGAGGAACTGGCCGACGCGCTTGCTCGCTTCGGCGCCGACCGCCGTGACACCATGATCGAGGCCGGTGAACCGGTCACCCGCCCGTCCGAGCGCCGCTCGGGCTCCCGCAGGAAGAGCTGATCAGTGCCTGGTTTCCCGGAGGTCAGGCCGCGGCGGCTTCGGTCGTCGGCGGCGATGCGCAGGCTGGTCGCGGAGACCACCCTGGAACCGCGGCAGCTGATCCTGCCGATGTTCATCCGGGAAGACGCCCGCGAGCCGATCGCGATCAAGTCGATGCCGGGCGTGTACCAGCACACCCGCGACACCGCCCGCAAGGCGGTCGCCGAGGCGGCCCAGCTCGGACTCGGTGGCGTCATGCTGTTCGGCGTACCGACGTCGAAGGATGAGACCGGCTCCGGCGCGCTGGACCCGGACGGCATCCTCAACGTCGCGATCCGGGACGCGGTCAGCGAGGTCGGCGACGCGCTGCTCGTGATGTCGGACCTGTGCCTGGACGAGTTCACCTCGCACGGGCACTGCGGCGTACTGGACTCGTCCGGTCGCGTCGACAACGACGCGACGCTCGCGATCTACGCCGACATGGGCGTCGCCCAGGCCTCCGCCGGCGCGCATGTGGTGGGGCCGTCCGGGATGATGGACGGGCAGGTCGGGGTGGTCCGTACGGCGCTGGACGCGGCCGGCTTCCAGGACACGGTGATCCTGGCGTACGCCGTGAAGTACGCGTCGGCCTTCTTCGGTCCGTTCCGTGAGGCCGTCGGCTCGTCGCTCCAGGGCGACCGCAAGACGTACCAGCAGGACAACGCGAACGCCCGCGAGGCCCTCCGCGAGGTCGACCTCGACGTGGCCGAAGGCGCCGACATCGTGATGGTGAAGCCGGCCCTCGCCTACCTGGACATCATCCGCCAGGTCCGCGACCACGTGGACGTCCCGGTTGCCGCGTACAACATCTCCGGCGAGTACGCGATGGTCGAGGCCGCCGCCGCCAACGGCTGGATCGACCGCGACCGCGCCATCCTCGAAACCCTCACCTCCATCCGCCGAGCCGGCGCCGACACCATCCTCACCTACTGGGCCGCCGAAGCAGTCCACCTCCTGAGGTAATCGCCCATCACGGCCACCGGGGTCAATCCCACGCGTGCTACGCACCCGCTCCTACGTCGCGGCCGCGACGCGCGCTCCCACCCACCCATCACTTGTGTGCTGCCGCCCGCCTTTGCGGCTGCCGCCGCCACTTCGGCTGTCGCCTGACCTGCGCACTCCTTCGTCGTGCGCACTCGACGACGAGGTCGGCGCCCGTCCGCAAGCCGACCCCCCGTCACGGCGATCGGGACAAGCACCACCTCGCGCTTCTGCCTGTCGCATCCCAGACCGGATCACTGCGGAGGGTCGCGACTAATCGGTGCCCAGCGCAACCACCTAGCCATGCCGAGCCATGCGCGCGGTCCCACCCCGAGGGGTAGCCTGCGGGGATGACTTCGTCGGGTGGCTACACCGCGGAGCCCCCTCGCAAACGCATGGGGGCGGGTGCGTCGAGGAGAATGAGTCGCCGCGTCAGGCAGCACCTTGAGAACCCACCGACCATCTCGGCCGCCGAAAAGTGGTCGGTGGCTTCTCAAGGTCAGGGGCGGCAGGCGGCGGTTGCTGCGTCTGTTGGTGTAGGCCGGCTTCCGACGTGCGCTTGCACGTGACGGGCAGCTGAGCTCGGTCGGGTTTACGCTCTCGGGTCTGTGAGAGAGGAGATGGCGTGGTTGAGGTGGTTGGGGATGGGGAGTTGGCGGGGCTCGCGGCGCGGTAGTTGATGTGGGCTCGGGAGGCGGCGGGGTATGCGGCTGACTTTGCGAATCAGGCCGATGAGGTGGTGCGCGAGGTCGAGGACGGGATCGTCGGGCTGAACTATCAGCCGGATGCGGGGCGGCAGGCTCTGGAGCCCGAGGTGGAGACGCGGGTTGCGCGGGATCGGGCCACGGATCTGTGGAAGGACGTGTTCCGGGCGGATGTCCGGCTGTTCAAGATTCGGGAGAATCTCGGGCGGAGTGCTGCGTGTGGGCGGGAGTTACTCGAGCAGGTCGGCGACTCGCCGGACCAGCGGACTGCGCAGTTGCGGGCGCGGCTGGAGAAGCTCGAGGGCACGGTGAAGGCGGCGATGGAGGGCGCGGACGCGGGCAGCCGGCGGATTTCTGTGGCGCTCGACCAGCTCGATCGGGTCGTCAGTCGGGTGCCGGGGACGGACGTCTACCAGGTGCTGACCGCCGCCGACATTCGTGAGGTCATGACGCAGGTCGAAAGCGAGGTCGGGATCGCTGCCGCTCAGCAGATACAGACCGCGGCTGGTGCGAGGATCGTCGGCAGCGACCCGATGGACCCACGCAGGCGCCCGACCGCTGACCCGAGGTGACGCCCGTACGACGTCGCCGTACTGACGTCAGCGGTGGATGGTGTAGTCGGATTGGGTGAAGCCCGCTTTCAAGGTGCGGGTCGCGTTGTGGGTGAGGGCGATGTCCGTGTCGAGGTCGCCGAACAGGCGGATGCCGGTGCCGAGCAGCACGGGCGCGGTGGTGATGGTGAGCTCGTTCAGCAGGCCGGCGCGGAGGAAGGTCTGGATGACGCGGGCGCCGTCGGTGTAGATGCGTTTGGCGCCGCGGTCGTTCAGGGTCTCGATCAGGGCGTCGAGGGTGCGGTGCACGATGATGCGCTCGTCGGCGTCCGGGTCGAGAGTGGTGCTGAGCACCTCGACCTGCTTGCCCTCGTACGGCCAGAAGTCGAAGCCGAGGACCTTCTCGTAGGTGTTCCGGCCCAGTACGACGGTGTCCACCGACGCCATGAACTCGTCGTACCCGGTGTCGCCGGCGTGTTCGCCGCGCGTGGTGAGCCAGTCGATGGACCCGTCCGGGCGCGCGATGTAGCCGTCGAGACTGGTGGCGATGAAAACAGCCGCGTGGAAGCTCACGAAGACATTTTTCCACGCGGCCGCAACCAGGCCCCGGCTAGCCCTTCAGCCCGGTCTGGGCCAGGCCTTCGACGAACTGGCGCTGGGCCAGGACGAAGATGATCAGGACCGGGAGCGCGGACAGCGTCGCCGCTGCCAGCTGGGTGTTCCACATCGGGCCCCCGTAGGCGTCGACGTACTGCGTCAGTGCCTGCGGGATGGTGAACTTCTCCTTGCTGGACAGGAACACGATCGGCTCCAGGTACAGGTTCCAGCTGTGCAGGAAGGTGAAGATCGAGACCGCGCCGATCGCCGGCCGCGCCAGCGGCAGGCAGACCCGCCAGAACAGCCCGAACCGGCCGAGGCCGTCCACCCGGCCGGCCTCCTCCAGCTCACCGGGCAGCGTGATGAAGAACTGCCGCATGATGAAGGTGGCCAGCACGCTCGGCGCCCCGAGCGCCGGGACCAGGATCAGCGGCCAGTGCGTGTCCACCAGGCCGAGCGCGTCGAACATCCGGTACAGCGGGATGATCGTCACCTCGTTCGGCACCAGCAGCCCGGTCAGCACGATCACGAAGACCACGCCGGCGCCCCGGAACCGGATCCGCGCGAACGCGTACCCGGCCAGCGCGGACACCGCGAGCGTCAGGATCGTCACCGCCAACGCGATGTAGAGGCTGTTCACGTACTGCCGCCCGAACGGCTGCAGCTCGAACACCTGCCGGTACGCGTCCAGCGTCGGCGCCCCGGGCAGCAACGACGGCGGAAACGCGAAGATCTCGGTCACCGGCTTCAGCGAGGTCGTCGCCATCCACCAGATCGGGAACACGAACGGCACACAGCACACCAGCAGGACGCCGTACACGAGCACCTTGAGCTTAGGACTCATGGAACACCCACCTCCGCCGCATCCGCCACTGGATCACGGTCAGCACCAGGACGATGAAGAACAACAGCAACGCCAGCGCCGAGCCGTACCCGAAGTGATGGAACTGGAACGCCTGCTGGTACAGGTAGTACACAAGAACCGTCGTCGACGTGCCCGGACCGCCCTGAGTCAGTACGGCGATCTGCGCGAACACCTGCAGCGACCCGACGATCGTCAGGATCATCGTGAGCAGGATGGTCGGACTGATCAGCGGCACCGTCACCCGCCGGAACCGCGCCCACGCCGACGCCCCGTCGATCCGGGCCGCCTCGTAGAGCTCGGCCGGCACGCCCTGCAACGCCGCCAGGAACAGCACCATGTTCAGCCCGACGTTCTTGAACAGCTGCACCACGATCACCGACACCATCGCCGTACCGCCCGAGCGCAACCAGTTCGGCCCGTCGATCCCGAAGACGTCGAGGAAGGCGTTCACCCCGCCGTTGTCCTGCAGCAGGAACCCCCACACGATCGTCCACGCCACCAGCGTCACCACGACCGGCGAAAAGAACAGCGTCCGGAAGACGACCGTGCCCCGCAGCTTCTGGTTCAGCAGCACAGCGAGGAGCAACGCGAGACTGAGGTTCAGTACGACGAGCCCCGCCGAGAACAACCCCGTTGCCCTGAGCACCGGCCCGAGCTGCTGGTCGTCCGCGAGCGCGGTGTAGTTGTCCGCCCCGACGAAGGTGAAAGAGCCGGCCAGCACGTTCCACTCGTGCACGCTGTACCAGACCACCAGCCCGAGCGGGACGATGACGAAGGCAACGATGCCGGCGAGCTGCGGCGCGACCATCAGCCAGCCGGCCAACTCGTCGCGCCGCCGCATCGTCCAGTACGGCGCCTTGCCCGCCGGTGTCACCGACGCGGCCGGCTTCTCCAGCAGCAGTGTCATTTCGCCAGCAGCGGGTTGATCTTCGAGCACACGTCGGACAGCACGGTCTTCACGTCCGCGCCCGGCTTCCACAGCGGGTCGAGCGCGGCCCGGACGGTCTGCTGCAGTTCGGCGTACCCGGTGTGGCTGGGCTTGATCGTGCCGCGCTCGATGCCCTTGACCACGACACTCTCCAGCTGCGCGGGCTTGAGCAGCGGGTTGGCCTTGGCCAGCGTCGTCGTGGTGAGCTGCGACTTGCGCGGCGGCGGGAAGAACTGCGCGAGCTTCGCCGAGTTCTCCGCGTTGCTGAAGTAGGCGAGGAACTCCTTCGCCTCGTCGGCGTTCTTGCCCCGCTTCAGCACCCCGATGCCGGCCTGGCCGACGACCGAGTACTCACCGGCCGGGCCCTCCGGGAGCGGGACCAGGTCCCACTTGAACTTGCCCTTCTCCAGCAGCGCGGCCCGGCTGATCTGGGTCAGCACCATCGCCGAGTCGCCGGCGTAGAAGTCCTTGGTCACGCCCGGGCCCGGCATGCCCTTGTCGGTGAACACCAGCTTGTGGACGAACGTCATCGCGTCCACCATCGCCGGCTGGTCGAACTGGCAGCTCTTGCCGTCCTCGCTCCACGGCCGCGCGCCCCAGCCGGACCAGATCGCGTTCAGCGTGTCCCAGCCCTTGAAGTCGAAGTCGCCGACCACGAGCCCGCCCTTGCCCTTGGCCTGTACGGCGGCCGCGGTCTTGGCGGCCTCCTCCCAGGTCCACGTCCCCGCCGCGATCTGCTGCGCCGGCGTCGGTCGCCCGGCCGCCGTCACCAGATCGGTGTTGACGAAGACACCCAGCGGCGAGGTGGAGAACGGGTAGGCGTACAGCTTGCCGTCCTTCTCCCAGTTGGCGGTCGTACTCGGCAGCAGGTCGGCGTCCTTGTCGATCTCCGCCAGGGCGCCCGAGCTGACGAAGTCGGGCGCGGTGCTCTCGAAGATCCAGGCCAGGTCGGGGACGTTGCCGCCGCCGATCTGCGTGGTCAGCGTGGTCGTGTAGTTCTCGAACGGGATCGCCTCGAAGGTGATCTTGCCGACCTCCGGATGGTCCTTCTTGTAGTCGGCGGCGATCTGGTCGAACAGCGCCAGGTGCTTGGCGTTCGCGCTCCAGATCGTCATCCGCAGGTCGACCGGTCCGTCCCCGGCGGACCCGGAGGAGCCGGAGCCGCTGCCGCAGGCGGTCAGCAGCACCGCGGCAGTGGCGGCCGCGGTCAGCGCACGTAGCTTCATGAGTCCTCCATCAGTAGCCGGAGACGTCCGGCCAGCCGAGTTCGATGCCCTGAGCAACCAGCGTGGACTGGAACTCGCCGAGCAGGGCCGGGGTGTTGCGGACCGCGCGCGGGCTGACGCCACGGTCCAGGCAGAAGGCGGCGAGCAGGCCGGCGGCCTCGCCGATGTTCCACTCGACCGGGTGCAGCCGGTAGCAGCCGTTGGTGATGTGGGTGGTGCCGAGGTTCTTGTTCGCCGGCAGCAGGTTCTCCACCCGTTGCGGGATCAGCGCCCCGAGCGGGATCCGGAACGGGCTGCTGGCCACGTCGATGTAGTTGTCCCCGCCGGTCGACGGGTGCAGGTCGATCCGGTACATCCCGACGCCGACGCTGTCGCCGTACTCGACCGCGCCGCGATCACCGCGGACCGCGACCGACAGGTCCTGCTCGACGATCGTGTACTCCGCCTTGATCCGCCGGGACTCCCGGATGTACGGCGCCTGCGCGAGACCGTCCGTGCCGAGCAGGTCGCCGCGCAGCCGCACGCCCGGGAAACCGACCCCGCCGTCGGACCGCGGGGCCTCGGTCTGCAGCCAGTAGAGCACCGCCAGCGAGAGCTCCTTCGCCGCGTCCAGGTGCTTGGCGGCGTCCGGTACGTCGATGACCGGGCCTTCGAAGTAGTCGATCATCGGCCAGTTCACCAGGCAGATGTCGCTCTCGTACGCGCCCGGCTCGAAGTGCCCCCGGGCCGCGATCCGTCGGAACGTCCACAGGTTCGTGTCACCACCGGTACGGCGCTGGTCCGCGACCACCGCGAGCGGGTCGTCGTCGGGGTTCGGTGTGAAGGTCCGCACCGAGCTCTCGAGCGTGCGCGGGTTGGGCGCTGTCCACGACAGCAGCCGATCACCCCAGAACGACGGCTGGTAGTTCCGCCAGAACGCGTAGTTGGCCGGCTTGTCGCCGACGTGGTCGCCGTCGACGTGGTCGATCGCGAAGCAGTACGACACCGCCTGCATGTTGAGCGGCTGCGCCTCGGCGGGAGCGCTCGGCTCACCCGTGTCGCTCTGCGCCTCGAAGCCGGTCACGTACTCCGTCCCGGTCAGCGGCAGCAGCTCACCGGTCTCGGTCGCATCCAGGATGTACGGCGCAGTGATCGTCAGCTGATCGCCCGCGTCCCGGTGCTCCACGGTCACCGCGGTGACGCGATCGCCGTCGGTCTCGGCCGCGACCGGCCGGAACGGCTGAAGCACCTGCAGCCGGCGGCTGGCCCGGTAGGGCGCCAGCATTTCCTCCAGCACCGCCAGCGCGACCCGGGGCTCGTGACAGAGCTTGGACACGTACCCGGCGCCCGGGTTGAGCTGCGTCGCCGCACGTGACGCCGAGGTCAGCGGGTAGTGGCGGCGGTAGTAGTCGCGGATCCCCTCCCGCAGCGCGCGGTACGACGCGGTGACGCCGAACTGCTCGACCCAGGAGTGCTCGTCCGGCGGGACAGCCTGGCTGGTCAGCTGGCCGCCGAGCCAGTCGAACTCCTCGGTCAGGATCACCGAGCGGCCGGCCCGCAGGGCGGAGAGCGCCGCGGCGACTCCGCCGAGACCGCCGCCGACGATCAGTACATCGGTATGCATCTAGGCACCCTTCGGTGGTGTGAGAGTGGTTCCGTCGGTGAGTTCGCACGGGAGCAGCAGCTGGCGTTCGGTCGCCGTACCGCTGAGCACGGCCTCCAGCAGCTCGACCGCCTGCAGGCCCATCGCCCGGCGTGGAACGTGGAAGCCGCTGAAGTCGATATCGCTCTCGGCCGGCCGGGTCGAGTCACCGAGGGCGACCACGGACAAGTCGCTCGGGATGGCTACACCTCGCCGGGCAGCCGAGTGGGCCAGCGCGATCGCGTCCGCCCGCTCCTCGACGAAGACGGCGGTCACTTTGCGGTCGAGCAGGTCGTCGAGCAGGTCGCCGCCGGAGCGGTCGGCCGTCGGAAGGTGTGGCGCGCGGGCGGCCGCCTGGCGGAAGCCCTGCATGCGATCGGCCGAGGACTCGGCGCCGGCTCCCGGCCCGGCGAACGCGATCCGGCGGTGGCCTAGCGCCTGGGCTCGTTCCACCACGATCCGCGTCGCGGTGGCGTAGTCGGCGCCGACGTACGGGACCGGGCCGCCGGCGTCGTCGCGGCGGCCGACCGAGACGAACGGGTACTCCTCGGCGATCAGCCGGGCCAGCTCGTCAGAAGGGATCTGACGACCGAGGAGCAGGCAGCCGTCCGCGATCCGGAGCCGGTTGTTCTCGTGGAAGATCCGCCGCCGGCCCGCCGTCACCGGCGCGCTGGTGAACAGCAGCAGGTCCCAGCCGAGCCGCTCGGCGCGCTCCTCGATACCGGCGAGGAACGGGTGGTAGAAGTCGCCGCTCGCGCTCGGGAACACCGACTCGTAGGTGAACACGCCGAGGATCTGGTTGCGCTGCTTGAGCATCCGCCGGGCCAGCGGGTCGGCCTGGTAGCCGGTCTCCCGGATCACCTTCAGCACCCGGTCCCGGGTCTCGGCCGGGATCCGCGCGGTCGCGTCACTGCGGTTGTTCAGCACCAGCGACACCGTCGTCTGGCTGACCTTCGCCAGCCGCGCGATGTCGCGCTGGGTGAGGCGGGTGGCTCTGTCCGGCATCCGATCAATCCTCTGCAGTAATACGCATTTCCAGGGAACCGTAGAACGGCCCCGAGCGAGCGTCAAGGGCTCATTCCAGTGGTAATGCGAATTAGCAGCGACAAGGTGTTGACCGGCGTCGATCCGGCGGAGAACACTCGCTGCACCATCACCCCCTGCCGCCCAGGAGGCCTCCATGCTGAGTCGCCGCCAGTTCACCGGCCTGGCCGCCGGTGCCGTCGCCGGCTCCGTCGTCAGCGCCACGATCCCGGCCGCCGCCACCGGTGACCGGGATCCGGTCCGCTTCGCGTCGGCGTACACGGCACGGCCGCCCGATCCGAGAGCCGTGCTGCTCGGGTCGCCCGGTTTCGAGGTGCACGGCGACGGGATCGACGACACCGCCGCCGTCCGGGCCGCGGTCGACGAGGCCTCCCGCCGTGGCATCGCGAACAAGCTCGGCGACATCCTCGGCGGGGTCCGCGACTTCCCGCTGGGTGACGGCGGCGGCGTCGTACTCGTGCCGCCCGGGACCTACCTGCTGACCGGGCCGATCGACGTGCACGACTCGGTCCGGATCATCGGGTACGGCGGACGCCGGCCACGGTTCGTCCTGGCCGACAACAGTCCCGGGTACGCCGGGACCGCGCCACGTGATGTGTTCGCGTTCCGGCGCCGGCCGGTCGGCGGACCGGTGACGTACGCGAACAACGACACCTTCGGGTCCGGGCTGATCAACGTCGACATCGCGATCGGTGCGGGCAACCCGCGAGCGATCGCGGTCCGGTTCGGCGGCGCCCAGTTGTGCATCCTGCAGGACCTGGACATCGACACCGGTGACGGCTGGGCCAGCATCGACCACAACGCGAACCTCATCCAGCGAGTGCGGGTCCGCGGCGGCGCTGTCGGCCTGAATGCGTTCGCCGCCTCGGCGGGGTGGCAGACGACCGTCCTGGACTGCCGCTTCACCGGCCAGCGCGAGACGGCGATCCGAACCAACAACGACGCGAAGCTGGTGATCGTTCGTACTGTGCTCGCCGACGCGCTGCGCGGTGTCGAGTGCGTGCCGGGCCAGTTCGTGCACCTCTACCTGCAGGACTGCCTGCTCGACGGACTCACCGACACCGCAGTGCTGATGAACGACAGCGAGCTGTTGCCAGGTGCAACCAATCCGCTGATCCGGAACAGTAACCAGCTGAACCTGGTGGACAGCGTGGTACGCCGGACCCCGACTCTCCTGACGCGCGGGCAGAGTGGAACACGCACGCCCGGCCGCGACGGCGCCGTCAGAGAACTCACTTACGGCGTGCGGATTTCCAACGCGTTGTCTTCACGCGAGAGCCGGACCGACGGTGTGCAGCTTTCGTACGACTGGCATCGGGACGTGTTCGACATGCTGCGGTCCGACGTTCCCGATCTGCCGCCGGTGTCGAGCTGGGTGAGCATCACCGAGGTCGCTGCGCGGATGGGACGGACCGTGGGCAGCGGTACGGCCGACGATCTTGACGTCTTCCAGGCTGCCGTCGATCGCCACGAGACCGTGTTCGTGCCGATCGGCGAATACCTGCTGTCCGGCACGCTTCGGCTTCGGAAGCACTCCAACCTGATCGGGCTGCACCCCCGGCAGACCTGGTTGCGGACCCCGGACGGCACGCCGTACTTCGGGGATCCGCATCGCCCCAGGGCGTTGGTCGAGACACCGCCCAACGGCCGCAACATCGTCACCGGGCTCGGCCTCGACACGGCCCGGAACACCGCCGGCTCGGTCAACATCAGCTGGCAGTCGGGCCGCGATTCCTACCTCGCGGACATCACCACCCAGTTCGTGAAATGGCACCCGGAGGAAGTCGCGAGCGGCGATCCGGGCTATACCTACAAAGGCATCCACAAGTACGGCGTCTGGGTGCGCGGCGGTGGCGGCGTCCTGTCGAACGTCTGGAGCGCCAACGGTTGGGCGGACAACGGCCTGCTGGTCGAGCATTCGACCGTGCCGACCCGCGTCTACGAGGTCTCCGTCGAGCACCACCAGTACCGCGAGGTCGTCCTGCGGCACGTCGCGAACTGGGAGTTCCTCGGACTGCAGACCGAGGACCACATCTACGGCTGGCAGTCCCAGGCCGTCGAGCTGGACCACTGCCGCGATCTGCTGTTCGGCAACTCGGTCTTCTTCCGCGTCGCCACGGTCCTCGGCCCATCGCCGTACGGCGTCGGCCTCCGCGACTCGCGCAACATCGTCTTCCGCGGCAACCGCGGCTACCGCGACAAGACCCCCGAGTTCACCCAATGGGGCGCAGCAGCCGCCGACCTCCGCACCGGCCGCACAGTCCCAGACCCAGAGTTCACCTTGCTGGAAATTCGCTGATCCCTGCCGCCGTACCCCTGTACTTCACTTCCTGGAGGACGACTGTGAAACGCCGTTCCGTGTTGATCGGCGCCGCCGCGGCGCCGTTGTTCGCCTCGCTGCCGCTGCGGGCCAACGCCGCGAGCCTGCCGCCGCTCGCGAGTCTGCCGGCCGGCTTGCCGGACCGCGGACTGTTCGCGCCGGGGGAGCAGCGGTTCGCGGGGTA
Organism: Kribbella sp. NPDC050820; assembly: GCF_040653975.1. Taxonomy (NCBI): domain Bacteria; kingdom Bacillati; phylum Actinomycetota; class Actinomycetes; order Propionibacteriales; family Kribbellaceae; genus Kribbella; species Kribbella sp. NPDC050820. Next base: position 20,537 of record NZ_JBFAHB010000092.1, read on the forward strand.
CCTGGTGATCCTCGCGCCGATGGCCAACGACATCGTGGACACCACGCCGTACGGCTTCATGGGCGGTGGCTGGTGGCGGACGCCGGCCCAGCCGTTCAACGCCCGGGTGCAGGAGCACGTGTTCACGCTCAGCTGGTTCTACGCCAACCGCCGTACCTGGAACCCCTACCACCGGGACCCCGCGTTGCTCGGCCGGCTCGACGCCGCGCTCGAGCACTACCTGAACCTGCAGAATCCGGACGGCTCGTGGCCCGAGTACGAGCCGGCCGAGCGGGGCAAGGCGTCGAGCGGCTTCGGCCTCGGTTACCTGGCCAAGACGCTGGCCAACCTCCGCCAGGCCAATGCGCTGCCGAGCCGTCGTACTCAGCTGGAAGGTGCCCTGCGCAAGGGAGTCGACTGGTACCTGGACCCGGCCAACAGCGTGGTCTGGGACGACCCCTTCAAGTACACGAACCAGGCCGTCGCCGGGGTGGCCGGCTCCGCCCTCACCCTCCGGCTGCTGCCCGACCTCGCCCGGTGGCAGCGCCTGAAGGAGCGGATCCGGTTCGTCGCCAAGTGGTCGCAGAGCCCGGCCGGGTTCTTCTACGACCCGCGCGGGATGGACATCAACTACAACTTCGAGGTGATGCTGCCGGAGATGGCCGAGCTCTACCTGCTCACCCGGAACCCGTTGCTGGTCTCGATGACCCGCCGGTTCTCCGAGTGGTTCGGGTACAACCTGCTCCGTGAACCGGACGGCTCCGGCTGGCTGACGTACTACGCCGTGTCCGACCGCACCGCCACCGCGTACTACGACGACGCGATCCCGGATCCCGACCGGACCATCCTCGGCTCGCACTTCGTCCCCGCCGTACCGGACCTGGGGGCGTTCTTCACCAGCCGGGAGGACAAGGCTGCACTGCGGAAGGCCTGGGCCGAGGACCCGGCGCCGGTGCCGGCGTTGGCAAGGCAGGACACGTCACCGCGCATCATCGCCCACGCGCCGTACGGCGAAGCACTGCCGACGCGTGCCTCGAAGCAGACCGCGATCGCCCGCATCCCGTACCTGCACAAGGACGACTTCACCGAACTGCGTCGCGACGAGATCGAGAACCAGGACTACCTCTACGTACGACGTCCCGGCTACTACGTCGGCGCCTTCTTCGGGACTCGCCCGGGCAGCTCGGTCAGGGCCGGCACCGGCTTCCTCTGGCACCCGGCGGCCGGCACCTTGATCCACGCGCAGCAGACGTCGACCGGATGCTGGGGCACGGTCCGCCTTCATGTCTCGACGCTATTCGGCACCGGCAGCCACGACCTGGCCGAAGCCCTTGGTGCGCTCGTCCACCAACGAGTAGGCGGCAAACGTCGAGTCCTTGTCCAAGCTGGTGACCGGGTCGTCGACGACAACGAGGTCACGCTCCGGCACCACGCCGTCGGCTTCCAGGCTGCGCAGGAAGTACAGCAGCGCCAGTGAGTGCCGTTCTCCTTCACTCAGGTTCTGCGGCGGACCGTCGCTCCGCAGGACTTCGTAACCCTTCCCATCCTCGGTGACCTTCAGCGTGAGATGCACATGCCCGAAAGTGTTCGCCAGATCGTCGTTGATCAGCATTGCCATCCGGCCGACGTCATGCTGTTGGCTTCGCATCTGCTCGGCCTCCGCCCGGAGCCGGCCGATCCGGGCGCCTAGGCGCTCGATCGCGCGGTCTGCCAGAGGGATCTTGTGCTGGGCGGTTGTGTACTCCTGCCGGAACTGTTCGACCAGATGGGCGAGCACGGTCGCCTCCGCGTTAGCCCGGAGGCTCGCTTGCCGGCCGACATCCACGTTGTGTTTGACGATCACCTCGGTCAGAGGGCTTAGCGCGGGCGACTCAGGTGCCGCCGGCAACGACTCTGCCAGTGGATGGTACGGATCTTCGTCCCGGCGGCCGATGAGAGTCGCCAATGAGCCGAGGTAGGCGTTCCAGGTCTCGATCGGTTCTTTGAGTACGACGAGTGCGTCGCTGTACTCGGCTCCATGATCGGGCATGATCTTGTCGGCCGTTGGAAGACCGTCACGCCAGGACATTAGCGCCTGCCGAGCCGCGGCGATCTCGTCCTGGAGGTTTCGCAGGTCCGAGCGGAGGTCGGCCAGCGACCTGTCGAAATGTGCCTCATAGGTGGACCGCGTCTCGGCCGAGAGCGTGCCAGTGGTGCAGAACTTGCAGCGATCGCCGCCGACCGGATGCAGGGCCAGCCCGGCCTCGATCCAGTCCGCCAGCGCGTGGTCGCGATCCAGGTCCGGGCTGACCTCGTTGGTCAACGCGCGCGCGATGACCTCCCCTGTGCGATCCGCCAGCGCGCTGACCGCGCCGAGTGGATCCTCTAGTGGCGGGATCATCTGGAACTCCTCGGCTTCCAACAGGACGAGGCAGACGTCCAGTTGTTCGTCGGTCAGCGTAGGTTGCTGTGGACCTGTGAGCGCCTTGTGCGCCTTGGCCACCGTGAAGGTCTGCGTGCCGTACTTGAACGGCAGCACGCGCCCGAGAACGTCGATGGCTCGCTGCTTGGCCTCCTGCTTGAGCTTCACGACGCGGCGATCGAGCTCAGCACGCCTCTGGGTCAGTGCAGCAAGTCGCGTGCTCTGACGGTCCGCCTCGTCCTCCAGGGCACGACGGGCAGCCTCCGCGGCGACGTTGGTCTCGCCGAGTTTCAGGATGCCCGCCGAGCTGCCACTGCCGTCGAGGAAGAAGCTCAGGTGGTCCTCGATGTAGCTCCGGTTGAAAACGTGCACTCGGCGGACCACGGTCTCCGGCAGTGTGCCCTTGCGCCATCCGCCGTTCTGGTAGTACTCCGCGATCACGGCGACCTCGCCGGTTGCGGCTTTTCGGAGCAGCTCCGAGAAGGTGGTCTTCCCTGTGCCGTTGCGTCCGTAGACGAAGGTTCTGGCGCCCAGGCCGCAGCCGGGGGCGACTCTGGTGAACAGGTCGTTGTCGATCAAACGAAAAGATCCGGCTGGTGCGATCCGCCGGACCTTGGCCGTTACCTCAGTTGTCATTCTCCACCCCAGTGCCCAGGCGTGGCCGGGCAGCAGTCATTGGAACTCGACGAGTTACCAGCGCACCTTGACGGCGTCTTGGATGCGGCCGTGCGCGTCGAAGCAGCCGACGTGATGTTCGGCTCCGACGTCCGGTGCTGACCTCTGGCCCCCCAGGAGGTCGCTGTCGACGAGTTCTACTTCCCCAGAGATCGGCGACGATCTCTCTACTGTCAGTAGCCAACTATGCACGGCTGCGCCTCGCCTGCCAAGGGCTCGAGCGAAGATTGTCACAGCGAGTGTCGACGCGCGCAGCTACAGCGAAGGGTTGCCTAAGGCGCTTAGGGTCGGGGTATGTCGGAGCCGGTGCTGGAGATTCCGTTCGAGGATGCTTTTCAGTTCGATCCGTCGCCTACGTTCGCGGAGTTGCGGGAGAACCGGCCGGTGGCGCGGGTGCGGACACTGGCCGGGGCCGAGGTGTGGCTGGTGACCCGGTACGACGACGTGCGGATGGTGCTCGCGGATCCGCGGTTCTCGCGGGCCGCGGTGGTGAAGCAGGGCGCGCCCCGGGTCGCGCTGGCCAAGCCGATGCCGAACAGCCTGACCACGACCGACCCGCCGGAGCACACCCGGTTGCGGAAGCTGGTGTCGTCGACGTTCGCGCACCGCCGGATCGAGCGGACCCGGCCGTGGGTCGCGGAGTTGTCGGCGCAGCTCGCCGAGGACGTGGCGCGGGCCGGCGACGGCGCGGACATCCGGCAGCTGGTCGCGTTGCCGCTGCCGATCCAGGTGATCTGCCAGCTGCTCGGCGTACCGTACGACGACCGCGAGCAGTTCCGGGAATGGACGGAGCTCGGCTACAGCATGCGGATGGCGGAGAAGGACCTCGTCGAGAACGCCATGACGAGCCTGACCGCCTACATCGAGGACCTGGTCACCAAGAAGCTCGCGAACACCGACCAGCCGGCCGAGGATCTGCTCGACGAGCTGGTCCGTGCCCGGGAGGAAGGCGATCGGCTCAGTCAGGACGAGCTGATCGCGTTCGGCGTGAACCTGCTGGTGGCCGGCCACGAGACCTCGGCGAACCAGATCTCGAGCTGTGTCGCGACCCTGCTCCGCTGGCCGGAGAACTGGGCCAGGCTGGTCGCGAACCCCGACCTGGTGCCGTCGGCAATCGAGGAGCTGCTGCGGTTCAACCGCTTCAGCGAGGTCGGGCAGTTGCGCGTCGCGGTCGAGGACGTCGAGCTGCACGGCGTCCGGATCAAGGCCGGCGAGGGCGTGATGGCGGCGCTGAACTCGGCCAACCGCGACCCCCGTGCGTACGACGAACCCGACGAGCTGCGGCTGGACCGGAAGGACAACAAGCACCTGTCGTTCGGCTTCGGACCGCACTTCTGTCTCGGCGCCCAGCTCGCCCGCATCGAGCTGCAGGAGTCACTGCTGGCCCTGGTACGGCGCTTCCCCCGGATGAGCCTGGCCAAGCCGGCCGAGGACCTCCAATGGCGCCGGGTCCTGGTCAGCGGTCTCGCCGAGCTGCCGGTGAACCTCGGCCTCGAAGACTGAGGTCCACCGGCAGCCGATCGATCAGTTCTGCGAGGCGAACACGACCCCGTGCTCGGTCTCGTACTGCTCGATGAACCGGGCTGCCATCGGCTCGCTCGACGCGATCGCGTCGGCCAGCGTCTTGGCGGTGCGCTCACGACCGGCCGGCCAGTCCGAGAGCAGCGCGTACGCACGCATCCGCTTCTTCTCCAGCGCGGTCGGCTCCGGCTGGTCGTCGGCCGGCTCCTCGGCCTTCTCGACCTTCTGAACCACGACCGGCGCCGGGTCAGGCAGCACCGGCTGGACGGCCGGCGCGGTGGTGATCAGCGCCGGCGGCTGGGTGTCGGTGGTGTCCGCGAACGGCGACGGCGGCTGCGGCTTCTGCACGACCGGCTCGGCCTTCGGCTGCGGCGCCAGCGGCTTGAGCATACTGTTCACCGACCCGTTGACCGATCCGTTCGGCGCGGACGCCGTACCGCTCTGCACGACGTGCTGCCGCTCGCTCTCGTCCTCGACGACGACCGCCTCGGCGACCGACTCGTCGCTGTCGGTCTGGTCCACGATCGCCATCAACTCGCCGGTCCAGGCGTCCTCGTCGCGCAGCGACACCCCGGTGCTGTCGGCCCGCCGCGGCTGCCCGCCCTCGAGCACCCAGACCGCGGCCGGCACCGGACGCTCCTCGACCTCCGGCGGCGGCGAGATCGCCTTGGTCAGCTTGTTGGTGATGACCTCGTAGTTGATCCGCTCCTCGAGCATCCCGGCCAGCCGGTCCGGGTCGTACGTCGTCTCGGCGATCTTGGCCAGCCGCTCGTCCTGGTGCTCGGACCGGATGTACTCGGCAACGGTCCCGGCGATCGCCTCCCGGCGGCTCCGGTTCCGGATCTGGTGCTGGGCCGCGCGCAGGCTCTCGTACAGGCTGTAGCCGTGCTCGATCGCCAGCGACCGGGCCAGCCAGGTGGTCTTCGGCTCGCGGACCCACTGGATCACGCCGTACACGGGACCGGTCTCGCGCATCTGCCCGGCGCGGCGCAGCGCGTCGCGCCGGCGGGCCGAGCTGTGGATCAGCCAGAGCACGTACGCGAACGCGGACAGGCCGCCGAAGCCGAAGGCGAGGAACCGCTCCTCCGGGCGCCAGTGCCCGACCACGTTGAAGACGACCGCGACCAGCGCCGCGAAGAACGACATCGCGCGGTAGGCGTAGGCCTGCTCACCCTTGCGCCGGCGCAGGTCGGCCAGAGCGGCGGTGGCGACACCACCGAGCTCGAGCACGGCCACCGCGGGCGTGACCAGGATGATCTTCAGGAACGTCGAGAAGCCGGTCTCCGGCCACGGGATGTGGGTGACGCCGGCCCAGACCTGACCGACAAGGGCGGCCGCGGCCGCCGTGGCGTAGAAGGCATAGGCGACCTTGTCCGCACCGGTAAGAGGTACGTTCGCCAGTTCGCCAGTACTGGTGTTGCTGGTGTTCTCCTGCAAGACGTGGTCTCCTGACCGGGTTTGGGCTCTCCGGCAGTTCGTCGGTCGGTGGTACGGCAGCCTCCCCCATAGGGCGCTGCAAGAGGCTACCGGTTTCCGGCCCCGAAAGGGGAGGCGAATCCGGAAACGTAACGAACCTCCCCACTCCACCGCCACTTCACACCACCGAGTTTTAACCTCGTCCTTGTGTTCCCCACCCTCCGCTCCTTGCCCGACCCCACCGCCCTGACCCCGTACCTGAGTGACCGGTACGGCGTTACGTTCACCGGCTGCACGCTGCTCCGCTCCCTTGTGAACGACGTGTACGAGCTGACCACGGCGGACGCGCGGTACATCCTCAAGCTCTACCGGTACGGCGGCCGGCACCCGGACGAAATCCGTTGGGAGACAGGGCTTTCGGCGCATCTGGTCGCCAACGGACTGCCGACGCCGGCGGTCCGTGCACTGCCCGACGGCGACCAGGTCGGGCTGCTCGAGGCACCCGAGGGACCGCGGGCGTTCGTGCTGCAGGAATTCGTCGACGGGGCGAAGCCGCCGTACGAGGAGGGGCTGTACCGGGAGTTCGGCGTACTGGTTGCCCGGTTCCACGAAATGGCGGATTCGTATGTGTCCGCATTTCCCCGGCACGCGCCCGACCTGTCACACCAGCTCGACGAACTCGGGCCGCACCTCGCGCCCGCGGAGGAAAACCTGCTCCGGGCCCTGACCGAGGCTGTACGGAACAACGTCGCGCAGTACAGTCTCGCCTCCGGCATCCGCCACGGCGACGTGTCGCTGGACAACCTGATGGTCGCGGGCAACGATCTCATCCTCTACGACTTCGACCTCGCCACCGTCGGCGACCAGGCGGCCGACTTCACCGGCGTCGCGTCCACGCCGTACTGGTCCGCGTTCAAGGCCGGCTACAGCAGTCGCCGTCCGATCAGCGCCGACGACGAGGCCGCCATTCCCTACCTCGGCGTCGTCGCGCGGATCTCCAACCTGTGGTTCCACCTCGTCGACAAGCCGCTGATCCGCGGCGCCGAGTCCCGCGGTGAGGGGTGGGCTGATCGCGACCTGACCGCGCTGAAACAAGCGGGTGAGCAACTTCTCTGACGCGTCAGGAAGATTGCCAGCGAGCCCCCAGGGTTCGTCCAGGAAGCGCCAGGCTTGAACGCTCACCCTGGGGGCATGAGGCCGAAGTCGCTGACCGCGCGGGTGACCGCTGCTGTCGTGTTGTTGATGGCAACGGTCAGTGTGTTGATCAGCGTCCTGACGACCGCCGCGATCAGCTCGTACCTGACCCGCCAACTCGACGACAAGGTGGCCGCGTCGCACAGCCGGGCGATCGGGGTGCTGAACAACAACGGCGGGCCCAAGCCGCCGCTGGACAACGGAGGCCCGCACCAGGACGCGGGCACGATCACCCTCTACCGGTCCGGCTCGACGTCGACCGGCAACGTCATCACCGCGGACGGCGACTCCACCGGCCTCTCCACGCCGGCGGTCGACATCCTCTCCTCCGTGCCGGTCAACGCGGCGAACGAGACCGTCGACGTACCCGGTCTCGGGCAGTACCGCGTGCACGCCTCAGTCATCGACGGCACGACGGTCATCACCGGTCTCTCCACTCAGGACATCGACAACACGGTCAACAGCCTGATCGGCTGGGAGGCGCTGTTCGGCGGCATCGGCGTGATCACCGCGGGAGGTGTCGCGACTGTCGTCGTACGGCGGCAACTGCGGCCGCTGCGCCGGGTCGCGCAGACTGCGCGCGAGGTGGCCGGTCTGCCACTGGCCACGGGCGAGATCGGCGTGACCGCGCGTGTCCCGGACGCGCTCACCGACGAGCGGACCGAGGTCGGTCAGGTCGCGGTCGCGTTGAACACCTTGCTCGGTCACATGGAGGGCGCGTTGGACGCCCGGCACCGGAGCGAGCAGCAGGTACGCCAGTTCGTCGCCGACGCCTCGCATGAACTACGTACGCCGCTCACCACCATCCATGGCTATGCGCAGCTCAGCCTCCGCAGTCCGGAGCATTTACCGCTGGCCATGGGCAAGGTGATGGTGGAAGCCACCCGAATGGCAGCGCTCGTCGAGGACCTTCTGCTGCTGGCCCGACTCGACGCCGGCCGGCCGCTCGACCTCAGGTCGGTCGACCTCAGCCGCCTTGCGCTGGACTCGGTCACCGACGCGCGCATCGTCAGCCCCGACCACCGCTGGTCGCTGAACCTGCCGCCGGAACCCATCGTCGTCACGGCCGACGAGCAGCGGCTGCACCAGGTCGTCACCAACCTGCTCAGCAACGCTCGCCGGCACACGCCGGCCGGGACCACCGTCACCGTCGGCCTGCAGGCGGACGACGAACGGCACTCCGCCGTACTCACCATCCACGACGACGGCCCCGGCATCCCGGCCGACCTCCAACCCAACGTCTTCAAGCGATTCACCCGAGCCGACACCTCCCGCACCCGCGACTCCGGCGGCTCCGGCCTGGGCCTCTCGCTCGCCCAGTCCATCACCGAAGCCCACGGCGGCGCGATCGCCGTAACCTCCCACCCAGGCAACACCTGCTTCACCCTGGCCCTGCCGCGGTGACGGACCGCCAGACCATCACAACTGGCCTGCGATCACCGGCCGCACGCTCAGCTCGCCGGAGTGGTGGTCATCGTGATGGCCTGGCGGTCCGTAGAGCCGCGTCGACCAGGCGCGCGGATTCGTCCCAGAGGCGGTCGCAGCGGGATTCGTCGGTGGTGTGGGGTGCGGTGGGGACGGCCTGGCGTTTGACGTAGAAGGTGCCGGTGGTGGTGGCAACGTCGCGGGAGGTGGCGAGCCAGGCGGGGGTGTCGGCGCCGACCTCGGGGCCGGGGCAGAAGCGGTCGAGGATGCGGGCGCTGAGGCGGAGTAGGCCGTGGGCGTCGCGGCCGAGGCCGGTGTCGCGGATGATGCCCGGGTGGGCGCCGTTCACGGTGATGGCGCGACCGGCGAGTCGGCGGGCGAGGGCGTAGACGAACATCGCGTTCATGTTCTTGGTCCGCCCGTACGCCGCGAACGGCCGGAAGCTGGGGATCGGCGCGAGGCTCTCGCGGCTGTCCAGCTGGTCGACGTCGACCGGGACGCGACGCAGCGCCGTCGGGGAGGCGCCGACCACGATGAAGCGGGCGGGCCGGTCGCCGAGGGCTTCGGCGAGTGAGCGCAGCAGCAGGTACGGCGCCAGGTGGTTGGTCGCGAGCAGTCGCTGAAGCCCCTCCGAGGTGACGTCGTCGATCGGCGCGACCACCGCCGCGTTGCTGATCACGACGTCCGGCGGCTCGTCGCCGAGTCGCTCGGCCAACCGCCGTACGTCGGCCATCAGCGACAGATCGGTCACGTCCGGCCGCAGGTCGGCACCCGGCACGGTGGCCTCGATCCGCCGGGCCGCGTCGCTCAACCGGCCCTGGTCGCGGCCGACCATCACGACCGACATCCCTTCCCTGGCAAGCCGTTCCGCGATCGCCGCCCCGATCCCGCCGCTGGCTCCTGTGATCACCGCACGCATCAGCACTCCTCTCAGGTTGACACTGTCAACCATAGACATGCGAGGTTGACAACGTCAACCTCATGGTCGAGCGAAGCGAGGCCGTCGTCAGGCACTACGATCGCGGGATGGGGACGCGGGACGACTTGATCGAGGTGGCCACCGGGCTGCTCGATCGTGGTGGGGTTGCCGCGGTGACCCTGCGAGAGGTGGGCCGACTCGCCGGCGTCTCGCACAATGCGCCGTACAAGCATTTCGCCGACAAGCAGGCCCTCCTGGCCGCGGTCGCCGCCCGCGACCTCGCGCGGCACGGCGCCGCGATCGAGCAAGCGGTACGGCGGAAGCGGTCCGCGCGAGCCGCGTTGAGTGAGGCGATGGGCCGCTACATCGCCTGGGCGCTGGAGTATCCGGAGCGCTTCCGTCTGGTCTTCGGTCGGTGGACGGTCGAGTCGCCCGAGCTCACCGCTGCGGCGGAGTCCGCTCAAGCCGGCCTGATCGGCCTGGTCGAAGCCGCGCAGACCGACGGTGTGCTGCCGGCCGGTGATCCGGTCCGCCTGGCCTCACTCGTGCGCTCGGTCGCGCACGGCGCCGCCGACCTGGCCGCCACGGGCCACCTCTCCGAATCCGGCAAGGGCCATGCAAGCCCACAGCAACTGGTCGACGATCTGCTCGTCTATCTACAAGCGGCGTCCTGATCAGAGCTGCGTGTTCGGGTTGCCGACGCCGCGCAGGAGGGTGTCGACGATCTGGGTCGCGAGTGCGTCGGTGTCCGCGTCGGCGCCGCGCTTGCTCAAGTCCTGGCAGACCTCGTGGAGCAGTGCGTAGTAGACCCGGCGCGCCCAGATCGGGTCCACGTCGGCGCGGAGCGCTCCAGCCCGCTGGAGGCGGGCGAAGAGTTGGTCGCAGCGCTCAACGACGTCGGCCTGGATCCGGTCCGCTTGGTTGCCTGGGGCAAGGGCTGCGTTCATCGCGAAGCCCCAGGACAGCTTGACGCGGAGCACGTTGGCGGTCGCCTGGTAGAGCGCGACCAGCGGCGGCGTGGTTTCCGGCCGGGCCTGCTCGACCGCGTTCTGGAGTTGCAGTGCGGCCCAGGTCGCCATCGCGGTGATCAGCGCCTCCCGGGTGGCGAACCTCCGGTGCACGGTGGTCCGGGCCACCCCGGCCGCGGCCGCGATCTCCTCCATGGTGGCGTTCGGTTTCGTCACCGGAGCCAGCCGCGGCATCGGGCTGGCCGTGGTGGAGGGACTCGTGGCCGAAGGGGTGCGCGTGGTCGCGGTCGCCCGGACCGTCACTCCGGAGCTCCGTGCCACCGGCGCGTACGTGGTGCCGACTGATCTCGCCGTACCGGATGGACCGGAGCGCGCGGTCGCCGCCGCGTTGGCGGAAGTCGGCGAGTTGGACCTGTTGGTGAACAACGTCGGTGGCGGTGACGGCGAGGCAGCCGGCGGGTTCCTGGAGTTCGGGGACGAGGCGTGGCAACAGTTCTTCGAGCTGAACTACTTCGCCGCCGTGCGGACGACGCGGGCCGCGCTGTCGAGCCTGATCCGCCAGAGTGGCGCGATCGTGAACGTGTCGTCGAACGGCGCGCGGATCCCGTCCGCCGGCCCGATCCCGTACACGACCGCCAAGGCGGCGCTGACCGCGTTGGGCAAGGCGCTCGCTGAGGAGTTCGGTCCGCAAGGCGTGCGCGTGAACACGGTCTCGCCGGGCCCGGTACGTACGGCGTTGTGGGTCGGCCCGGATCAGTACGGCGGGCAGCTCGCCAAGAAGCTCGGAGTGTCCCATGACGATCTGCTCGCCGGTCTGCCGGAGCAGACCGGGATGCTGACCGGCCGACTGATCGAGCCCGCCGAAGTTGCCGCGCTCGTCGTGCAGCTGTGCTCGCCGCGAACCGCGAGCATCGTGGGCGCCGACTACCTGATCGACGGCGGGATCATCAAGACCGCGTGAACGTCCGCCGGTAGGCGGTCGGCGTGGTGGCGAACGCCTTCGTGAAGTGCTGACGCAGCAACAACGGCGTGCTGAAGCCGGCCTCGGTCGCGATCTGGCCGACCGGGAGCGTGGTGGTCTCGAGGAGCTCCTGGGCGCGGGCGAGGCGATGCCGGATCAGCCATTGCAAAGGAGTCGTGCCGGTCTGGGCGCGGAACTGCCGGGACAGCGTGCGTGGACTCATCGCGGCCTGCGCGGCGATGGTGGTGAGGGTGAGCGGCTCCGCCAAGTGGTCCCGCATCCACCGCATCACCGGCTCGAGCGAATCGTTGCCCGAGACAACGGGCATGGTGACGAACTGCGCCTGCCCGCCGTCCCGGTGCGGTGCCATCACCAGCCGCCGCGCGACCTCCGCAGCGACGGCCGAGCCGTGGTCGCGCCGGACCAGATGCAGGCAGAGGTCGAGGCCGGCGGTGACACCCGCAGACGTCAGTACATCGCCCTCGTCGACATAGAGCGCGTCGACCACCACCTCGACCTTCGGGTAGCGGCGGGCGAGCTCGTCCGCCCATGACCAATGCGTCGTGGCCCGTCGCCCGTCGAGTACGCCGGCAGCCGCGAGCGCGAACGCACCGGTGCAGATGGACGCGATCCGCGTCCCGCGGCGATTGGCCTCGCGGATCAGCTCCACCACCTCGTCGGACGGCTCGAAGGCGGCGGGCACGATGAGGGTGTCGGCCAGAAGTGCATCGGACAGCGGGTACGGCGCTTCGGCCGTGAGGATCGGGCGGTCGTGAGCCATCAGCGTCGTACCGGGTGTGCCGCAGACGCGGACGTCGTACAGGCCCTCGGCGGTTGCGAAGACCTGGCAGGCGCCGGCCAACTCGAGCCCGATCGCACCTTCGGCGGCGAGGACGGCGACGGTCATCATGGCGCGAATCTAGCTGATGATGTCTTTCCAGCCACTCCCAACAGCACCGCCGCCGGCCGCAGGCTGGAAGGCATGCGGATCGACGTACTGATGTTCGAAGGTGTGGCCGAGGTCGACGCGCTGGCGACGTACGCGGTGTTCGCCAACGCGAAGCGGCGTGGGCTGGCCGTGGATCCCCGGCTGGTCACCGCCGACGGGGCCACCGAGGTGACCGGGTGCTACGGAACGACGTTCACCGCATTGGAGCCGTGGTCGCCGGACACCGCGCGGGTGCTGGCGGTGTCCGGCGGCTGGATCCTGGAGGAGATCGAGCGCGGGGTGATCCCGAAGCAGCTGGCCGACGCGAAGCGGGCCGGGGGCAACAACCTGGTCCTGGCCGGCATCGACTCGGGATCCCTCCTGCTCGGCGCGGCAGGCCTGATCGACGGTCGTCCCGCGACCACCCACCGCGCCGACTACGAACGCCTGAGCCAGTGGGCCGACGTCGTCGACGCCCGGATCGTCGACGACGGCGACCTGGTCGCCGCGGCGCGGTCGCGCGCTGGGCTGCGGCCGCCCGAACGGGTCTTCCTGCGGT
>NZ_JBFAHB010000093.1:0-32042 GCF_040653975.1 Kribbella sp. NPDC050820
TCATCAACAGCGTTGCGGACATGGGGGCCTGGACTGAGGAGCGGAGGGAGCGAAGCGACTGGAGTGACAAGGGAAGGCCGGGAGTTAAAGCCCCATGACCCGCCGCGCGGCATTCAACACAGTCATGGGGCCTCCCGGCCTGGACTGAGGAGCGGAGGGAGCGAAGCGACTGGAGTGACGAGGGAAGGCCGGGAGTTCCAGCCCCATACCCCGCGCGGCAGCGCGGCATTCAATGATGGTGAATGGGTCCGGCCTGCTCCGAGAGCCGGGTGCCGCTGCCCTTCCAGTGCTGGGCGATGAACTCGGCGGCGATGCTGATCGCGGTCTCCTCCGGCGTCCGCGCGCCCAGGTCGAGACCGATCGGGCTGGCCAGGCGGGCGATCTCGTCGTCGGTCAGGCCGGCCTCGTGCAGACGCTTGACCCGGTCGTCGTGCGTACGGCGGGAGCCCATCGCCCCGATGTAGCCGAGCTCCGGCAGCCGGAGCGCGACCTCGAGCAGCGGTACGTCGAACTTCGGATCATGGGTGAGCACACAGACCACCGTCCGGCCGTCGATCCGACCGGCCGCCGCCTCCGCCGCGAGGTACCGGTGCGGCCAGTCGACCACCACCTCGTTCGCCGACGGGAACCGCGTGGCCGTCGCGAACACGCCACGCGCATCGCACACCGTCACCCGGTAACCGAGGAACGCGCCGACCTTCGCGACCGCCGCCGCGAAGTCGATCGCACCGAAGACCAGCAACCGCGGCACCGGCGCGTACGACGACACGAACACGCGCATCCCCTCACCGCGCCGCTGCCCGTCCGGCCCGTACTCCAACGTCTCCGTCCGCCCGGACTCCAGCAGGCCCCGCGCATCATCCGTCACCGCGTCATCGGCTCGCTCCGACCCAAGGCTCCCCTGCGTCGGTGCATCCGGCCGGATCACCAGGCGCCGACCGATACGAGCGGGATCCGGATGCGCGACGACGGTTGCCACCGCCACTGGTCGGCCGGCGGCGATGTCGTCAGCCACCTCGCCCAACAACGGGTACGACGTCTGGTCCACCCGCTCCACGAAGATGTCGATGATCCCGCCACACGTCAGTCCGACTGCGAACGCCGACTCGTCGCTCACGCCGTACCGCTGCAGTACGGGCTCGCCGGACTCCAGGATCTCCTCACCTAGCTGGTAGACCGCGCCCTCGACGCAACCACCCGACACGCTGCCGACCGCCTCACCACCGGGGCCGACCAGCATCACCGCGCCGGGCTGCCGCGGTGCGGACTCGAACGTGGCCACAACGGTGCCTACAGCAACCGGCTCGCCCGTGTTCCACCACTCCACCAGCCGTTCGAGCACGTCACGCATCGGCCACCACCTCCAGAAGATCCGCAAAGCTGGCCAGGCTGTGCCCTGCGACAAGGTCGTTCAGATGCGGCAGTACGGCGACGATCCCGGCCTGCACCGGCGCATACCCAGCCTTGCCACGGTGCGGGTTCAGCCAGACCACCCGGTGCGCGAGACTGGCCAGCCGCGCCACCTGCTCACCGAGCTGCGACGCGTCGCCCCGCTCCCACCCGTCGCTGCACACCACTACGACCGCCCGGCGCGCCGTACCGCGCTGACCCCAGCGGTCCAGGAACACCTTCAGCACCTCGCCCAGCCGAGTCCCACCCGACCAGTCCGGTACGACGTCGCCCGCCAGCCGCAGCGCGAACTCCGGATCGCGGTGCCGCAGCGCGGGCGTCACCCGGGTGAGCCGCGTACCGATGGTGAAGACCTCCACCGACCGCGGCGCGACCTGGACCAGCGTGTGCGCGAGTCGCAGCAGGCTGTCGGCGTACGGGCGCATCGAGCCGGACACGTCGACCAGCACGACCACGCGACGCGGGCGAGTGCCGCGTCGGCGGTAGAGGACTCGCGCGGGCTCGCCGACCTGACGCAGCTGGGCTCGCAGCGTCCGCCGTGGGTCGATCTCGCCGCGATGCGATGGGCGGCGGCGAGCGGCGCGGCGGACCGGGACCCGCGGGCGCAGCGTGCTGAACAGTCTCGCCAACTCGGCACGGTCGACCGCGGACAGCTCGGCGACGTCACGGTGGCGCAGGACTTCCGTCCTACTCGCGGAGACGGTCAGCGACCGGCCGCTGTCCTCGCCCGCGGCGGACTCGTCGACGTCGAGTGCAGCCTGCATCGTCGTGGTCGCCGTACGGCGGACTGCCTTACCGACTCGCTCTCCGGAGAACCAGGCGGCGAACACCTCGTCGTACCGCGCGGTGTCGTCCGGACCACTGCACAACGCCGACCGGCCGGCCCAGTACACATCGGCAGTCGCGCCCGCATCGAGTGCAGCGACCGCGCGCAGGAACAGCTGGACCCGGTCAGCCGTCACAGCCAGCCCCGCGTGCCGGAGTGCCGAAGCGAAGCCGGTCAGCGCGAGGTCCGGTGCGGTCATGATGCGAGCAACCGGTCCAGGGATTCGCGGACTCGGTCGGTGTCCTCTCGGTACTTGAGTACGGCTCCCAGCGTTGCGGCGGCCGCCTCTACATCGAGGGTGTCCGTGCCGAGTGCGTCGAGCGCACGCGCCCAGTCGAGGGTCTCGGCGACGCCGGGCGGTTTCAGCAGGTCGAGGTCGCGCATCCGCTGCACCGAGCGCGCGACCTGCTCGGCGAGACGCTGGGACACCTCCGGCAACCGGGTCCGGACGATCTCGACCTCGCGGGCCAGGCCGGGATGGTCGATCCAGTGGTACAGGCAGCGCCGCTTCAACGCGTCGTGGATCTCGCGGGTCCGGTTCGACGTCAGTACGACGATGGGCGGGACCTCGGCGGTGACCGTACCGAGCTCGGGAATCGTCACCTCGTGCGTCGACAGCACCTCGAGCAGGAACGCCTCGAACTCGTCGTCGGCGCGGTCGATCTCGTCCACCAGCAGGACGGCGGGACTCTCCCGCAAGGCGCGCAGCACCGGGCGGGCGAGCAGGAAGCGCTCGTCGAACAAGCTCTTCTCGACTTCTTCGGTGTCGGCGTCGGCGCTGGTCGCCTCGACGGTGCGCAGGTGCAGGATCTGCCGCGGGAAGTCCCAGTCGTAGAGCGCCTGGGTCGAGTCGATGCCCTCATAGCACTGCAGCCGGATCAACTGGACGTCGAGCGCCTCGGCGATCGCGGCGGCGAGCGAGGTCTTGCCGGTGCCCGGTTCGCCCTCGAGGAGCAGCGGGCGGTGCAGGGCTAGGGCGAGGTAGCCGACCGTGGCCAGGCCGTCGTCGGCGAGGTACCCGGTCCCGCGCAGGCGCTCGGCGAGCTCTGCCGCGGAGCCGACTGCGTTCATCTCCTCATCGTCACCCGGCCCGCCCGCCTTGCCAAGGCTCAGCCGATCCGATGCCCCTCCGGCAACTCCCCCACCGTGTCCACATCCACCCCGTCCGCCAGATCCCCACACTCGACCTCAACCGGCGCATGCTCCCGGAGGTAGGCCCGAGCCCCCTGATCCCCCACCGCAGTCGCAGTCACCCCCGCCCAGTGCTCCCTCCCCAGTACGACGGGATGCCCCGGCGACCCGTCGTAGACAGCACGCACCAGCGCGGCCGGATCCGCCTGAGCAGCCACCCGCCGAAGCACCTCAACCGTCAGCCCAGGAACATCCACTGGAACCACGACCACTGCGTCTGCAACTGGTTGTGGCGCGGCGGCACCGCGCTCCGCGGTGCCCGAAGGCGCGGTGAGGTCGGAGTGCCGAGGCGTGCCAGCACCGCCTTCCGCGGTGAGCGGGGTGGTGAGGTGTTGAAGGGCGGTCAGGCCGGCTCGGAGGGAGGCGCCCATGCCTTCGTGCCAGTTGGTTGCTTCGACCACGTGCACCGAGTCGTCCAGCTCAGCGGTCACCTGGGTGGCGGCGGCGCCTACGACCACTACGACCGGGGAACAGCCGGCTGACTTCAACAGCTGAGTCGCGCGGGCAACCCACGAGAGACCGGTGGCGTCGCGGATGAGGGCCTTGGGGGTGCCCATCCGGCGGCCGGCGCCGGCGGCCAGGACCAGGCCTGCGGTCTTCACGGTAGGAGGGTAGCGATTTCACACTCTGAGCAGTGACGTGCGCCACGGGATCCCGGCAGTGCGGCATGGCACGATGTTTGACGTGACGACTACTGCGGACGGCCCGAAGGCTCTTCCCCTGCTGTTCCTGGGACAGAACACCGACCCGCACTCGGAGCGGGGTGTCGAGTGCCCGGGCGCGTTGCCGCCGGCCTCCGACCCGGACCTGGTCGAGCGGGCGCTGAAGGCGAAGGCGGCGCTCGGTGACCAGGTGTTCGTGCTCGGTCACCACTACCAGCGCGACGAGGTGATCCAGTTCGCCGACGTCACCGGTGACTCGTTCAAGCTCGCCCGCGACGCGGCGGCCCGGCCGGACGCGCCGTACATCGTCTTCTGCGGTGTGCACTTCATGGCCGAGTCGGCCGACATCCTCACCAACGACCAGCAGACCGTGATCCTGCCGGACCTCGCGGCCGGTTGCTCGATGGCGGACATGGCCCGGATCCAGCAGGTCGAGGCAGCCTGGGACGCGCTCGCCGACGCGGGTGTCGCGGACGTGACCGTACCGGTCACGTACATGAACTCCAGCGCCGACATCAAGGCGTTCTGCGGCCGCAACGGCGGCGCGGTCTGTACGTCGAGCAACGCCGACACCGCGCTCGAGTGGGCGTTCGAGCAGGGCGAGAAGGTGTTGTTCCTGCCCGACCAGCATCTGGGCCGCAACACCGCCGTACTGAAGATGGGCATGAGCCTGGACGACTGCGTGGTGTACGACCCGCACAAGCCGGGCGGCGGGCTCACCGTCGAGCAGCTCAAGGCCGCGAAGATGATCCTGTGGCGCGGGCACTGCTCGGTGCACGGCCGGTTCACAGCTGGCTCGGTCGACGACGTACGGGCGCGGATCCCCGGCGTCAACGTGATCGTGCACCCCGAGTGCCGGCACGAGGTCGTCACCAAGGCCGACCTGGTCGGCTCGACGGAGTACATCATCAACACCCTCGAGAAGGCCGAGCCCGGTACGTCGTGGGCGGTCGGCACCGAGCTGAACCTGGTGCAGCGGCTGGCGAAGCAGCACACCGACAAGAACATCGTGTTCCTGGACAAGGCGGTCTGCTACTGCGCCACCATGAACCGGATCGACCTACCGCACTTCGTGTGGGCGCTGGAGAACCTCCTCGCCGGCCACGTGGTCAACCCGATCAAGGTCGACCCCGACACCGAGAAGTACGCCAAACTAGCCCTCGACCGCATGCTCGCCCTCCCCGGCAAAACCGCACGGGACTAGTGGGAGACGCGGGCGGGGGTGTACCAGGCTGCGAGGAGGTCGGGGAGGCGGTCGGGGCCCCAGCGGTCTACTGGGGTGATGCGGCCTTGGAGTGATGCGAGGCCGCGGGCGAGCTCACCCACCACGTCGCCGCGCCAGGAGACGGCGACGCCCTCGCCCGGGCCGACGATGACCGCCGGCCCGCCGCGTTCGACACACACGACCGGGCAGCCGGACGCCAACGCCTCGGTCACCGCCCAGCCCGCCGCCTCACGCAGCGCGGGAGCGAGCAGGGCGTCGGCGCGGAACATCGCAGCCAGCACGTCCTCGCGC
Organism: Kribbella sp. NPDC050820; assembly: GCF_040653975.1. NCBI lineage: Bacteria > Bacillati > Actinomycetota > Actinomycetes > Propionibacteriales > Kribbellaceae > Kribbella > Kribbella sp. NPDC050820. Next base: position 5,606 of record NZ_JBFAHB010000093.1, read on the forward strand.
GGCAACTGCCCCATGAACTCGACCCGATCGCGGACTCCAAGCTCCAACGCGAGCCGCTCAGCACGCCCCCAGTCCGGCCCGTCGCCGATGATCCGCAGCTCCCAGTTCGCCGCCTCCGGCCGCGCCAGCGCGCTGATCCCGAGCAGCACACCCTTCCACGGGATCAGCCGCCCGACGAACAACGCCGTCTTGACGCCCGGACCACCGAAGGGCTCGTACGGCCCGGACGCGGTGAATCGGCTGATCGCGACGTTCGGCTGGACCACGACCTCCCGCGCGTACTTGCCGAACACCTCGGCCACATCGTTGTTCTGGGCAACCATCAGGTCAGCGTTCTGGGCGTGCTTGCGCCCGGTCAGGTGGCGCCGGATGCCGGTGTAGGTCCGCCGTACCAGCTCCGCCATCAGACCGCGCGGCCCGAGCCAGTGCGCCATCGACAGCGGCGCCGTGGTCGATCCGCCGACCGGGCCCCAGATCACCTTGGCCGACGACGGTTCCACCACCCCGGCCGCCATCCAGTCGACCGCGAAGGTCAGGTGGTGGATGACATCGAACGAGTGCTCCGCGTGCAGCCGCCGCGCGGTCTGCCGGGCCAGCCGCTGCCACAACGGGTAGTACCAGTACACGTCGGACGGCCGGCGGCGCAGCTTGAGCACCCACTTCGGCAGCTCCAGCGGCACGACGGTCAGTGCCGGAACCGGCCGGATCGCGAGCTCCTCGGCAATCTCGTGCGCGAACTTCCCGCGGGTGAGCAGCCAGACGTCGTGGTCGCGGGCGGCAGCCTTCGCCCAGGCCCAGCCCGCACCCGGCTCCGACCCGCCCTTCGGCCGGCACGCGTACGCGCTGAGCAGGACCTTCGGCCGGGTCGACATCAGCCCATCCCCTCCAAGAGCCTGCGCAGATCCGTGCTCGAGGTCGACGCGGTGTACGGGAAGTAGTGCACGCTGGCGCCGACCTCGCCGAGCAGCCTTTCCAGTCTTCTCCCCTTCTCGGTGCCCTTCCAATCGTCACCTTTGAACAGGACGTCGTACCGGAGCTGCTTCCACATCTCGAACTTGTCGCTGGACCAGTCGCTGACCACCTCGTCGACCAGGCCGAGCGCCCGGACGACCTCCATCCGCTCGTCGTGCGGGACCACCGGCGGCCGGCCCTTGATCCGGGCCACCACGTCGTCCTCGACCACGCCGGCGATCAGGTGGTCGCAGTGCTCGCGGGCCCGGCGCAGGATGTTCAGGTGACCGATGTGGAACATGTCGTACACACCGGGCGCATACCCGACCACGCCCATCAGCGCGCCACCCCGAGGACGGCCATCTCCCGGTACCACTTGGCGATCGCCGCGGCCAGGAACAGCAGGTTCGCCGCGAGCAGCGCGCCGTACAGGACGGCGAACAGCGCCGGCCAGGCGAAGGTCAGGAAGACCAGGCACAGCACGCCGTAGTCGGTCGGTGCGATGAGCAACGACTTGGCCACGGAGTCGCCGCGCTGGTTGGGCTGCTGCGCGCCGCCGTGCCGCCGGCGCAGCTGGTCGATCAGGATCAGCCCGAAGAACAGCACCGAGGACATGCAGACGTAGCCGAGCGGCACCAGCAGCACCAACTCGTTGCTGAAGGCATCGAAGCGGAAGAACGAGATCAGTACGGCGCTGTGCAGCAGGACGATCTTGACCGCGTCGATCATGTGGTCGAGCCACTCCCCCAGTGGCGACCCGCCACCGCGCAGCCGGGCCAGCTGGCCGTCGGCGGAGTCGAGGCCGTACCCGAGCACCAGCAACGCGGTCACCGCGAGCGCGAGCGGCGCCGACGGCCGGACGGTCGCGACCAGCACGATGCCCACCAGCGAGCAGAACCCGGACGCGAGGCTGACCTGGTTCGGCGTCCGGCCGCCCAGGAAGGCGGCGGCCGCGAAGACCCGCCCGATCCGCCGGTTCACGAACCGCGAGTACGCCGGTGTGCCGGCCGACGGCTTCTGCGCGCGCGAGAGCTGCCCGACGACGTCTCGCAGCGAAGTCGCCCTCATGCGACCGAACTGCGTGACTGCCGCTGGTCGATCGCGGCGCGCAGGATCGGGCTGCGGGAAGCGCGGCCGGTCGGCAGCACGCTGACGAGCTCGGCCGGAATCCCGTCGAGCTCTTCCGGTCCGAGCACCCCGTCGGTCCCGCCCGCGGCGAACACGGTCTGCGCCCCCAGGACGCCGGTCAGCCAGTCGGACCGGACGGCGTCCACCACGACGACCTCATCGACACAACGCAGGTGCTCGAGGATCTGGGCCCGCTCGACCAGCGGCACGAACGGGCGCGCACCCCAGGCGTCCACCGCCCAGTCGTCGGTCAGAACGCCGACCACCAGCCGGTCACACGCCTGCCGCGCGCGTCCGAGCACGTCGAGGTGCCCGACGTGGAACAGGTCGAAGACCCCGGCCAGAAATCCGATCCGCGGCACGCTACTTTCCCCCAGCAAACTACCGTCCCCCACCTGCTCCGCGACGAGTCCGGCCGCTGTCCGCGTGCCGGGCGATCGCATCCGAGTAGATCCTCTCCGTGGCCACGAGATCCCGCTCCGGGGTGAAGCGGTCGAGGTAAACCTGTCGGGCCCGTTCGCCGAAGGCTACCGAAGTGACGGGATCGCCGACCAACCCGATCGCCTTCCGCAGCCCTTCCGGGTCGCCCGGCTCGGTCAGCGCCCCGGTCTCGCCGTCGTCGACCAGCTCCGCCAGCGCCCCCAGCCGGGACGCGACCACCGGTACGCCGTGCGCGAAGGCCTCCACAACCACGAGACCGAACGTCTCATACGAACGGGCCGGTACGACGGCGACGCGCGCGGATCGCAGGAGTTCCATCCCCTCGGCCCACGGTAGTTGACCCTTCACCTGAATCGACGAGTCCCGCGCCGCCCGCGCCTCCGCCTCGGCCCGCAGCGGACCGTCGCCGATCACGACCAGCGTGCCGAGCGAGGAGTCCCACGCCTGCAGGAGATCCGCGAACCCCTTGTCCTCCACCAGCCGGCCGAGGAACACCACGGCCTCCCCCGGCCCCTCGCGCACCAGGCCCGAGTGCGGCACCGCATGCGGTTTCACGACGATCTGGTCCGGGTCGTAGCCGCCGGCCACAAACCGGCCGCGGACGAACTCCGACGGCGCGATCAACGTGGTGACGTACCGCTGCCAGGTGCGGAGCTTGTGGTGAACACCGATGCTGGTGGCCAGCGGCAACGTCTGCACACGGGACTCGCGGTAGCAGCCGTGCCGGACGCCGGACCACGGAATCTTGCCGATGCAGGATTCGCACGGCCGCCCGTCGCGCTGCAGGACCGCGTTGGCGCACATCAGCCGGAAGTTGTGCAGGGTCGCCACCACCGGGAGGTTCAGCCGGTGCGCCGCCCGGAGCACCGAGGCACTGAACAGCGGGAAGGTGTTGTGCACGTGCACGACGTCGGGCCGCTGCTCCTGCAATAGAACTGTTAAATCGCGCTCCGCGGAATATGACCAAACGGAGCGGAACGGTAACAGTGCGCGATCTTTTCGGGCCAACCCAGCGATATCGTCGCTGTTTCGCACGTACAGGTCGACGTCATGTCCTGAGTTACCCAGCAAATCGACCGTTTGCGCGACCACGGTGTTCTCGCCGCTGGGTTGACCCGTCCGGTAACGGTTGTGCAACATGGCGACCCGCATGGCACTACCTTAAGTCTCGCGGTGGCTACACCTGGTTGGTTCCGGACTGACATCGACCAGGGCCGCCTCACCCGGAGGGTGCAATTTGAGGAAGCTGTGGTTCGCAGCGCTTATCGCGGCTGCGCTCACCGTTGTTACAGTCGCGCTCCCGGTCATCGCCAATCAGAAGAACGCGACAGAGGCCGTGAAGTCACGCGCCGCCTCCGACTCGGTGAGCTCCGGCGTCCTCCCCTCACACCGCACCTCGAAGACCCCTACGGCCAAGATCCCGCCGAAGTCGGCCGCCACCGCAGCGCCCTCCAAGAAGCCGGCCGCGACGCCGCCCGCGTCCCCCAAGCCGAAGCCGACCACCACGCCCACAACCACGACGACGAAGGCCCCGGCCGCCGACGAAGGTGACGTCGGCCCGGCCGTCGCGGGCCCGTGCAGCGGTGTCGTGATCAAGCCCGGCCAGAACGCCCAGTCGATCGTGAACTCCAAGCCCGCCGGTACGACGTTCTGCTTCGCGGCCGGCCTGCACCGGATCACCGAGACGATCCGGCCGAAGGCGGACACCACGCTGGCGAGCGCGGCCCGCGCCGTACTGACCGGGTCGGTGCCGCTGACCGGATGGACCAAGTCCGGGGCCGCCTGGGTGGTGCGTGGCGCACTGCCGGCGGCGTACGGGATGAGCGGGCAGTGTGAGGACGACAAGGCGAACATCTGCCACCTGCGCGAGCAGGTCTTCGTCGACGGGACCCACCTGACCCGGGTCGCGAGCCTGGCCGCAGTCAAGGCCGGCACGTTCTACGCCGACTACGCGGCGAACGCGCTCTTCCTGGGCAGCAACCCGGCCGGACACGAGGTCGAGATGTCGAAGACGAAGACCGCGATCGAGTCCGGCGCAACCGGCGTGGTCGTCCGCGGCCTGACCATCGAGCACTTCGCCAGCGCACCGCAGGCCGGCGCGCTGGTCTCCGGCCCGGGCTGGAAGGTGACCGCCAACGACGTCCGCTGGAACCACGCGGTCGGCGTCATGCTGGTGCAGGCGAACAACACCCGGGTCGAGAAGAACCTGATCCGCAACAACGGACAGCTCGGCCTCGGCCAGTACGCCTCGGCCGCGGCGACCGTGACCCGCAACGTGATCACCGGCAACAACACCGACGGGTTCTGGATCGCCGACTGGGAGTCCGGCGGGATCAAGTCGACCAAGTCGTCCGGGACGGTCAGCGGCAACCTGATCAAGCAGAACAAGGGTGTCGGGATGTGGGCCGACGTGGCCGACGACGGCCGGGTGATCAGCGGCAACCAGATCGTCGGGAACGCCGCCGACGGGATCCGCTACGAGATCAGCCGCAACGGCACGATCGAGAACAACACGATCAGCGGCAACGGCTTCGGCACCGGCCGCGGCTCGGGCACGTCGCTGTGGGACGGCGGCGGCGTCAACGTCAACACCTCGACGAACGTGACGGTGCGGAACAACGTTGTCTCCGGCAACGTCAACGGCGTCACCATCCAGTCCCGGACCCGCGGCAGCGGGCCGTGGGGCACCTACCTGCTGCGCGACGTCGAGGTCACCGGGAACACCATCGAGATGACCGGCGGCACCCAGGCCACCGGCATGGTGCAGAACTCCGGCGCCCAGGTCCCGGCCGGCGAGGTGGTTTTCAGCGGCAACAAGTACGTGCTGGACGCGCTCGGCGCGCAGCGGTTCGCCAAGTTCGGCGCCAAGCTGACCGCGGCGGGCTGGAAGCAGGCCGGCCTGGACACGATCGGCAGCTTCCTGGCGAACTGACCGGGGCCCACGGCAACTTTTCTGCCGGAATGTATTGACGTGACTACCTGAAGTAGTAGTCTGCTGTGCGAAGCCGCGCCATGGGGGGTGCGCTCAGGACCCACCTGTGCCCCCGGAGGCTCCGCAATGAAGGCATCAAGCGCCGTTCTCGCGATCGTTGCAGCAGGCACCTTCACGGTCGCCGCCACGGTCCTGCCCGCGAGCAGCTCCCCCATCCTGGACGACGACCAGCCGGACCTGGTCTCCGGCCTCCTCCCGGACGACGAGCCGACGCAACCTGCCCCGCCCACGCCCTCGGCCCTGCCCGCCGGCCCGTCCCAGGCGCCCACCTGCGCCGGTGTCACGATCAAGCCCGGCCAGGACGCGGCCAGGCTCGTCGACGAAGCGCCGAACGGTACGACGTTCTGTTTCGCCGCCGGCCTGCACCGGATCACGCAGACCATCCGCCCGAAGGCCGACCAGGTGCTCGCCAGCGACCAAGGCGCCGTACTGACCGGGTCGGTCCGGCTGACCAGGTGGACCGCGTCGAACGGCGACTGGGTGACCACTGGTGTGCTCCCGCCCGCGTACGGGCAGACCGGGCAGTGCGAGGACAACGTGGCGAACATCTGCTACCTGCGTGAGCAGGTCTTCCTGGACGGCAAGCACCTGACCCGGGTGGCCGTTCGGGACAAGGTTGCCCCGGGCACCTTCTACGCCGACTACGCGGCGAACGCGGTGTACGTGGGCGACAACCCGGCCGGGCGTCAGGTGGAGATGTCGAGGACCGAGCGGGCGATCCAGTCCAGCGCGGGCACCGTGACCGTGCGCGGCCTGACCATCGAGCACTTCGCCACGCCCCCGCAGGGAGGTGCGATCCAGCTCGGGCTGGGCTGGAAGGTGTACGCCAACGACATCCGCTGGAACCACGCGGTCGGCGCGATGCTGGTGAACGCCGACGGCGCCGTACTGGAGAAGAACCTGATCCACCACAACGGCCAGCTCGGCATCGGGCAGTACAGCACGCTGCGCGGCACGATCGCGAACAACGAGGTGAGCTACAACAACACCGACGGGTTCTGGATCGCCGACTGGGAGTCCGGCGGGATCAAGACCACCTGGTCCAACGGCGGCTGGGTGACCGGCAACCTGATCAAGGCGAACCGCGGAGTCGGCCTGTGGAGTGACGCGTACGACGACGGCCGCACGTTCAACGGGAACCAGATCGTCGACAACGCGGCCGACGGGATCCGCTACGAGATCGGCCGCAACGGCGTGATCGAGGACAACGTGATCACCGGCAACGGCCTCGGCACCGGGCGCGGGTCCGGCACCTCGCTGTGGGACGGCGGCGGCATCAACGTCAACACCTCCTCGAACGTCCAGGTCCGCGACAACGTGGTCGCGAACAACGTGAACGGCATCTCGATCCAGTCCCGTACTCGCGGCTCCGGCCCGTGGGGGCTGAACGTGCTCCGCGACATCGTTGTCTCCGGCAACCAGGTGACCATGAAGGGCGGCACCACCGCGACCGGCATGGTGCAGAACTCCGGCGCGGTGATCCCGACCGGCGAGGTCACGCTGAAGGCCAACACCTACATCCTGGACAGCCTGACCGCCGAGCGGTTCCAGAAGACCGGCCAGTGGTTCACGGCGGCCGAGTGGCGGCAGACCGGCCAGGACGCAGGCAGCACCTTCAGGGTCGGGAAAGTAGTGCGCTGACGTGCTCGACCAGCAGGTCCCGGAAGACCGGTGAGTCGCGCAGCTCCGGCGTGAACACGGACTCCACGCCCAGCAACGCGTCGACCACGGCGGCCGGCTCGGACTTGCCTGCCAACGCCGCCTTCAGCCGGTCGGCCTGCGGGTCGTCCACGGTCGGGGTCTTCAGGACGTAGACCATCCAGGCTGCGACGGCGAGCGAGATCACCCGTGGCTCGGCGCCGGCGGCCAGGCGGTCGCGGACCGTGCCGAGCATCCGGACCGGCAGCTTGACCGACCCGTCCATGGCGACCTGCGTCGTCCGGTGCTTCAGCGCCGGATTCGCGAACCGCTCGAGGACGGTGGCGCCGTACGACGTCAGGTCCAGGCCGTCGGGCGGCGTCAGGGTCGGTACGACGTCCTCGGTCATCAGCGCCCGTGCGAAGCCGGAGAGCTCGTCGTCGCGGACCGCCTCGGCAATCGTCTCGTAGCCGCGGAGGGCGCCGAGGTAGGCGAGCATCGAGTGGGTCGCGTTGAGCATCCGGAGCTTGGCCTGCTCCCACGGCGCGACGTCCTGGGTGAGGACCGCTCCCCCGAGCTCCCAGGCCGGGCGGTCGCCGGCGAAGTCGTCCTCGATCACCCACTGCAGGAACGGCTCCGCGACCACGACGGCCTCGTCGCGGACGCCGAGCAGCCGGGCGGCCTCGTCCCGGTCCGCGTCGGTCGTCGCCGGCACGATCCGGTCCACCATGCTGGCCGGGAACCGGGTCGCCTCGAACAACTCCGGTACCTTGCCGAGCGCCTCGAAGTACTCCTGCACGAGCTTGCGCAGGAACGGGCCGTTGGCGACCAGGTTGTCGCAGGACACGATCGTCAGCGGCTCGACCCGGCGGGCGATCCCGGCGGCCAACTGGCCGACGACTGTCCGCGGCGGCCGGCCGGTCAGGTCGGCCTGGATCTCCGGATCGTTCAGGTCGAGCCCGGACCCGGCGGCCCGGTAGCCCTTCTCGGTGACCGTCAGCGTCACCACGGACACCGCCGGATCCGCGATCCGCGCGACCACGGCCTCCGGGTCCTCGGGCGCGGTCAGCACCTCGCGGATGCTGCCGATCACCTGGACCGACGGATCACCGAGACCGCGCTCGAGGACGGCGTACAGACCGTCCTGGGGTGCGAGCTGGTCGCGGACGTTCGCCGAGCGCTGGCTCACCCCGGCGATCCCCCACCGGGTGTCCCCACTGGCCACGGCGGCCCGCTCGGTGACCACCGCCTGGTGCGCGCGGTGGAACGCGCCCAGCCCGAGGTGGACGACGCCGACCGACAGTTGCCGCGGATCGACCGCGGGGGCGACGGGAAGGTTGGTGAGACTCAGCCTGCTCAAGCGACGTACTCCTTCATTCCGATGGTTCTTCCTTCACACGGGCCACCAACTGGGTGGGGTTCACGAAGCGCAGTGCCACCACCAGCAGTACCAGCATCATCGCCGTGTAGATGACGGCCATCGCGTCGACCGACTGCTGGGCACGGATCCCGGCCGCCGACATCGAGTAGTAGAGCGCCACCACCAGGGTCTGCGAGTCCGGCCCGGCGGTCAGGAAGGTCAGCTCGAACATGCCGACCGTCCGCACCAGCACCAGGATCGCCGACGCCAGCAGGCCCGGGACGAGCAGTGGCGCGAGGATCTTCAGGAAGATCGCCCGGGTGTTCGCGCCGAGCATCCGGGCCGCGCTCTCGATCCGCGGGTCCACCTGCTCGATGAACGGCGTCATCGTCAGGATCACGAACGGCACCGACGGCACCAGGTTGGCCAGCACCACGCCGGACAGGTGCCCGGCGAACCCGAACTTGTAGAGCACCGTCGCCAGCGGGATGCCGTAGGTGATCGGCGGCATCAGGATCGGCAGCAGGAAGGTCAGATACACCAGCCGCTTCCCCGGGAAGCTCTGCCGGGCCAGCACGTACGCCGCGGGCGCTCCGACGAGAACCGACAGTACGACGACCAGCCCCGACGCCAGCAGGGTCACCGAGATGACCTGCAACAGGCCGAACTCGCGCCACGCGTCGCCGTACCACTGGCTGGTGAAACCGTCCGGGATCCAGGTGTCGAACCAGCGCCTGCCGAACGAGCTGACCAGCACCGACCCGACCACGCCGGCCAGGTTGACGAAGAAGAAGATGACCGCGGCCCAGATGAACCACGCGGTCGGTGTCGCCCTGATCGCCCGGGTGCTCATCCCTTGCCTCCCGTCGATCCGGTGTAGAACCGCGACCGCCAGAGCAGCACGATCACCACGACCACGAGCTCGACCGCGCCCATGATCATCGCGATCGCCGACGCGTAGGCGTAGTCGTACTGCTCGTACGCTGCCTGGTACGCGGCCAGCGAGATCACCCGGGTCGAGCCGGCCGGGTTACCGACCAGCACCGCCGACGGGAAGACCGAGAACGCGAGCACGAAGGTCAGCAGGAACGTCGTGGCCAGCCCCGGCGCCAGCAGCGGCAGCGTGATCCGCCGGAACCGCTGCGACCGGGACGCGCCGAGGGTCGCGGCCGCCCGCTCCAGGGTCGGGTCGATCCCGCTCAGGTACGACAGCACCAGCAGGAACGCGAACGGGAACCCGGTGATGATCAGCGAGAAGAACACACCCCAGTAGTTGTTCGTCAGCCGGATCGGGTCGTCGACGAGGTGCAACGACGTCAGCACCCGGTTGAACCAGCCCGTCGGGCCGAGGTAGTTCAGCAACCCCTGCGCCGTCAGCACGGTCCCGAGCGTGATCGGTACGACGAGCAGCGTCGTGAGCAGCCGCTTCCCGCGGAACCTCCCCCGCATCCGGAACGCGATCGGCACGGCGGCCAGCACGTTCAGCAAGGCCGCGGGCAGCGCGATCTTCAGCGTGGTCATGATGGTGTCGCGCTGGTAGGCGTCGCCGAAGAACTTCTGGTAGTTGGCGAGCACGCCGCCGCCGTTCAGCGGCTGGAACGACAGGCTCAGCCCGTAGAGGAACGGGTACACGAACAGCAGCAGCACGAAGATCGTGGCCGGCAGCAACAACCAGAGCTTGCGGTCGACGCCGCGCTCGGCCAGCCGGTGCTGCCAGCTCGTGGTCGCGCTCATGCCTCTACCTCGCTAGCGCTCGGCTCCGGCATGAGCGCGATTGCGGCTGTGCCCTTTGTTCGCTCGCTACGCTCGCTCATGATGGGTAGACCAGGAGTCGGCCGGGTGTGACGGTGAGGGCCACCTGGTCACCCGTGTCGACCTTGCGTTCGGTGCGGACGTGCAGCCGGACGCCGTCGTCCAGCACCACCTCCAAGGCACGCTCACGGCCTTGGTACTCGACCACTTCGACGAGTCCTTTCACGCCTTCGTCGCCGAGCTTCACGTCTTCCGGTCGCACGGCCGCGATCACCTCGTCCCCGGCTGCGACCGTCGCCTGGGCCGCGCCGGTGACCGGTGTGCCGCCGAGCTCGATCGCAGCGCCGGCGCCGGTCACGTCCTTGACCTTCACGGTCAGCAGGTTGCGGTAGCCCATGAAGTCGGCGACGTGCCAGCTGGACGGCTTGGTGTGGACCTCCTCGGGGGTGCCGATCTGCTTCACCCGGCCGGCGCGCATGACGACCAGGCGGTCGGCCATGCTGAGCGCCTCCTCCTGGTCGTGCGTGACGTACACCGTGGTCAGGCCGAGCGACTGGTGCAGGCGGCGGATCTCGGTGCGCATCTCCAGCCGCAGCTTGGCGTCCAGGTTGCTGAGCGGCTCGTCCATCAGCACCAGCGACGGCTCGAGCACGGTCGCCCGGGCGATCGCGACCCGCTGCTGCTGACCGCCGGACAACTGGCCGGGCAGCTTCGAGGCGTGCTCCTCGAGCCGGACCATCTCGATCGCCGCGGCCGTGCGGCGCCGTACGGCGTCCTTGGGCAGGCGCTGCATCCGCAGGCCGAACGCGATGTTGTCGCGGACGGTCAGGTGCGGGAAGAGCGCGTAGTTCTGGAAGACCATGCCGAAGCCGCGCTTCTCCGGCGGCAGCGTGTCGATCCGCTTCTCGTCCTGCCAGATGCTGCCGGTGGTGAGCGGCAGCAGGCCGGCCAGGCAGTTCAGCGCGGTCGACTTGCCGCAGCCGGACGGACCGAGCAGGGCGATGAACTCGCCCCGCTCGATCGTCAGATCCAGTCCGGCGAGGGCATCCGCCGTACCGAACCGGCGGCCGACCCCGTCCAGCCGCAGCCGGTCGAATCCACTCACGACTTCTTCACCTTGCTGCCGCCGACCTCGCGGTCCCACTTGTCGAAGGCCGCGACCAGGCTCTTGGCGTCCAGCGGCACCTCGGTCGGGTGGTCGGCGATGAGCTTGTCGTACTCCGGCCGGCCGAACTCGGAGATCGCGTCCTGGCTGTCCTGCGGCGCCTGCGACAGCTCGACACCCTTGATCGCCGGACCGGGGTAGAAGTAGCCCTTGTCGTAGGCCTTCGCCTGCTGCTCCGGGGTGAGCATGAAGTTCAGCAGCTGCAGGATCGCGGCCTGCTTGTCGGTCGAGACACCCTTCGGTACGACGGCGTAGTGCGCGTCGGTGACCCAGTGGAAACCTTCCAGGGTGCCGATCGCGGCTTCCTTCGGCACGGTCCCGAGCACTCGCGGGTTGATGTCCCAGCCCGTCGTACTGGCGATGATGTTGGCCGAGCCGTTGGCCAGTGCCTTCATCGTGTCCGCGGTGCCGGACGGGTAGAAGTCGACGTACTGGTTGAGCTCCTTGAGGTAGGCCCAGGTCTTGTCCCAGCCGTTGACCGGGTCCTTCGGGTCCTTGTCGCCGAGGATGTACGGCAAGCCCATCAGGAACGTGCGGCCGGGACCGGAGTTGGACGGGCGCGCATACATGACCTTGCCCTTGTTGGCCTTCGCGTAGGCGAGCAGGTCCGCGGCGGTCTTCGGCGGCGACGGGACCTTGGCCGGCAGGTACTCCAGCAGCGGGCCGGACGGGTAGTAGGTGACGGTGACGCCGCTGTTGCCGGCCAGCTCCTGCATCTTCTGCGCGGGCGGGAGGTAGTCCTTCATGCCGGCGACGCGGTCGGCGTACTTGGGCAGCAGGTCCGTCCACAGGCCCTGGTCGCGACCTGCGGCCAGGCCGTCGACGCCGGTCAGGACGAGGTCGATGTCGACGCGGTTCGCGTTCTGCTGGGCCTTGATCTTGCCGGCCAGCTCCGGCGCGGGCGCCTTGGAGTAGGTGACCTTCGAGATCACGTCGGAGTGCTGCTGGACGAAGTCGTCGATCATGCCCTGGGTCAGCTGCAGGTTGCCGGCCACGTCGAGGATGTTCAGCGTCACCGCCTTCGCCGGCTTGTCCGGGACGTCGCCGGTGCTCTCGCCGGCCGGCTGGTTGGTGGTAGGTGCGCCGCAGGCGGCCAGTACGGCGATGGCGCTGACGGCGGCGAGTTTGCTCATCCTCCGCTGAATGGGCATCGGCGGTGTCTCCTCTGGATCAAGGGCGGTCCCGGCACGGGGCCGGGATTGATCGTCGGATCAGGCGTGTGGTGCTGGACCGCTGGACTCCCGGACGATGAGCTCGCCGTGCAGCGTCCCGCGGGTGCCGACGGCGCTGTCGGGGTCCGGGTCGTCGAGGACCGCGAGCAGCAGCTCGACCGCGATCCGGCCGGCCTCCTGCTTCGGCAGCCGGACCGTGGTCAGGGACGGCCTGGCCATCCGGGACATGGCGATGTCGTCGATGCCGACCACGCTGAGGTCGCCGGGCACCGAGATCCCACGGGCGTGCAACCGGGCCAGCAGCCCGATCGCGACCAGGTCGTTGTAGGCGACCACCGCGGTGGCGCCGGTGGCGACGGCCTGGTCGGCCGCCGCGATGCCGCCCTCGTACGTCGGGGCGAAGCTGCCGACCCTGGCCAGCTCGGCGCCGTGGGCGTAGAGGGCGTTGCTCAGGCCGATGCTGCGGTGCTGCGTCGACCACGAGGTGACCGGTCCGCCGACCCAGGCGATCCGGCGGTGGCCGAGCGCAACCAGGTGCGCGACGGCCTGCTGCATGCCGCCCTCGTTGTCGTAAATGACACCGGGCACACCCTCGGCCGTGCGGTTGACCAGTACGACGTTCGTCTCCTGGGCGATCGCGGACAGGTCGGCATCACCCGCACGGGGTGAGCACAGGATCAGCCCGTCGACCTGCTTGGCCAGCGCCCGGACCAGACCGACCTCGGCCGCTGCGTCCTCGTCGGTGTCCGCGACGAAGACGGCCACGTCGTACCGCCGGGCGCGGGCCTGGACGCCCTTGGCGACGCTGGCGAAGAACGGGTTGGCAAGGTCCGGCACGACCAGGCCGATGTTGCCGGTCCGGCCGGTGATCAGCCCACGGGCGGCCCGGTTCGGCTGGTAGCCGAGCTGCTCAACCGCGGCCGTGACCCGGGCCCGGGTGGCGGCGTTGACCATCTCCGGCATCGACAGCGCACGGGACACGGTGGACGGCGACACACCCGCCAGCCGCGCGACGTCACGGATCGTCGCAGGCATGGTCACCTCCTCCCGGGGTCAGGCCTGAGTCTGCAATCGGTTTCAGCAGCATGTCAAGGTTTCGTTGACGGACTTTTGCAGCGCTTCGGATTCGCCTTGTGGACAAGGACTTGTGTCAGGTCGGTGGCGACTGCAATCCTTTGCAGCATCCGTTGCAGCCGACCCCTCCCGGAGGACCCATGCCGAAGGCACTGCAGCCTCATCCGGACCGCGCACTGCCCGCCGGCGAGGCACGTGACATCGCCCGGCGGATCCACGCGTCGACGAAGGACCTGCCGCTGCTCTGCCTGCACGGGCACGTCGACATCTCGCTGTTCGCCACCGACGCGCCGTTCGGCAACCCGGCCGAGCTCCTGGTCGTCCCGGACCACTACGTCACCCGGATGCTGATCTCGCAGGGCATCTCCCCCGAGCGGCTCGGCCTGCCCCGCCGCGACGGCGCCCCGGCCGCGGACCCGCGGGAGATCTGGCGCGAGTTCTGCGCGAACTGGCACCTCTTCCTGGCCACCCCGAGCCGGTACTGGCTGGAGCACGAGTTCGCCGAGGTCCTCGGCGTCACCACGCACCCGTCGGCCGAGACCGCCGACGAGCTGTACGACCAGATCTCCGCGCGGCTCGCCGAGCCCGACTTCCGGCCGCGGGCGCTGCTCGACCGGTTCGCGATCGAGCTGATCTCCACGACCGACGCCGCCACCGACGACCTGGCCGAGCACGCGAAGCTCGCTGCGGACCTGCCCGGCCGGGTGATCCCGACCTTCCGGCCGGATGCCGTCGTACACCTGGACCGGCCGGACTGGCGTGACCTGATCGAGCAGCTCGGCGCGCTGGCCGACGTCGACACCTCGACGTACGGGGGTTATCTGCAGGCGATCCGTCAGCGTCGGCAGGCGTTCGTGGAGGCGGGTGCGCGGGCGACCGACCACGGGCACCTGAGCGCGGCCGCGATTCCGCTGTCGGACGACGAGGCGTCGCGGATCTACGCTGCCGCGTTGAAGGGTGAGGTCTCGGCGGTGGACGCGAGTGCGTTCGCCGGGCACATGCTGTACCAGTCGGCGGTGATGTCGGCCGAGGACGGGCTGGTGATGCAGCTGCACCCGGGCGTGCTGCGGGACCACGATCCGGCGATCCACTCGACGTACGGCCCGGACAAGGGGCACGACATCCCGGTGGCGGCCGAGTTCACCCGGTCGTTGCAGCCGCTGCTCGAGCGGTTCGGGCACTCGCCGAACTTCGGGATGGTGCTGTTCACGGTCGACGAGACGGTGTACTCGCGGGAGCTGGCGCCGCTGGCCGGTGTGTACTCCGCGGTGCGGCTCGGGGCGCCGTGGTGGTTCCTCGACAGCCCGGACGGGATGCGGCGGTTCCGCGAGCTCGTCACCGAGACCGCCGGGTTCTACAACACGTCCGGCTTCGTCGACGACACGCGGGCCTTCCTGTCGATCCCCGCGCGGCACGACCTCGCGCGCCGCATCGACGCCGGGTACCTGGCCAACCTGGTCGTCCAGCACCGCTTGGATGAGGACGACGCCTTCCGGGTCGCCCAGGACCTCGCCTACAACCTCGCGCGAGACACCTACCTCGGCTGACGTGCGTCGCCCCTCCTGCCGGTAGTCTCCAGCAGATCTGTTGGCCGGGGGCAGCTGTGAAGGAACGTGGATGAGGCGTCGTGCTGTCACGGCCGGTGGTGCCGTGCTGCTGTTGTTGCTGGCCGGCTGCTCGGACGACGCGGGCGCACCATCGCCGACGACCTCAGCCGCGACGCCGACCGTGACAGTGCCGACCGCTCCCCCGGCTGCGGCCGCCGCGGCGCTCGGTCCGACCGGCCCTGGTACGGCGATGCCCTGCCGGGGTACTGCGATTCCGGTCGGAGCCGATCCGCAGCAGGTCATCGACGGGCAGCCTTCCGGGACGACGTTCTGCTTCGCCAAGGGCGTGCATCGGATCAGCCGGGCGATCCGGCCGCGGACCGGCGACACGTTGGGTGGCGGCGCTGGCGTCGTACTAACCGGATCTGTGCAGCTGGACGGGTGGAAGCGGGACGGCGACCGGTGGGTGGTGCGTGGGGTGCTGCCGGCGCCGTACGAGCTCAAAGGACAGTGCGAGGACAACAAGACCAAGCCGTGCCAGCGCGGTGAGCAGGTGTTTGTCGACGGCAAGCACCTGACCCGGGTGATGAGTCTGGACGAGCTGAAGCCGGGAACGTTCTACGGCGACTACTCGAGCAACGCCGTGTACGTCGCCGAGGATCCGGACGGCCGGGTGGTCGAGATGTCGCGGACGCCGACCGCGATCGAGAAGTCGGCGAGGAACGTGACGGTCAGCGGGCTGACCATCGAGCACTTCGCCAGCCGGCCGCAAGGTGGCGCGCTGCAGGTCGGCCCGGGCTGGAAGGTCACCGCGAACGAGGTCCGCTGGAACCACGCGGTCGGGATCATGGTGATCGAGGGCGACCGGGCCGAGCTGAGCGGGAACACGGTCGCCGACAACGGCCAGCTCGGGATCGGGCAGTACAAGTCGGCCGGGGTCCGGATCACCAGGAACCTGGTCACCCGGAACAACACCGACGGGTTCTGGATCGCCGACTGGGAGTCCGGCGGGATCAAGTCCACCCGGTCCTCGGGTGAGGTGTCCGGGAACGACATCGTGGCCAACCGCGGCATCGGGATGTGGAGCGACATCGCCGAGTACGACCGGCGGATCACCGGCAACCGGATCCGGGCCAACGCCGCGGACGGGATCCGGTACGAGATCAGCTACCAGGCGGTGATCGACCAGAACGTGGTCGAGGGCAACGGCTTCGGCACCGGCCGCGGGTCCGGCGGGAGCCTGTGGGACGGCGGCGGGATCAACGTGAACACCTCGGCCGGCGTGCAGGTCAGCGGCAACCTGGTGAAGAGCAACCGCAACGGCATCTCGATCCAGTCCCGCACCCGCGGCGACGGCCCGCGCGGCACCTACGTCCTGGCCGACGTCGTCATCGAAGGCAACCTGGTCGTGATGGACAACGCCACCGCCAGCACCGGCGTCGTCGAGAACAAGCGCTCCCCCACCAAACCCGGCGCCGTCACTTTCCGCCGCAACAGCTACCAGCTCACCGGCAACCGCTTCGCCTACCAAGGCAAAACCATGACCTGGCCCGAATGGCAAGAAGCCGGCTTCGACCAGGACTCCGTCACCACCTGACCAGACCGGCTACGCTGCGGCTCGAACAGCCTGTGCGAGCGGGTCCCGCCGACGCTGACGGGTAAGTGGACAGCCGAGGACGTGACCGCCGTCAGCCGATTCCCGTGGTGATGCTGGCTCGGGCGATCGAGCCTGCTTGTCGCTGAGCGGCGGCCGCCTGTCTGGCTCGGTGGCGGATTCGGTCGGCGTCGCAGACGGCGGCGGCGACCAGGAGGTGGAGGGTCATCGAGCTGAGGTCGGACAGGCCGCTTTCGTTGAGGGAGGCGGCGGTGATGTAGCCGAGCAGAAGGGCGCCGCAGGCTTTCACGTACGGCGTGGGCGCGCGCAGGACCGCCACCCAGGCGACGATCAGCGCGATGGCGACGATCGTGACCGCGGCCAGGCCGGTCTCCCAGTAGAGGCCGAGCCAGCTGTTGTCGATCGCCATCACGTCGATGTCGCCCTCACCGCGCCGCAGCAGCACCCGCTTGTTGCCGAGGCCGTGACCGATGATCGCCGTCTGCAGCGACACCTTCTCGTCCAGCACTGCCTGCCAGCTGGTGGTCCGGCCACTGAGTGAGCTGATCTGCCGCGTCCCCTGCCCGCGCAGCAGCCAGGTATGCAGTGACCCGATCGTCAGGAACGCGATCCCGACCAGCGCCGGCACCGCGAGGCTCACGAACCGACCGAACCACGTCTTTCTTGTCAGGATCAGCGCGAGCACAAGCCCGAACGCGATCGCCGCCGCCGAGGTCCGGGTCCGGCTCGCCGCGACCAGGACGACGCCCATCCCGATCAGTCCGGCGGCCGGCACGAACGAGAGCTTCTTGCAGATGAACCCGATCAGCGCGAGCCCGAGCAGGATCGCCCCGACCTCGCCGACCCGCGGCGGCAGCATCGGGATGATGACACCCTGCAGGCGGTACCCGGTCCCGAGCGAGCTCAACGGCCGCCAGGCCTGGCTCGGTGCGTACGCCAGACTCAGCACGACCGTTGAAGCAAGCAACAGGTGCGCCCACAGATGGGCCCGGATCAACCGCTCCGGGACCTGCACGAGCGGCCGCCACAGCAGGAAGACCAGCACCAGCCCGATCAGGAACCGGGCCAGCCGCATCAACGGCCCGGTCGGCTCGGCCAGCAGGAACGCGGTCGCGGTCGCGAACATCACGTACAGCACGTACAGACTGCTGGTCGGATTGACCCGCGTCCGGAACCCCGGCTTGGTCGCCGCCAGCGCGATCAGGAAGATCGCTCCCAGCAGCAGCCCCTTCATCAGGCTGTTCGTCGAGCCGGTCGTGCCCTGCGGAGCGGCCACTCGCGACGACCACGGCTGGACGCCGAGCACGAACAGGCACCACAGCATCAGCCAGAACCAGGCCGGCTTCTGGACCTCGTCAACGGTCCCCGGCACCGGCCGAGCCAGCTGGTACGTCGACACGGTCAGCGGATCGGTGGAGCGGCCGACTCGACCGGCTTGAAGTTCAGCGGGATACCCAGCGTCTCGTCATGCGCCGAGGCGCCGATCAGTACGACGCCCAGCACCGGAGCCCCAGCGAACTGCAGAGCGCCGGTCAGCCGGGCGACATCCATCTCCTTGTCATGACCGACCTGCACCACCAGCACCGACGCGTCGACCGCGGCGGCCAGCGGCGTGATGCCGTGCCGTCCGACCGCGGCCGGACCGTGGATGACCACGGAGTACCCGGGCGGTAGGTCCGCGACGATGCCCGGCACCAGCGACGGCCCGACAGCCTCGGCCGTCTCCTCGTGGTTCAGGCCCGGCGGCAGCACGTAGAGGTCGGCGACCGTGCCCGGACGGAACAGTTTCCGCGCCCGGATCGCGCGGGTCGCGGCCGGCTCGTGCACCAGGTCGGTGAGCCCCTCGTGCCCGGTCACGTGCGGGAGAACCGGCGTACCTTCGACGTCGGCCAGGATCAGCAGGGTTTCGCGACCGTCCCGCGCGTTCGCCTCGGCCATCGCGAGCGCGATCCCGGCCGAGTTCGGCGTCGGTGAGGCGGAGACGACAAGCAGCGCACCGGGACCGCCGCCGGCAAAGGCGCGCGGGTTCAGCTCGCGGCGGGCGAGCGCGCCGCTCGCCTCGGCCCCGAGCGCGGTGATCTCGTACTGCGGTAGCTCGGGAGCTTCCCGGTGCCACAACCGGCGCCGGTTGCCCTCGGACGCCGCGATCACCGGCGAGCTCGCCGCGCGGGCCGCTTGGTCACGAGTCAGGATGTACGGCGTCAGGTGCGACCGCAGCAGCGCCAGGCCGAAGCCGAGCACCAGGCCGAGAATGCCGCCGACCAACACGTCCCGCGCAACCATCGGCGACGCGGTCGCGGTGTCCGTGGTGGCCGGAGTGACCAGCTCGCTGCCGGCGCCGACTGCGGTCAGCGCCTTGAGCATCGCGGCCGCGTCGTCGGCCGCCTGGCGGGCCTCGGTCGCCAGCCCGACGCGCTGGTCGCGGAGCGCGGCCGCGGTCTGCGAGTCGCCTCGCTGGACGGCTTCGTCGATCTGGCTGACCAGGCTCCGGGACTGCTGGGTGGCGGTCTTCGATCGGTCCTGCGCCTGGCTGGCCAGCGTGGTCAGCAGGGACTTGGCCTCGTCGTTGCGCTGCTTGAGGTAGATGGCCGCGATGGCGTTGGCGCGCCGTACCGCCTCGGAGGAGGTCGGGCCGTCCGTGGTGACGAGGTACGCGTTGTCGGTGACCGCCTTGACCCGGGTGACCGCGGCCAGGTCCTGGACGGTCCGGTCGGTGGTCGGCAGCCCGAGCGACTTGGCGACGCTGCGCAGCAGGGTCGGGCTGGCCATCACCCGGGCCTGGGTCTCGGCCGGCAGGTCCATGCCGAGCGGGCCGGTCTTGTCCGCGCTGCTGGGCAGCTTCCCGACCAAGGCGGGCGGTACGGCGGGGCCGATGACCAACTGGCTGGACGCGGTCCAGCGCTCGGTCTGGGACAACGCGAACACCGAGGCGCCGACGAGTCCGAGCAGGATGCAGCCGATGATCAGCCACTTCTGCCGCAGCAGTGACTGCGCGGTCTCCCGCCAGACCACGGTGCCCGGTTCCATCCGTACCCCATTCCCTTCGAGCCAGCGACCCAGGATATAGGCAGACCCGGGCCGTGGGCGCGGGGTGGCCAAACCATCTCTGTCTGTGGCCTACTCTCTTCTCGGGGATCTCCGGGGGCAGTCCGGAGAGTCGAGTGCGGCGCGGCGATCGCGCCTGTCCGAGGGGGACACCGCAGCATGAAGAAGAGATGGCTGTTCGCGCGTCTGGGGGTCGTGGGCGCTCTCATCGCCGGGTCGCTGGTGCTGGTGCTGGCACCGCCCGCGCAGAGTATCGAGGCCTCGTTGTCGGCGGCCGAGAGCCCGACCTGGCAGACCAACGCGAGCGTGCAGGGGATCGCTGTCGCGGACGGCAAGGTGTACGCCGGGGGCCGGTTCACCAGCGTCCGTCCGCCGGGCGCCGCAGCCGGGACGAACGAGGTCGCGCAGGCCTACCTGGCCGCCTTCGACGAGACCACCGGTGACCTGGTCACGGCGTTCACCCCGGTTCTCAACGGCCAGGTGTACGCGGTGGCCGCCAGCGCGGACGGCTCGCGGATCTTCATCGGCGGTGACTTCACCACCGTCAACGGCGTCACCCGGAACCGGATCGCCGCCTTCGACACTGCCACCGGCGCGCTGGTGACGAACTGGAAGCCCTCGGTCTCCTACCGGGTGAAGACCATCTCGGTTGCCGGCGGCACCGTCTACTTCGGCGGCTCGTTCGGCCTGGTCAACAACATCGAGCGGCTCCGGCTGGCCGCGGTCACCGCGGACGCCGGCACCTTGTTGCCGTGGGCCCCGGCCGTGAACGGCGACGTGTACGCCGTGGACGTCGCCGACGACGGCTCCAAGGTGTACGCGGGCGGCCAGTTCAGCACGGTCAACGGCACGAACCAGAACACCGTGTCGAGCCTGGACCCGCTGTCCGGCGGCGTCCTGCCGTTCCCCGGCGCGTCCGCCGTACCGCCGCCGAACGGCTCCTGCACCACCCGGGTCAAGGCGATCGACACCAGCGGCGACACCGTGTACTTCGGCAACGGCGGGGACGGCGGCGGGTGCTTCGACGGCACCTGGGCGGTCGACATCGCCACCAACACGCTGAAGTGGAAGAACCAGTGCCTGGGCGCCACCGAGACGGTCAAGGTCGTCAACGGCTGGCTCTACAAGGGCTCGCACGCGCACGACTGCGTGAACCAGGGCGCCGGCGGCTTCCCGCAGGGCTTCGGCTACCGCTTCCTGCTGACCCAGAACCTGTCCGACGGCACGCTCGGCCCCTGGTTCCCGAACACGAACGCCGGACCGCCCACCGAGGTCGGCCCTCTCGCCTTCGCGTCCGGCGGCAACGACCTCTGGGTCGGCGGCGACTTCACCACCACGAACGGCGTCGGCCAGCAGGGCCTGACCCGGTTCACCAACGCGGCCCCGGGTGCCGCGCCTGCCAAGCCGGCCAAGCTGCTCCCGTACAGCGTCCAGCCGGGAGTGGTGCAGATCCACTTCCCGACCGTGGTCGACAACGACGACAGCACGCTGACATACCGGCTGCTGAAGGGGTTCAGCAACACCACGATCGACACCGTGACCGCCAAGTCGACCCCGTGGGACCGGCCGTGGCTGCACTTCACCGACACCTCGTCGGCACCGGGCGAGGTGACGAACTACCGCGTCGAGGTGACCGACGGCAGTACGACGATCCGCGGCAACTACTCCGACCCGGTCACGGTCGCCTCGGCGCCTGCGACGTCGTACGACCAGATCATCAACGCCGACGGCCCGCAGGCGTACTGGCGGCTGGGCGAGCCGGCCGGTGCGACGGCCTCGGTCGACTCCTCGGGTCAGAGCAACAACGGCACGTACACCGGGGTGACGCTGGGCACCGCCGGGGCGATCGCGGGCAACACGGCGATGACGACGAGCTCGAGCGGCGGCCGGATGGCCGGCGAGAAGGCGTACAGCATGCCGCAGCAGTTCACCGTCGAGGCCTGGGTCAGGCAGAGCGGGTTCAACCGCGGCGGCCGGATCATCGGCTTCGGCAACTCCAAGACCACCAGCAGCGGTGGCGGCGGGGACCGGATGCTGTACATGCGCACGAACGGCTCGATCGTGTTCGGCGTCAACGACGGCTCGCAGCGCACGCTGACCAGCACGTCGGGCAAGAACGACGGCCTGTGGCACCACGTGGTCGGCACCTTCGACAACGGCGCCATGAAGCTCTACGTCGACGGCGCGTTGGCCGGCAGCGCGAGCGTCGGCCAGGCGTCGCTGTACTACGGCTGGTGGCGGGTGGGGTACGACAACACCAACAGCTGGCCGGGTGGCGGGGCGCCCCAGACCGGCATGGGGATCGACGAGGCAGCGGTCTACCCGTACGCGCTCAGCGCGGTTCAGGTACAGGACCACTTCGCCGCTCGATGAACGCAGAGTCTGGGAACTGCAGCACAAAGTCATAACGCGGGCGTGAGGTCGGCTTCCGGTCGACCTCACGCAGCGCTAAGGTCCGCTGGGTGCGTGCAGTGAGGCACGCACCGCCCCACGACTGACCCCCGCCCAGTCCAAAGGACATTGATGAAGAAGTATGTGTTCGCCCTTGTCACCGCAGCGGCCGTCGTCGCCGCCGCGCTGATCCCCTCCGGACCGCCGGTGGAGGCGGCGACTCCGGGCTTCGCTTCGGCCGTCTCGGCCATCAAGCAGACCTCGTGGCAGACCAACAACAGCGTCAACGCGCTGGCGATCAGCGGCAACACGGTGTTCGCCGGCGGTCTGTTCACCAAGATCCGGCAACCAGGCAAGCCGGCCGGCCAGGGGGAGGCCACCCGCACCTACATTGCCGCCTTCAACCGCACCACCGGGGCGCCGACGGCGTTCGCGCCCAAGCTGAACGGCCCGGTCTACAGCATCGCCACCAGCCCGGACGGCAACTGGGTGGTGATCGGTGGCGACTTCACCACCGTGAACGGGATCAAGCGCAGCAAGATCGCGATGTTCTCGGTCGTCACCGGCAAGCTGGTCGCGGCCTGGGACCCGGTGGTCTCGGCCCGGGTCAAGGCGCTGGCCATCTTCGGCAACAGCGTGTTCATCGGCGGCTCGTTCGGCCGGATCGACGGCGCCGTCCGCAGCCGGCTCGGCGCGGTCCGGCTGATCCAGGGCGACCTGCTGCCGTGGAACCCGGTCGCCAACGGCGACGTGTACGCGATCGACCTGTCCGACAACGGCACCCGGGTGTTCGTCGGCGGCCCGTTCAGCACCATCAACGGCAAGGACCACTACTCGCTGGCGATGACGAACAACACCACGGGCGCGGCGTACTCGTTCCCGGCCGCGGCGGCGATCCCGAAGCCGACCGCGACCTGCACCACCCGGGTGAAGGACATCGACACCCTCGGCGACAACGTGTACGTGTCCAACGGCGGTGACGGCGGCGGCTGCTACGACGGCGTGCTCGCCGCCCAGGTCAGCACCGGCAAGCTGCTGTGGAAGAACAACTGTCTGGGCGCGACCGAGGCGATCAAGGCGATCGGCAACTGGGTCTACAAGGGCTCGCACGCGCACAACTGCAGCGACAGCGGCGCGTTCCCGGACGGCACCGGGACGCACTACCTGCTGGTCGAGAGCGCCATCAACGGCAAGATCGGCCCGTGGTTCCCGAACACCGACGCGAACCAGAGCAGCACGACCAAAGTCGGCCCGCTGGCGATGGCCGGGACCAGCACCGACCTGTGGGTCGGCGGCGACTTCCTGCACGTCAACAACAAGATCCAGCAGGGACTGACCCGGTTCACCAACACGCCGGGTGGCGCGGCTCCCGCCGTACCGAAGGCGCCGATCCTGATCCCGTCCTCGGACAAGGTGCAGGTGAAGTTCAGCGACGTGTACGACCTGGACAACATCTCGTTGACCTACAACGTGTTCCGCGGGACGACCAACATCGGGTCGTTCAAGTACATGTCGTACTACTGGGAGGCGCGGAAGGCCTACACGGTGGCCGACACCGGGGTGAAGCGCGGCCAGACGTACACGTACCACATCGAGGTGCACGACGGGCGCAACATCATGAAGGGCCCGTCGGTCAGCGTGAAGGTGCCGTAGTAAAGCCGGCCGTCGTACCGGTCCAGAGGGGTCTGCCTGATCGGGCAGACCCCTCTTGCTATAGACGGGCAGGGGGTTGCCGGTCGTACATTGGTTGTCTGGGGCAAGGGGGACTTCTCATGGGGAGAGTCATTGCTGTGCTGGGGGCGGCCGGTCTCGCGTTGAGCGCCGTACCCCTCCAACCCGCGACCGGGACCGGCGCCTCGCTGACCGCGGTCGCGAACTCGGCCTGGCAGACCGACGCCAGTGTGCTCGGGCTGGCCGTTGCCAAGGGCAAGGCGTACGTCGGTGGCCGGTTCACCAAGGTCCGTCCGCCGGGCGCGGCGGCAGGGACCAGCCAGACCACGCGGACCTACCTGGCCGCGTTCAACCAGACCACCGGTGCGCTCGACACCACGTTCAACCACACGCTGAACGGCGTCGTCTGGTCGATCGTGGCTGCGCCGGACGGCTCCCGGGTGTACGTCGGCGGCGACTTCACCCGCGTGGACGGCCAGGTGCGGAACCGGATCGCGGCCTTCGACACGGCGACCGGGGCACTGGTCTCGACCATCAAACCGAGCGTCTCCTACCGGGTGAAGGCACTCGCCGTCGGCGGGTCCAGCCTGTACTTCGGCGGCTCGTTCGGCCTGGTGAACGGCGTCACCCGGAACCGCGTGGCCGCGATCAGCACAGTCAACGGCAGCCTGCTGCCGTGGAACCCGAACGCCGACGCGGACGTGTACGCGATCGACGCAGCCGACGACAACTCCAAGGTGTATCTGGGCGGCACGTTCGCGAAGATCGGCGGGGTCAACCGCTGGGCGGTTGCCAGCGTCAACAACTCCACCGGCGCGCTGCTCCCGTTCGCTGCGGCATCCGCCGTACCGCTGCCGTCCAGTGGCTGCACGTCGCGGGTCAAGGACATCGAGACTGCCGGCAACCGGGTGTACTTCGCCAACGCCGGCGACGGCGGCGGCTGCTTCGACGGAACATGGGCCGCGGACGTCGCCACCGGCAACCTGGTCTGGAAGAACAACTGCCTGGGCGCCACCGAGGCGGTCACCTACGTCAACGGCTGGCTGTTCAAGGGCTCGCACGCACACAGCTGCCCAGGCGGGTTCCAGGACGGCACCGGCGCCCACTTCCTCCTCCTGCAAAACCCAGCCACCGGCTCACTCGGCCCTTGGTTCCCGAACACCAACGCCGGCCCGCCAACCGAGGTCGGCCCACTCGTCTCCGCCACCGGCGGCGCAGACCTCTGGGTCGGCGGCGACTTCACCAAGGTCAACGGCGTCGGCCAACAAGGCCTCACCCGCTTCACCAACCTGGGCCCAGGCGCCAAACCCCTAGGCCCAGCCCTGCCGACCCTGTCCAGCACGACACCCGGCCAGGTGAAGGCCACCGTCCAAACGTCCCTGGACAACGACGACATCAAACTCACCTACCGCCTCCTCCGCGGCGCCACCAACACCGTAGTAGCCACCACCACCGCCAACTCCACCTTCTGGAGCCGCCCCACCATCACCCTCACCGACACCACAGCCCCCTCCGGCACCACCCAGCTCTACCGAATAGAAGTAACCGACAACCAAAACCCCGTACGCGGCGGCCACGCCACCATCACCGTCCGCTAACCCGGCCTCTCGGCCGCCGAGTTCCGTCCGCACTGACGGGTCTGTGCGCACAGCCGGGTTGCAGCACGCCAACGACGACACAACCCGCCAACCACCGCTGCCAACAGAGCCGCCCCACATCTGGCCGGTCTTGCCCCCCTGACCCAGCTCCCCCGGCTGACCCAGCTCGCCCAGCTTCCCCGGCTTCCCCGGCGAATGGCCGGTCTCGCCCGGCATGCCCAGCTGACCCAGCTCGGCAAACCGACCCAGCCCGCCCGGCTGATCCAACTCCACCCGACTTACCCGGCTGACCCAGCTCGGCCGGTTCGCCCGGCTCCCCGGTTTGCCCGGCATATGGCCAGTTTCGTCCGCATCCCGGGACCCCGGTGGAATCACCTGGGGGCTTGCACAGGAACTGGGGACCTAGGACAGGCTGTGTGATGTCCGAGGTCCCCGGAGGGTGTTCAAGCCCACGGCTATCAGCCGAACCCGACCAGCATGCGGACAAATCCGACCACCCACCGAACCATCAACTCAAGGACCTGAAGCCACGGAGTTCGAGCGCCGCCGACACACGGCAGGCCCGCGGCGTGATCAGCCCGACGATGTGTTGACGACCTCCGCCTCGGTTCGGTTCATCCGACCCCAACCTCCGGATGCACCGCCGGCAAACACCGTCCGATCCGACCCCGATCTCCGGACGCGCCACCGACACAACACCGACACAACACGCCCCACTCGAACCCAATCTCATGATCCAGATCCCCCGGATCCACACCGGCAGACCAAGTCCACCCCGGCACGCGACCACTCCGGTGAGCTGCTCCGGAACAGCTGCGTCCTTCCCTGGTCGTGGTGGTGTGTGTCAAGGGTCGAAGATCCGCGCAGCGGACGCCGAAGGCGCCCTTGACACACACC
>NZ_JBFAHB010000094.1:0-31217 GCF_040653975.1 Kribbella sp. NPDC050820
CGCCCTGCCTGAACTCCTGATCGAACTTCCTTCGTGCCTCAGCCATCGCCCTCACCTCAAAGGGGATGTCTCCACGCTACGAGGGGAAACCCAGTTGCCGTGGGCTCTTGGGTGCGGCTGCTAGGGGCAGCGGACTAGGTGTGGGGTTTCGGGGGTGGTGTTGTCGATGATGAGTGTGGCTAGGGAGTGGGGATCGCAGGCGTTGGTGTAGAGGTGTTGGGCGGCGATGTAGCGCTGGATCGTGGGGTGGTTGGGGTCTGGGTTGGTGCCGTCTCGGGTGGCCATTCTTTGGGTGGTCACGTCGAACGGGACGGTGAGGAGGATCGAGAAGTCCCAGCAGGTGGCGAGTTCGTCGCGGTGGAGGAAGAGGCCGTCGGCGACGAGGACTGCGTTGGGCGTGGCGGTTTCGTACGGCGGGGTGAGGACGCGATCCGTGGTCAGGTCATGGGCGGCTCGGCGGTACCGGCGGGAGCCGGCTGGGCCCAGAGGGTCGAGGACGTCGGAGCGGAGACGGTCGTAGTTGAACGCGTCCAGCCAGAAACCTTCAGGTGACAGGCGACCGCGGCGGTACCTGAGGTCGCGGACGTTGTGGAAGTCGTCGACCGAGACGCGGATGACGTGTCGTCCAAGAGAGCGCAGTACGTCGGCCAACTCGTCA
This sequence comes from Kribbella sp. NPDC050820, assembly GCF_040653975.1. Taxonomy (NCBI): domain Bacteria; kingdom Bacillati; phylum Actinomycetota; class Actinomycetes; order Propionibacteriales; family Kribbellaceae; genus Kribbella; species Kribbella sp. NPDC050820. Next base: position 659 of record NZ_JBFAHB010000094.1, read on the forward strand.
GCGAAGGTGGTCTTGCCGGCGGCGTCGGGACCGTCGATGCCTACGCGCACACAGTCGTCGCCGACCGCGGTCGGCACGAGGTCGGCCACCTGCTGAAGAAGTTTCGAGCGCATCACTCAGCCGGATCCTATTCGACGACGAGGGGCGGGGACACAACGATCAGAGAGCTTCGGCGAGGATGGCGAGGCCGATTGCGATCAAGACGATGGGGAGCAGGATGTGGCCCCAGCGGGCGAGGGCTTGGGCGATCACGGGGCGCGTGGCGAAGTAGCGGCCGGCGGCGCACCACACTGCTACGCCGACCAGGAACACCGCGACGAAGATCGTCGTACGGCCGATTCCCGCGGTGGCGAAGACGGGGACGTAGACGCCGATGTTGTCGCCACCGTTCGCGAACGTGGCCGCGGCGACCTGCCAGCTCGTCACGGCGGTCACGTTGTGCTCCTCCGGCTTGCCGCGGTCGCGCCAGACCGACCAGGCGGCGCGCAGTCCGAGTGCCAGCGGGAGCAGGCCGAGGTACGGGATCGCGGCGTCAGGCAGCAGTCCGGCGCCGAGCGCGCCGAGGATGGACGCCGCGAGGATGGCGATGAATCCGAGGTACTGTCCGACCACGATCCGTACGGCGCCGGTCCGGCCGGCGCGTTGTGCTTGTCCGAAGAACAGCGCGAGGATCACGAGGTCGTCGACGTTGGTGATCGCGAACATCCCGATCGCCTGCCCCACCAACCCGAGCTCCACAACCCTCCCCACCGCGACGAACGGACCCGGCACACCCTAGTGGCTGGATACTGGCGCGGTGATCGCGCTGCCGCATGAGCCGTCGGGGTTGACCAAGGCGACCTGGACGGATGCCGACTTCGCCGTGATGGGGTGGCATGACTGCCGGATCCATGCGGTGAGCATCGGTGAGTACGACGACGGGACGCTGCCGCCGGCGCGTGTGCTGCTTGACGTCGACTACATCGTTCGGTGGGTGGATGGTCAGGCGTTCAGTTTCTGGATTGCGCCGGCGACGCTCGTGTTCGAGGGTGCCTGGGAGATCCGGGGTGACTTCGGGCCGCTGCACGAGCTGCTGGAGATCGACGCACTGCACCGTCTCGATCCGCCGGACGCGACTCCTGATCCGTTGTGGCACCTCGAGGGCCACAACTTCGACCTCCGCCTCCGCTCGGCCGGCTTCACGCAGTACCTCCGCCGACCGCCCCAGCACGTACGCCGCCAACTGCTCACACCGGCCGAACGCGGCGGCCTCAGCTTCGCCGAGCACTCATTCGCCTGAATCCGAGTAGCCGTAGTCACGGAGTTGCGAGGCTGGGGGTCAGCCGATGATGCAGAAGGTGGTGCCGTCGGGGGCTTCCATGACGATGAAGTCGGCGTCCGGGGGATAGACCCAGTCCTCGACTCGGCGGGCGCCGAGGGCGACGAGGCGCTCGACTTCGGCCTCGGGGGTGGAGGTGGTCTTGTCTACCCAGAGGTCGAGGTGGGTGCGGTCGGTTTCGTCGAGGTGGATGCGGGACCCGTGCCCGTTCCTGGGACCGAGGAAGTCCGGGTTGCCCGGGTCAGGGTCGTACCCGAGCGCCTGGCTCCAGAAGGCTGCCGACCGCACCCTGTCCGGGACGTTCAGCACGATTGCTCCGAGCGACAAACTCATGAAAGCTCCTTCGTCTGATCGCTGACCCACCCAGGATGGCAGCCGGCGGGTGCGGTGGGAGGGCCCGGGAAAGGCGCGGTCAGAGGGGTTGGATGAGGAGGGTTATGAGGATGCTGGCGAGGAGGCCGGCGGTGAAGAAGAGGAGGTTGGCGTAGAGGGCTTTGCGGTCGGCGGTTTTGGCGGCGGCGGCGAGTTCGGCGCGGAGGGCGGTGATGATCGCGGCCTGTTGGGTGGGGGTGAGGGCGGCGAGGGGGTCGGCGGGTGGGGCTGGAGCAAGGGCTGGGGGTCTGCTGCTGGCGGTGGGAGCGGGGCCGCCGGTGTCGGCGGTGGGAGCGGGGCCGCCGGTGTCGGCGGTGGGAGCGGGGCCGCCGGTGTCGGTGGTGGGAGCGGGAGCGCCGCCGGGGGCGGGGGCGCGGCGGCGTTCGGTTGGGGGCTGCCACGGACCCGGGGAGGTGGGTCGTTCACCCGCCGGCTTCGGCGGCTGCGATTGGCCGGGTGGTTCCCAACCCGGCTGGGACTGGCCAGGCAGTTGCCCACCCTGCTGCGGCTGGCCAGGCGGTTGCCAACGTGGCTGGGAGGCGGGCGGCCACGGGTCCGGGCGGCGTTTCGGCTTTTCCCAGCCCTGCTGCGGTTGGGACGGGACGGCCCCGGCGTCTGGCTGGTGGCGGGTGAGGAGGGGGAGGGTGCGGGGGCGGCGGGACTGGCGGGTGAGGGTTATTGCGGTGGTCAGGGCAGCGGCCAGGGCGATGAGTGTGGTGAGGGCGGCGGCGAAGTCCACAGGGTGATGGCAGGGAAGATACGGAGAGTCAGCACCGCGTGAGGCGGGTCACGGCGTTCGGGTGGGGCCGGTCGGGGGCGTGCGGGGGAGCAAGTAGGCTTGCGCGGGCACCGTTTCGAGTGCCCATGCTGATACTGGCTCCAGAAACTCGCAGGGAACTCGAGGAGAAGACCGCGTGACTTCCCATCGTCCCGCGGCGGTCGTGATCATGGCCGCCGGTCTGGGAACCCGGATGAAATCGGCGACCCCGAAGGTGTTGCACGAGATCGGCGGGCGCAGTCTCGTCGGGCACGCCGTGGTCACCGCCCGTGCACTCGCCCCGGAGCACCTGGTGGTCGTGGTCGGCAACGGCCGCGAGCTGGTCGAGGCGCACCTCGCCACCGTGGACCCCGAGGTGAAGACCGCCGTCCAGGAGCAGCAGCTGGGCACCGGTGACGCGGTCCGTTGCGGCCTGGCCGCCGTACCGCAGGATTTCGAGGGCTCGGTCGTCGTCACCTCGGGTGACGTGCCGCTGCTGGAGGCGGAGACGCTGCAGGAGTTGGTCGCCGAGCACGACAAGCAGGGCAACGCGGTGACCGTGCTGACCGCGCGGGTGCCGGACCCGACCGGGTACGGGCGGATCATCCCGGGCGATGACGGCACTGTCGCCGGGATCGTCGAGCACAAGGACGCGACGCCGGCGCAGCGCCAGATCGACGAGATCAACGCCGGGATCTACGCGTTCGACGCGGCCACGCTGCGCGACGGCCTGAGCCAGATCACCACCGACAACGCGCAGGGCGAGCTGTACCTGACCGACGTCCTCGCGATCGCCCGATCCCAAGGTAAGCGCGTCGGTGCGTACGTGATCGAGGATGCGATGCAGACCGAGGGCGTGAACGACCGCGTCCAGCTGGCCGCGCTCCGCGCCGAGCTGAACCGCCGTACGCTCGACAAGCTGATGCGCGCCGGCGTCACGATCGTCGACCCGAACACCACCTGGGTCGACCAGACCGTCCAGCTGGCCCGCGACGTCACCCTGCTGCCGAACACCCAGTTGCACGGCGCCACCACGGTCGACGAGGGCGCCACGATCGGCCCGGACACCACGCTGACCGACGTGAAGGTCGGTGCCCAGGCGACCATCATCCGGACGCACGGATCACAGTCCGAGATCGGTCCGCAGGCCTCGGTCGGCCCGTTCGCCTACCTCCGCCCGGGCACGAGCGTCGGCGTGAAGGGCAAGATCGGCACCTTCGTCGAGACCAAGAACACCAGCATCGGCGACGGCGCCAAGGTGCCGCACCTGACGTACGCCGGTGACGCCACGATCGGCGAGGGCGCGAACATCGGCGCCGGCACGATCTTCGCCAACTACGACGGGGTCAAGAAGCACCCGACGCACGTCGGCAAGCACTCGTTCATCGGCAGCAACTCGGTGCTGGTCGCGCCGCGGACGATTGCGGACGGCGCCTACCTGGCCGCCGGTACGGCGCTGACCGAGGACGTCGGCCCCGGTGAGATCGCGGTCGCGCGTGGCCGGCAGCGCAACATCAAGGGCTGGGTGGCCCGGAAGCGGGCGGGTACCAAGACGGCGAAGGCTGCCGAGGAGGCCCTGGCCGCGCAGCAGACGGACGACGCTGCTGTGGGCGACACTGGCGAGAAGGCGTAACGGGAGGCCGGCCATGAGCGGCATGAAGCGAACCACCGAGAAGAACCTGATGGTGTTCTCCGGCCGGGCTCACCCCGGTCTGGCCGAGGAGGTCGCCGAGCAGCTCGGCGCCGGCCTGGTCCCGACGTCGGCCTACGACTTCGCGAACGGCGAGATCTACGTCCGGTTCGAGGAGTCGGTCCGGGGCAGCGACGCGTTCGTGATCCAGAGCCACACCTCGCCGATCAACGAGTGGATCATGGAGCAGCTGATCATGGTCGACGCGCTGAAGCGGGCGTCGGCCAAGCGGATCACCGTGGTGCTGCCGTTCTACGGGTACGCGCGACAGGACAAGAAGCACCGTGGCCGGGAGCCGATCTCGGCCCGGCTGATGGCCGACCTGTTCAAGACCGCGGGCGCGAACCGGCTGATCTGCGTCGACCTGCACACCTCGCAGATCCAGGGCTTCTTCGACGGCCCGGTGGACCACCTGATGGCGCTGCCGATCCTGAGCGAGTACGTGCAGAACAAGTACGGCGACCAGAAGCTGGCCGTGGTCTCGCCAGACGCCGGCCGGATCAAGGTGGCCGAGCAGTGGTCGGCCCGGCTGAACGGCGTACCGCTGGCCTTCATCCACAAGACCCGCGACATCGACCGGCCGAACGAGACGGTCGCGAACCGGGTCGTCGGTGAGGTCAAGGACCGGGTCTGCATCCTGGTCGACGACATGATCGACACCGCCGGCACCATCACCAAGGCAGCCGACGCTCTGTACGCCGACGGCGCCGCCGGGGTCGTGATCGCGGCGACGCACGCGATCCTGTCCGGCCCGGCGGTGGACCGGCTGAAGAACTGCCAGGCCAGCGAGGTGATCGTCACCAACACGCTGCCGATCGCGGAGGACCGCCGGTTCGACAAGCTCACCGAGCTCTCGATCGCGCCGCTGATCAGCCGGGCCATCCGCGAGGTCTTCGAGGACGGCTCGGTGACCAGCCTGTTCGACGGCCGCGCATAGGCCGAGCCTGATCAGGCGCGCCGCCACGCGTAGTACGCCGTACCCAGCGACGCTGCCGTCATCGGCAGCGCGGTGATCAGGCCTGCCACGCCGTTCCCGGGTACGACGAACGTCGCGACGATCGTCAGCCATCCTCGCCAGGCTCGGCCCGCTGACGAACGACGAGCAGCATCGGCGGGTGCTCGCCGTACTGGCATATCTTGGGGAGCACTGACCGCTCACCCTGAGGATCACTCCATGCGGATCGCTGTGTTCCACCCCGGCGCGATGGGTTCGAAGCTGGCCGCGCAGTTGGTTGCCGCGGGCCACGAAGTGCACTGGGTCCCGGACGGCCGCAGCCCGGAGAGTACGGCGCGCGCCGCCGACGCCGGCCTGATCGGCACACCGTTCGCCGAGGCCGTCGGACGGGCTGAGGCGGTGCTGTGCTCGTGCGCGCCCCAGGGTGCGTTGGACATCGCCGTACAGGTGGGGCAGGCCGGGTTCGACGGGCTGTACATCGAGGCGAACCCGCTGTCGCCGAAGTCACTGCGGGAGGCGCAGGAGGCGGTCGCTCGGGCGACGTTCGTGGACGCCGGAGTGGTCGGCCCACCGCCGACGGGTGGGCCGAGCCCGACGCACCTAATGCTGTCCGGCGCAGCGGCTGAGCAGGCCGCCGGGCTGTGGGCAGGGACCGCGGTCACGCCCATGGTGGTCGGTGCCGAACCAGGTGCGGCCAGCGCGGCCAAGTCGTCGTACGCGCTCTACAACAAGGGCAAGGCGGCGCTGGCCGTTCTCGCCTTCCAGTTGGCCGAGAAGCACGGGGTGACGGAGGCGCTGACCGCACAGCAGGTCCGCGGGGACGCCGGCTCGCTGAGCGACCCGGCCCTGCCCGATCAGCTCCGCCGCGTCGCCTGGCGCTGGGGACCGGAGTTCGACGAGCTCGCGGAGACCCTGGACGAGGCCGGGCTCGAAGGCGATGCCGCCCGCGCCCTCCGCCAGGTCTGGACCAAGCTCACATAGCCCGCGGGCCGTAGGCGCGGTAGACGTCCGGCGGGATGCGCTCGATCACGCCGTTCAACGCCTCGAGGCGGTTCAGCACGTCGCGGACGACGAACGAGTTGTCGCCCCAGGAGACCAGCGCGTTCCCGGCGACCTGCCACTCCAGGCCGCCGTTGGACAGCATCCACTCCATCATCCGCGGCGTCAGCACCGCCGAGGCGAACCGTTCGTCCGCGCAGTCGACCTTGAACTTGTCGTTGAACCCCTGGCTCAGCGTCAGCGGTGGGAGGGCGACCGGCAGGGTGAGCGCGACCAGGTGCACGATCCGCCGCTGCGGCTGACCGTTCGCTCCGGCGGTCGAGAAGACGTAGTCCAGCACGCATATCCCGCGCCCGCGGAACTCCCCGGCGAACATCTCCCCGGGCTCGCCGTACGTGAACAACCGCGCCGCGACCTCCATCAGCCACGGGTTCGGCGGCGCGAGCACCCAGCCGGCCTGAGCTGCCTCCGCAGCGCGCCGACGCAGGACGGCGGAGCCCTTCTTGTGGATCACCACGATGAACACGACCAGCAGAGTGATCAGCAGGGCAACGATCAGCGGGAGCACGAGCATCGGGGCCAACACGCCAGCAAAGTAGCCGAACCGCCGGGCCACCCGGTTCCGGTATAGCCCGCTGGGGGAAATTCACCGTCCGGGCCCGCGATTGCGCAGCCGAGGAACGGATTTCCTGTCCGGGCGGGGTGATGGGTAGACTGTTTTGGTTGCCTCGGCGAGGGACGCCCCCCGAGAACTGTTGGGCGCGGCTCCGTGATCGACGCGGTGGTTCGTTGCCTGACGCCTTCTCCGGGGTCACAAGGCGCCCGCTGAGGCCGCAGCCGAGTTCCACCTAGACAACAGATCACCGCAACGCACTGAGGAGTCCATCTCGTGGCCGAGGTCAAGATCCAAGCCGAATCGCGCACGGAGTTCGGCAAGGGTGCTGCCCGCCGAATCCGCCGGGACAACAAGGTTCCCGCAGTCCTGTACGGCCACGGCAGTGACCCGGTGCACATCACGCTGCCCGGCCACGACACCATGCTGGCCCTGAAGACCGCCAACGCCCTGCTGCTGATCGAGGTCGCCGGCGGCGAGAGCCACCTGGCGCTGCCGAAGCAGGTCCAGCGCGACCCGCTGAAGGGCTTCATCGAGCACGTCGACCTGGTGATCGTGAAGCGCGGCGAGAAGGTCCAGGTGGAGGTCGCGGTGCACCTCGAGGGCGAGGCCGTCAGCGAGACCCTGGTCGTCACCGAGCACGCCACCGTGCTGGTCGAGGCCGAGGCCACCCACATCCCGGAGAGCATCACCGTGTCGATCGAGGGCCTCGAGGTCGGCGCCCAGATCCACGCCTCCGACCTGTCCCTGCCGAGCGGCACCACGCTGGTCACCGAGCCGGACACCCTGATCGTGAACGTGACGGCCCAGCAGACCGCCGAGCAGCTCGAGGCCGAGCTGGCCGGCGCCGAGGCCGAGGCCGGCATCGAGAAGGAAGAGAAGACCGAGGAGGCTCCGGCCGAGGAGCCGGTGGCCGCCGCCGCGGAGTAGTCTCCTCAGCGCAGCAGAACCTTCAGGAGGGCCGGGATCCGTGGCGGACGACGTGTGGTTGGTCGTCGGACTGGGGAATCCCGGCCCTTCCTACGCCCGCACCCGGCACAACGTCGGCCACCTGGTCGCCGACGAGCTGGCCGCCCGGGCCGGCGGCAAGTGGAAGCAGCACAAGCAGGTCCGGGCCGAGGTGATCGAGACCCGGATCAGCGGGATCCGGACCGTGCTGGCCAAGCCGCGCTCGTACATGAACGAGTCCGGCGGCCCGGTGTCCGGGCTGCTGAAGTTCTTCAAGGTCGAGCCCACCGGCCTGGTCGTGGTGCACGACGAGCTGGACATCGACTTCGGCGTACTGCGGGCCAAGTTCGGCGGGGGCGACAACGGCCACAACGGGCTGAAGTCGCTGCGGAAATCGCTTGGCACCGGTGAGTACTATCGAGTCCGGTTCGGTGTGGGTCGTCCACCGGGCCGGCAGAACCCCGCCGACTTCGTCCTGAACGAGTTCTCCTCGACCGAGCGCAAGGACCTTCCTTTCGCCGTCGACCGGACCGCGGACGCGGTCGAGTCACTGCTCACCGACGGCCTGGAAGCGACCCAAGGGAAGTACAACTCGTGAAACTGGGCGGCCTCGTCGACACCCTGGTCACCGATCCGGTGGTGGCCGAGGCCGTTCGCGACGCCAAGACCGACACCGTCACCGCGCTCGACCTGAGCGCCCCGGGCCCGATCCGCCCGGTCCTGCTCGCGGCGCTGGCCGCGGAGCAGAACGGCGCCGATCGACCGGTGCTCGCGGTCACCGCGACGTTCCGGGAGGCGGAGGAGCTCACCGAGGCCCTGCAGTGCCTGGTAGACCCCGCCACCGTCGCGTACTACCCGGCCTGGGAGACGCTGCCGCACGAGCGGCTGTCGCCCCGGTCCGACACGGTCGGCCGCCGGCTCGCCGTACTGCGCCGTCTGGTGCATCCGGACCCGTCGGACGAGACGACCGGGCCGATCAAGATCCTGGTCGCGCCGGTACGGTCCGTGCTGCAGCCGCAGGTCGCCGGTCTGGCCGACCTGAAGCCCGTCCAGCTGCATGTCGGCGACACGGTCGAGCTGGAGGAGGTCGTCGAGGCGCTGGCCGGGGCGGCGTACCACCGGGTCGACCTGGTGGAGCGGCGCGGTGAGTTCGCGGTCCGCGGCGGCATCATCGATGTGTTCCCGCCGACCGAGGAGCACCCGCTGCGGGTCGACTTCTTCGGCGACGACGTCGAGGAGGTGCGGTACTTCGCGGTCGCCGACCAGCGCTCGCTGGAGATCGCCGAGCACGGCCTGTGGGCCCCTCCGTGCCGTGAGCTGCTGCTGACCGACCAGGTCCGGTCGCGGGCCGCCGTACTGGCGAAGGAGCACCCGGAGCTCGCCGAGCTGTTCGAGAAGCTGGCCGAGGGGCATGCCGTCGAGGGCATGGAGTCGCTGGCGCCGGTGCTGGTCGACTCGATGGAGCTGCTGGTCGACCTGATGCCGGCCGGCACGCATGTCGTCGTCAGCGATCCGGAGCGGGTGCGGGCGCGTGCACACGACCTGGTTGCGACCAGCCAGGAGTTCCTGGAGGCGTCCTGGGCGGCTGCTGCCGGTGGTGGCGAGGCGCCGATCGACTTGGGCGCGGCGGCGTACATGTCACTCGGCGATGTCCGGTCGCATGCGCTGAGCAACGGCCTGGCCTGGTGGAGCATGTCGCCGTTCGCGGCCGCGCCCACCGACGGCCCGGAGCTGCGGGACTCGATGGGCGAGCGGGTCGCGTTCGACATCGACACCGAGACCGGTGCGGTCCGTAGCCGGGCCATCGAGGCGCACGAGGTCGACCCGTACCGCGGTGAGACCTCGGCCGCGGTCGAGGACATCCGCGGCTGGTTGCGGGACGGCTGGCGTGTCGTCTGCGTCACCGAGGGCCACGGCCCGGCCCAACGCCTGGCCGAGGTGTTCTCCGAGGCTGAGCTGCCGGCCCGTGCGGTCGAGGGCATCGAGGAGATCCCCGAGCCGGGCGTCGTCCTGATCTCGCAGGGCCAGCTCGACCACGGGTTCATTGCCGACGGCATCAAGTTCGCGGTGCTCACCGAGAACGACCTGGCCGGTCAGCGGTCGGCGGCCGAACGGCGTTCGCAGCAACGGATGCCGAGCCGGCGGAAGAAGACCATCGACCCGCTCGAGCTGCAGCCCGGCGACTACGTCGTGCACGAGCAGCACGGTGTCGGCCGGTACGTCGAGATGATGCAGCGGACCGTAGGCTCCGGCGCCCAGAAGGCCACCCGCGAGTACGTCGTCATCGAGTTCGCCCCGAGCAAGCGTGGCCAGCCCGGCGACCGGCTGTACGTGCCGACCGACCAGCTCGACCAGGTCACCCGCTACGTCGGCGGCGAGCAGCCCACCCTGGACAAGATGGGCGGCGCCGACTGGGCCAAGCGCAAGGGCCGCGCCCGCAAGGCGGTCCGGCAGATCGCCGGCGAGCTGATCAAGCTGTACGCCGCCCGGCAGGCGACCAAGGGGCACGCGTTCGCCGTCGACACCCCGTGGCAGCGCGAGCTCGAGGACGCGTTCCCGTTCGTGGAGACGCCGGACCAGCTGGCCACCATCGACGACGTGAAGCGCGACATGGAGCGCGTCATCCCGATGGACCGGATCGTCTGCGGCGACGTCGGCTACGGCAAGACCGAGATCGCCGTCCGGGCCGCCTTCAAGGCCGTGCAGGACGGCAAGCAGGTCGCCGTACTGGTGCCGACGACGCTGCTGGTGCAGCAGCACTACGCGACCTTCGCCGAGCGGTACGCCGCCTTCCCGGTGAACGTGGCGCCGCTGTCGCGGTTCCAGACCGACAAGGAGGCCAAGGCCGCGCTGGACGGGCTGGCCGACGGGACCGTGGACGTCGTGATCGGCACCCACCGGCTGCTGTCCGGCGAGATGCAGTTCAAGGACCTCGGCCTGGTGATCGTCGACGAGGAGCAGCGGTTCGGCGTCGAGCACAAGGAGCAGCTGAAGCGGTTGCGGACGGCGGTCGACGTACTGACCATGTCGGCGACGCCGATCCCGCGGACGCTGGAGATGTCGATCACCGGCATCCGGGAGATGTCCACGATCGCCACCCCGCCGGAGGAGCGGCACCCGGTGCTGACCTTCGTCGGCGCGTACGAGGAAGGCCAGATCACCGCCGCGATCCGGCGCGAGCTGCTTCGCGAGGGCCAGGTCTTCGTCGTCCACAACCGGGTGAACACGATCGAGAAGGCGGCCGCCCGGATCCGCCAGCTGGTCCCCGAGGCGCGGGTCAGCGTCGCGCACGGCCAGATGAACGAGCACACCCTCGAGCAGGTCATCCAGGACTTCTGGGAGAAGCGCTCCGACGTGATCGTCTGTACGACGATCGTCGAGTCCGGCATCGACATCTCGAACGCGAACACGATGATCGTCGAGCGCTCCGACCTGCTCGGCCTGTCCCAGCTGCACCAGCTCCGCGGCCGGGTCGGCCGGGGCCGGGAGCGCGCGTACGCGTACTTTTTCTTCCCGCCGGAGAAGCCGCTGACCGAGACCGCCCACGACCGGCTGGCCACCATCGCCCAGCACGCGGACCTCGGCGGCGGCATGGCGGTCGCGATGAAGGACCTGGAGATCCGCGGCGCCGGCAACCTGCTCGGCGGCGAGCAGTCCGGGCACATCGCCGACGTCGGCTTCGACCTGTACGTCCGGCTGGTCGGCGAGGCGGTCGCGGAGTACCGCGGCGACACCCAGGCCGAGGAGCCCGAGGTCAAGATCGAGCTGCCGGTCGACGCGCACCTGCCGCACGACTACATCCCGTCGCAGCGGCTGCGGCTGGAGATGTACCAGCGGCTGGCCGCCGTACGCGACGATGACGGCATTGCCGAGCTGGTCGAGGAGCTGCACGACCGGTACGGCGACATCCCGCAGCCGGTGCTGAACCTGATCGAGGTGGCGAAGTTCCGCAACCACGCCCGCCGGGCGGGGCTGCACGACGTGACGCTGCAGGGCAATCTGATCCGGTTCGGGCCGGTCGAGCTGCCCGACTCGAAGGTGCTGCGGCTGAACAGGCTGTACCCGAAGAGTCTGGTCAAGCCGCAACTGCGTACCATCCTGGTGCCGAGACCTGCCACCCGGCCGGTCGCCGGCCAGCCGCTCCGCGACCAGGAGCTGCTGCAGTGGTGCACCCGGCTGATCGACGACGTGATTGCCGAGCCGGTCGGGGCCTCGGTGTAGGTTCGACGGACAAGACGAGGAGACTTTCGGTGAGCAGAGGGCGACGGCTTCGGGCCATCGGTGCGGCAGTGGCGTCGGTGCTGCTGGTCGGCGGCTGCGCGGCGGGGACGCACCCGGGTGCGGCGGCCGTGGTCGGCGAGACCGAGATCACCGTCGGCGACGTCGACGAGACCTCGCGTGCGGTCAGCTCTGCGCTCGGGCAGCAGTTCAGCACCGCGGTCGCGCTGAGCGAGCTGGTGAACAACGCGCTGGTGTCGCAGGTCAGCGAGCAGCGGTCGATCACCGTGAGCGACGCCGAGACGGCCGAGGCGGCCAAGCTGGTGGTCAACGACCCGACCGCGTTCGCCAAGTTCGAGGCGGACCCGGTGGCGCGCGGCTTCCTGCACGAGGTGGCCGCGTCCGCGGTCGCCACGATCAAGCTGGGCGGCGGCAGCGGGGTCAAGGACCCGAACGTGCAGCAGGCGCAGCAGGCCGGGATCCAGCTGGTCAAGGAAGCCTCCAAGGACGTGAACGTCGAGATCTCGCCGCGCTTCGGCCAGTGGACCGACGGTGCGATCGACAACAAGATCTCCGGCTCGCTGTCCGAGGAGTCCGCCCAGGCCAAGGCCAAGCGCGAAGCCGCCGAGAACGCCCAGCAGGGCCAGGGCTGAGGCCCCTGCATGCCTGGTGACACGGGCGGCGCGATCAAGGTCGTCCTGACCAGCCCCCGAGTGGCTCCAGGCCTCCTCACCCACGCCGCCTGGCAGGCCTTCGCATCCGCTGACGCAGTCGGCGCCGCCGGTGCCGGTACGCTGCGGCCGGATGTGCAGGCCTTGGTGGGCTCTGGCGTTGTCGTCACGCAGGTTGACGGTGGAGTTGCAGAGCACTGGGCCTGGCTGTCGGCAGCGGCCGAGCAGGGTCGCCAGGTTGCCTGGCTGGTGGGGGAGGACGGCGAGCCCGGGCTCCTGCGGGTGGTGGCGGACCAGGTGAGTCGTGAGCCGCGGCCGTCGTACGACGTGGAGATCCTGCACGGCTCGTACGACGTACCGGGCGCGCGGCTGATCGACCTCGTGCGGGTGATGGACCGGCTGCGGCGCAACTGCCCGTGGGACCAGGAGCAGACCCACGAGAGCCTGGCGAAGTACCTGCTCGAGGAGACCTACGAGACCCTCGAAGCGATCGACACCGGCGACCGCGACCACCTCCGCGAGGAGCTCGGCGACCTTCTCCTGCAGGTCGCGTTCCACTCCCGCATCGCCGAGGAACACCCCGACGAGGGCTACTCCATCGACGACGTCGCTGCCGACATCGTCGAAAAGCTCGTCCGCCGCCACCCGCACGTCTTCGGCACAGTCGACGCGGCCGACGCCGCCGCCGTCGAAGCCAACTGGGAAACCATCAAGGCCGCCGAGAAGCAGCGCTCCTCGGTCCTCGAAGGCATCCCGCTGGCCCTCCCGGCCCTCGCCCTCGCCGACAAGGTCCTCGGCCGCGCCGCCAAACTCCTCCCCACCGACGCCGAGCCCACCGAGCCGACCACCGACGCCGAGCGGATCGGCGCGCAACTCCTGGAGCTTGTCCGCGAGGCCCGCACGCTCGGCGTCGACGCCGAACAGGCCCTCCGCACCACCGTCCACCACCTCGCCGACGACATCCGCACCACCGAATCCGCCGGCTGAGGCGCGAGTGCCGGACGCCCAGGCCATCACAATCGGCCGCGCTGGCCGGCCGCGTGCGGGGCCTGGGGTCCCGCCCGCCTGTTGTGATGGGCTGGCGGTCCGCGCCTAAAACCGGGTGCGCTGCTGCCGGGGCGCTGGCAGGGTGACGCCGGTGGACATCGCGCAGCTTCTGCAGGACCGCTGGGGTCTGGCCGCAACTCACCTCGAGACGCTGACGGGTGGGATGAACTCGGCGGCCTGGTCCGCCGCGGTCGACGGCCGCCGGGTCGTGCTGAAATCGGTCGATGCCGGCGACGGCGCGTTCGCACCCGGCCTGGAGCTGGCCACGCGGCTCAGTGACGCCGGGCTGGTGACAGGTCGGCCGCTACCGAGCGACGCCGGCCGACTGGTCGAGCGCGTCGACGGTCGGCAGATCGGGTTGCTGGAGTTCGTCGACGGGGAGCCACTGACCGAGGCCGACGCGAGCGCGGTCGGCGAACTGCTGGGACGCGTGCACGGGGTGTCCCGGGAGCCTGCGGGCGAGCTGGAGGACTGGCTCCAACTGGTGACGCAGCTCGATCCGTGGCTGGACCTCGAGCCCTGGATCCGGCCGGCCGTGGAGGGAGCGCTGGACGGCGTACGGCGGCTCGGGGCGTTGACGTGGGCCTGGTTGCACGGGGATCCGGCGCCGGAGGCGTTCCTGCGACAAGCGGACGGGACCGTCGGGCTGATCGACTGGGGCTCGGCGATGCACGGGCCGGTGCTGTACGACCTCGCGTCGGCGGTCATGTACGTCGGTGGGCCGGCTGTCGTCGTTCCGGCGTACCTGGAGGAGCGGCCGGAGTTGCGGGACGAGGTCGCGGGAGGGCTGGACGCGTTCCTGCAGGTGCGGTATGCCGTGCAGGCCGGGTACTTCGCGTGGCGGTGTTCAAACGACGTCCGGACCGGGATCGCCGACCCGGCCGAGAACCGCAAGGGGCTCGACGACGCCCGCCGCGCCTTCGGAGCCTAGGTCGCGCCGGATCGCCTCCTCGGTGGCACGCCAGTTCTTGAACAGGTAGCGGTGCGGCACCACCGGGGTGATGGCGGCGATCACGTCCGGCTTGTCGTCGACGAAGTGCGTGATGCCGAGCTCGGCGCAGTGGATCGCCTTCTGCGGTCGCTGCAGGCAGAAGCGGACGTTGCCCTCGGCAATCCCGGTCCGCTCGAAGAACCGGTGGTGCCGCAACCACTCCAGCGACCGCTGCTGCACCCTCGGCCCGCACTTCGAGACCAGCCACGCGTCCTCGAACGACGGCACCAGCCGCGCGATCGCCTCGAAAGCCCCCGGTACGGCGGGGGTCCGCAGCATGGCCGCGGTGTCGCCGGAGAAGAACGACGTGTCACCGGCGCCGTGGGATCCGTCGATGATCACCCGGCCGATGTCGATTCCCCATCTGTTCATGTCACCAGGCTGACCGCGGTAACTCTTCAGCAGAACTAGTAATCACTCCGCCAGCTATAGTTTCTGCCAATGGAACTCGTCGCGGAGGATCTGGAAGCCTTCGCGGTGTTCGCGCAGCACCGCAACTTCACCCGCGCCGCCGAGGAACTGCACGTCAGCCAGCCCGCGCTGCACACCCGCATCCGCAAACTCGAGGGACGTTTGGGACGGCCGCTCTACGCCAAGCAGGGCCGGCTGCTTCGCCTGACCGAGGCCGGGGAGCGGCTCGCCGCGTTCGCCAACGAGACGCGCGACCGCGCCGCCGACTTCCTCACCACCCTGGACGCCGCTCCGCCGCGACCGCTCGTCCTGATCGCGGGATCGGGGAGTTACCTGTACCTGCTCGGCGATCCAGTCCGGCGATACCTGGCCCGGGGCCGCGAGTTGCGACTGCGCACCGGCGATGCCGGCGAGACGCTCCGAGCGGTGCGCGAAGGCACAGCGGACCTCGGAGTCACCGCGCTCACCGTGCCGCCGGACGACCTCGAGTGCACAATGCTGGCGCAGTACCCGCAGACCCTGATCACGCGGGCCGATCACCGCCTGGCCGACCGGCGGAGCGTGCGGTTGAAGGATCTGCAGGACGAGGCGCTCGTCGTACCGCCGAGGGGGCGGCCACACCGGCAGCAGCTGGAGCGGAGCATGCTGGACCAAGGCATCCGGTGGTCCGTCGCGGTGGAGGCGGAGGGGTGGGAACTGCTGGTCCACTTCGTCCGTCTAGGAGTGGGTCCGGCCGTGGTCAACGGGTCGGTCAAGGTGTCCAGCGCCGTACGGAAGATCCCGGTCAAGGATCTGCCGCCGGTGCGGTACTACGTCGTGAGCCGCGACGACGCGGGGGAGCGGGTGGAGGAGCTGAAGGGGATGTTGCTGTGAGCAGGGAAAGCCGGAGGATCTCCAGGCTGCTCAGGCACACAGCAGGTGAGCGCGGCCTCACGATGAGTGCGGACGGGTGGGCCTCGATCGGGGAGGTCCTGAAGGTGCTGGCGATGGATCGGCCAGCCCTCGACGCGGCCGTCGAGCAGAACGACAAGCAGCGGCTGCAGGTCGACGGCGAGCGGATCCGCGCCTGTCAGGGGCACTCGCTGGACGGGATGCCGGTGACACGTGAAGCCTTGGAGAACAGTTGGGAACGGGTTCACCCCGACCACCTGCTCTGGCACGGGACGACGTACCAGGCAATGGACGGGATCAAGGCGCACGGGCTGCTGCCGGGACGGCGTACTCATGTCCATCTGGCACCGTCCAAGAACAGCCACGTCGGCAGGCGATCGGCTGTGGAAGTCTTGCTGGGTGTGGATCCAGGTGATTTGGCCGTCTATCGGGCTCCCAACGGAGTGTTACTGACGCGCTTCGTGCCACCTGATGCGATCGTGGAGGCCGACCCTGACCGGGGCGGTGGGGTGGGCTAGCGAGGACACAGTCCACCCAGCCCGCTGGTCTGCCAGCTAGGCTCAGAACCGATTCGTCATCGAGAACTTGGGAGTCAATGTGGCCACCATCGAGGCCGTCGGCGCCCGCGAGATCCTCGACTCGCGCGGCAACCCCACTGTCGAGGTCGAGGTGCTCCTCGACGACGACACCGTCGCCCGGGCCGCAGTGCCGTCGGGCGCGTCCACCGGCCAGTTCGAGGCCGTCGAACTCCGTGACGGCGACAAGGCCCGGTACGGCGGCAAGGGTGTCCAGAAGGCCGTCACGGCCATCCTGGAGGACATCGACAAGGAGATCGTCGGGTACGACGTCCACGAGCAGCGGCTGATCGACCAGGCCCTCCTCGACCTGGACGGCACCCCGAACAAGGCCAAGCTGGGCGCGAACGCCATCCTCGGCGTCAGCCTCGCCGTCGCCAAGGCGGCCGCGGACTCGACCGGCCTGCCGCTGTTCCGCTACGTCGGCGGCCCGAACGCGCACGTCCTGCCGGTGCCGATGATGAACATCCTCAACGGCGGCGCGCACGCGGACAGCAACGTCGACGTGCAGGAGTTCATGATCGCCCCGATCGGCGCGCCGACGTACGCCGAGGCCGTGATGCAGGGCGCGGGCGTCTACCACGCGCTGAAGGCGGTGCTGAAGGAGCGCGGCCTGTCCACCGGCCTCGGTGACGAGGGCGGTTTCGCGCCGAACCTGGCCAGCAACCGCGAGGCGCTGGACCTGATCGTGATCGCGATCGAGAAGGCCGGCCTGCAGCTGGGCACCGACATCGCGCTGGCGATGGACGTGGCCGCGAGCGAGTTCCACACCGACGGCGTCTACGCGTTCGAGGGCGGCAAGAAGTCGGCCGACGAGATGATCGCGTACTACGCCGACCTGGTCGCGTCGTACCCGATCGTCTCGATCGAGGACCCGCTGAACGAGGAGGACTGGGACGGCTGGAAGGCCATCACCACCGAGCTCGGCGCCAAGACCCAGCTGGTCGGCGACGACCTGTTCGTCACCAACGTCGAGCGGCTGCAGCGCGGCATCACCGAGAAGGCGGCGAACTCGCTGCTGGTCAAGGTGAACCAGATCGGCTCGCTGACCGAGACCCTGGACGCGGTCGACCTGGCCCACCGCAGCGGCTTCACCTGCATGATGAGCCACCGCTCCGGCGAGACCGAGGACACCACCATCGCCGACCTCGCGGTCGCGACGAACTGCGGCCAGATCAAGTCCGGCGCCCCGGCCCGGTCCGACCGGACCGCGAAGTACAACCAGCTGCTCCGGATCGAGGAGGAGCTCGACGACGCGGCGAAGTACGCCGGCCGCTCGGCCTTCCCGCGGTTCAAGGGCTGACCTGACGTGCCGCCCCGTCGGGAATCCGGTTCGCGCCCCGGCTCGCGTCCGTCGAGCCGGACCCAGTCGCGTCCACCGGCCCGGCGGGGCGACCAGCCCAAACGCCGTACGACGGGAACCACGCCCGGCCTGCCCCGCACCCGCGGCTCCCGCAATCTCACCGGCCGGGCGGCCGTCGTGCTGCTCGTGCTCGGTGCGCTGATCGTGTCGTACGCGCAGAGCCTGCGGGTGTGGTTCGACCAGCACCAGCAGATCACCGCGCTCCAGCAGGAGATCCGCGACCGGGAGAAGCGGGTCGCCGAGCTGAACGACGAGATCGCCCGCTGGGACGACGACGCCTACGTGAAGGCGCAGGCCCGGCAGCGGCTCGGCTGGGTGATGCCGGGCGAGGTCGGCTACCGGGTGATCGGCGCCGACGGCAAGCCGGTCGGCGCGCCGCCGGAGCCCGCGACCCCCTCGGACGGTACGACGGAAGCCGAGCAGCCGACCTGGTACACCAAGCTGTGGGGGAGCGTCGAGGGAGCCGGCAAACCCACGACCCCGGTGAAGCCGACCCCGGCCAAGCCGACCCCGAAACCCATCCTCACCCCGTCGCCGAAGGCAACCCGTTGAGCCTCAGCCCAGAAGACAGCGTCGGCCCGGACAGCGTCGGCCCGGAGGACATCGAGGCGATCGGCAGGCAGCTCGGCCGGACCCCGCGCGGGATCCGCTCGATCGCCCACCGCTGCACCTGCGGCCTCCCCGACGTCGTCGAGACCGAACCCCGGCTGCCGGACGGCACCCCCTTCCCGACCACGTACTACGTGACGTGCCCGCGCCTCGCCTCCGCCATCGGCACCCTCGAGGCGGAGGGTCTGATGAAGCAGATGACCGACCGCCTGGCCGAGGATCCTCAACTCGCCGCGGCGTACCGCGCGGCTCACGATTCCTACCTCGCCCACCGCGAATCCATCGCGCATGTAGAAGAAATCTCCGGCATCTCAGCCGGCGGCATGCCCACCCGGGTCAAGTGCCTCCACGTCCTCGCCGGCCACTCCCTGGCCACCGGCCCCGGCACCAACCCCCTGGGCGACGAAACCCTGCAAGCCCTGGACGACTGGGGCCACCGAGGCCCGTGTGTCTGACAACCCCCCGCCGGCCCCCACCCCCTCCGGCCCTGCCTTCTTCTCGCCCCCGCAGGGGGCGGCGTGATGCGGGTTGCGGCCGTCGACTGTGGCACCAACTCGATCCGGCTGTTGATTGCCGACCTCGTCGACGGGCGGCTTCGCGAGGTGGATCGGCGGATGACCATCGTGCGGCTCGGGCAAGGCGTGGATGCCTCCGGAGCCTTTGCCCCGGAGGCTTTGGAGCGGGTGTTCGCGGCTTCTGATGAGTTTGCCGGCGTGATTCAGGCAGCGGGGGCAGTGCGGACTCGGTTCGTGGCGACGTCGGCGGCGCGGGACGTGAGCAACCGGGACGAGTTCTTCGCGGGCGTCTCCGCGCGCTTCGGCGTCGAGCCCGACATCATCTCGGGCGCCGAGGAAGCCGAGCTCACCTTCCGCGGCGCGACCGAAGCACTCGACGTCCCCGGCCCGTACCTGGTGGCCGACATCGGCGGCGGTTCGACAGAACTGGTCCTCGGCAACACCACCGGCGTCATCGCCGCCGAATCCCTCGACATCGGCTCCGTCCGCCTGACCGAGCGCCACGTCAGCTCCGACCCGACAACTCCCGCCGAGCTGGCCGCCATCACCAAAGACGTCGACGCCCTCCTCGACACCACCTCAGTGCCGATCGACCAAGCCAGGACCCTGGTAGGCGTCGCCGGCACCGTCACCACAGTCGCCGCCGTCGCCTTCCACCTCCCCGAGTACGACCGATCGCGCATCCACCACGCCCGCATCTCCGGAGCCGACCTCCGCGCCACCACCTCCTGGCTGACAAACTCCACCCGCGCCGAGCGCTCCGCCGTACGGTCGATTCATCCCGGCCGAGTAGACGTGATCGGCGCCGGCGCGCTCATCCTGCAGCGCCTCTACGACCGGATGGCCGTCGACGAGGTCCTGGTCTCCGAGCACGACATCCTGGACGGCGTCGCGCTCTCCATCGGCTGAGCCGGACCGCCAGGCCATCACAATGCGCCGATTCTCGCGTCGCCGAGCGCGCGGCCGCCCAGCGGGCCTGATTGTGATGGCCTGGACGTCCGCAGGTCAGCGGACGCGGATCCCGTCCAGCGCGATCGCCAGCACCCGGTCGCGCTGCGCCTCGTCGACGAAACTGCCCGCGGTCAGCCCGCTGACCATCCGCAGTACGTCGTCGAAGTTCACGTCGGCGCGGGCGTCGCCGGACTTCTGCGCCTGCTCGAACAACGGCGTCCCGGCCGCGTACATCGCCTCTCGCGCAGCCTTGAAGCTCTCCGACTCGCGGTTCAACGACTCCCAGATCGCCCGCTTGGTGGCGGCGTACCCGACGAACCGGCGCAGCCACGTGGTCAGCGCCTCCCACGGCGGCAGGCCCGCGACCTCCTCCGCCGCGATGCACAACTCCTCGATCTCGCCGAAGTAGACCGCGTTCAGCAGGTCCTGCCGGGTCGGGAAGTTGCGGTAGAGCGTGCCGATGCCGACGCCGGCCTGGCGGGCGATCTCCTCGAGCGACGCCTCGACGCCCTTGGCCGCGAACGCGTCCCGGGCGGCGGCGAGCAGCGCGTCGAAGTTCCGCCGCGCGTCGGCCCGCTGCGGCCGCCGTACGTCGACCTGCAACGCCGGCCTGGTCTGATCCACACTTCACCCTATCGACTTGGAACCGGAGGTATGCCTCCGTTATAGTGGAGGCATACCTCGACTTTACCAGGCCGGGGACTTCGCACGCCGCGCTCGCGGCGGACTCCTACCTCTTTGAAGGACTTCTGCATGCCCAGAATCGTGCGCAGAAATGGCACTTCAACGCGACTCACGCTGGCGGTGCTGGCGACCGTCGTGGCCGCGTTCTCGATGTTGCAGTCGCTGGTCACCCCGGCCCTCCCGGTCATCCAGCACGACCTGGGTACGACGGCGAGCACCGTCACCTGGGTGTTCACCGCACTGCTCCTGTCGGTCTCGGTGGCGACCCCACTGCTCGGCCGGATCGGTGACATGGCCGGCAAGGAACGCACCCTGCTGATCGCGCTGGCCGCGCTCGCCGTCGGCTGTCTGATCGCCGCGGTCGCCCCGAACATCGGCGTACTGATCGCAGGCCGGGTGGTGCAGGGCCTGGGCGGGGCGGCGTTCCCGTTGGCGTTCGGCATCATCCGGGACGAGTTCCCGGCCGAGCGCGTGCCGTCGGTGGTCGGCGTACTGTCCGCCGTCATCGCGGTCGGCGGCGGGCTCGGGATCGTGCTGGCCGGCCCGATCGTCGAGGCGCTCGGGTGGCGCTGGCTGTTCTGGATCCCGCTGGTCGTGATCACCGTGGCCGGCGTGCTCGTTCGCTTCTACATCCCGAAGTCGCCGCATCGCGTCCCGGGCCGGATCGACTGGCTGGCGGCCGTGTTGCTCTCGGGTTGGCTGGTCGCGCTGCTGCTGCCGCTGAGCGCGGGCAGGTCGTGGGGCTGGAGCTCATTGTCGACAATCGGATTGTTTGCGGCGGCCGCCGTACTGCTCGTTGCCTGGATCACCGTGGAGGTCCGGTCGCGGAACCCGTTGATCGACATGCGGATGATGCGGCTGCCGGCGGTCTGGACGACGAACCTGGTGGCGCTGCTGTTCGGCGCGGCGATGTTCGCGGTGTACGCGTTCGTACCGCAGTTCATGCAGATCCCGACGGTCGCCGGGTTCGGGTTCGGCTCGAGTGTGACGCAGGCCGGGCTGCTGATGCTGCCGATGCTGGTGACGATGGCGATCAGCGGTTCGCTGAGCGGGCCGATCGCGCCGTGGTTCAGCGTCAAGGCGCAGGTCGTGTGGGGGTCGGCGCTCAGCCTGGTCGCGTCCGTGGCCTTCGCCGAGTTGCACGACCGGCCGTGGCAGGTGGCGCTGTCGACCGCGCTGTTCGGCCTCGGTCTGGGGTTGGCCTACGCGTCGATGACCAGCCTGATCGTGCAGAACGTGCCGCGGGAGCAGACCGGCGCCGCGACCGGCATGAACGCCAACATCCGCACCATCGGCGGCTCGATAGGTACGGCGATCGCCAGCTCGATCATCACGGGTCACGTGCAGACCAGCGGCCTGCCCGCCGAGTCC
Source organism: Kribbella sp. NPDC050820 (assembly GCF_040653975.1). Taxonomy (NCBI): domain Bacteria; kingdom Bacillati; phylum Actinomycetota; class Actinomycetes; order Propionibacteriales; family Kribbellaceae; genus Kribbella; species Kribbella sp. NPDC050820. The sequence goes on from NZ_JBFAHB010000094.1 coordinate 22,608, forward strand.
GGCTTCACCGACACCTTCCTGCTCCTGGCCGGCTTCTGCGCCGTCGCCGTACTGCTGGCTCTCGCAATCCCGGCCGCCCGCCGGGCCCAGCACGCTGCTCCCGCCGAGCCCGCGCTAGAGGAGCTTGTCCGCTGACTCGAGAATGCGGTCCCAGGGCAACGATCGCCCGTCCTCGGACCGCGGCTCGACCAAGTCCCACTCGACCAGGACGACGCCCGCCGACCTGAGGGCGTGCAAGTGACCGGCCCACGCGGGATGCCTCGCGTGGGCCGCGTTCACCTTGGGGAAGACGACCATCGGCGTACTGCCCAGCCCTTCGCACAGCACGGTCAGCGCCTGGTTGTCCCCGATCCCGAGCGCCAGCTTGGCCACGGTATTTGCACTTGCCGGCGCGGCAATGAACAGGTCGACCGGGGGATGCGGCCGAGGCTCGTCCGGCCGCCGAGGCTGCGACCGCACCGGCAGCCCGGTGATCCGCTCCAGCTCCCGCCTCTCAGCCGGTTCCAACCAGTCTGCTGCGGTTGGTGTCAGCGTCACCGCTGCTTGGTGGCCTCGGGCGATCAACGGTTGGACGAGGCGCTCGCGCAGCTGTTCGACTCCGCCGGCTGCCGATGCGACGACTCCTATGACGCTCATGTCTTTAGTCTGAGGGGATGAAGCTGCCGCATCCGTTGACGGGTGAGTTGTTCGAGAGCCCGGTCCCGCCCGGTACGGGGTGGCCGGAGGATCCCGCCGTACGACGTACTCCGGTGGCTCTGGACGCTGCCGACGTACTGCGCCTCGCGGAGACCGACGAGCTGGGGGAGCTCGAGGCACGCGTGTCCGTGTGCCGGGCCTGCCCGCGACTGGTCGAATGGCGGGAAGACGTTGCCTTAGGCAAGCGGAAGTCGTTCGAGGACCAGCCCTACTGGGGTCGCCCGATCGCCGGCTGGGGCGCCGCCGAGCCACGGATTCTGATCGCCGGCCTCGCTCCGGCGGCGCACGGCGGCAACCGTACCGGCCGGGTCTTCACCGGCGACCGCTCCGGCGACTGGCTGTTCGCCGCCCTCCACCGCGTCGGCCTCGCCAACCAAGCCACCAGCGAACACGCCGGCGATGGCCTCCACCTCATCGCCACCCGCATGATCGCCGCCGTCCGCTGCGCCCCACCCGCCAACAAACCCACCCCCACCGAACGCGACACCTGCGCCCCCTGGTTCCGCCGCGAACTCCAACTGGCCCTTCCCACCACCCGAGCCATCATCTGCCTGGGCAAGTTCGGCTATGACGCCCTCCTGACCGCCCTGGCCGCAACCGGCCTCCCCGTCCCCAAGCCCCGCCCACCGTTCGGCCACGCAGTAGAACACCAGATCGGCCCACTCACCGTCCTGGGCTGCTACCACCCCAGCCAACAAAACACCTTCACCGGCAAACTGACCGCCCCCATGCTCGACGCAGTCCTCACCCGAGCAAAATCCATTGCCGACCTCACCTGACGGCGCGAGTGGTGCGCGGCATGCGGTCAGAAGGTGGCGATCGGGTTGACCGGGCTCCCGGACGTGCCGGCGAAGCGGACCGGTGCGACTGTGAGGTGGAAGTCCCACTGGTCGAGCTCGGCAGCCGTTGCCGCGCACGCCTCGAGGTCGCAGTTGTCGAGCAGCCATAGACCCATCGCAACGAGACTCACGGCGTGGACCGGCATCAACACGTCGTCGTACCCGGACGGCTGAACGTCCTGGGGAGTGTCAGCGCCGATCAGCGCGACCTCCCGTTCATGGAGCCACGGCAGGCAGGACGCGTGCCAGCCGGCCTGCGTGACGCCGCCGGCCGCACCGGCCTCGTGCCGGGCGCGACCGTAGCCGGTCCGCAGGAGTACCGCATCGCCGGATCGCACCCGCACACCCTGGCGACGCTCGGCCTCCTCGAGATCCCCGGGAAACACGCCCTGCCCCGGCTCCAACCACGGCACATCGCGGACGCTCGCAACGTCCAGCAGGACACCACGCGTGTTGATCCCGTTCGCCGCCGCGGTGACGGCTGCCCACGATGATCCCGTCGCCGCGTCGACCATCGAGTGCGACCGCCCGTTGTACATCCTGCCGTCCCAGAAGAGGTGGCATGGCGAGTCGACGTGGGTGATGGTGTTGCCGTGGAACATGATGCCGAGCCGCTCGTTCGAGAAGCCCCAGCGCCGGTCGTTGCGGAAGAGCGCCGGCATGTTCTCGGCCCCCGGCATGTCGGCGGCGCACGGGCACGTCGTCGTTGACCGCTCCATCTCTTCCGGTACGGCGACCTCCCACGCGCACGACACGCTCCGGCCGTGACGCACTGCCCGCGCCGCCGCCAGCCGGACGTCGTCGGTGATGTGGTTCAGCGTGCCGCGCTCGTCGTCGTCGCCCCACCGTCCCCAGTTCGACAGCGTGTCGAAGTACCCGAGCACGTCGTCCTGTGTAGGCATCGCTCGCTCTGCCGTCATCCCAGCATCGACTCCCTCAGTCACGAGGCGCGGTGCGACGCCCCTGTGCAGCCGTTGATCCTACGCACGGGGCAGGCCTGGGGCGGGCGTGACCGTGATGTGCGACACGGGGCGTCACAGGAGGGGTGGCTGCGGGGTCGTATTGATGACCGCGGATTGCGGCCGGCGTGGAGGAGGACCAGGGAGGTCGAGCCATGCACCGTCCATGGAGCAGCCTGCGAGCGAGAGTATTCCCCGACCATTGGTCGCTGTTGTTCGGCCAGATCGCCTTCTACAGCTTCGTCATGATCGTGCTCAGCGGCGTCTTCCTGACCGTGTACTACGAACCGTCGGTCGATCACGTTGTGTACGACGGACCGTACGCACCGCTGAACGGCGTCGGCATGTCCCGGGCACTCGACTCGACCATGGCGATCACCTTCGAGATCCGCGGCGGACTGCTGATCCGCCAGATCCACCACTGGTCCACGCTGATCATGGTGGCGGCGATCACGCTGCACTTGTTGCGGCTGTTCTTCACCGGCGGGTTCCGTCGGCCGCGGCGCCTGAACTGGCTCGTTGTCTTCGGGCTGCTCATCGTCACGCTGGGCGCGGCGCTCACCGGCACCTCATTGCCGGACGACATGGCGTCCGGCATGAGCCTCGCCGTACTCGATGGTGTCCTGCAGGCGACTCCGCTCATCGGCACTGCCCTTTCGGCCCTGCTGTTCGGGGGAGACTTCCCAGGCAACGTGATCGCGTGGTTCTACCCGTTGCATGTCGTCGTCCTGCCCGCCGTACTGATCGGCCTCTTCGTTGCCGGAGCGGTCCTCGCGCTGAAGCGCCAGCCCGCGCAGCCCAGCGGACCCGGGCGAACGGAAGACAACGTGGTGGGTCGCCCGGCGGCGGTGGCCGCGGTCAAGAGCATCGGCCTGTTCTGCTTCGTCGCAGGGGTCGCGATCCTGATGGCCGCGACGGCGACCATCAACCCGGTGTGGTTGTACGGTCCTGCGGACCCGGCGAACGCCTCGGCAGGCGTCGGCCCAGCGTGGTACCTCGCCTTCCTGGACGGCTCGCTCCGGCTGGCGCCAGGCTGGGAGTTCGTCTTGTGGGGCAAGACTTTCACCGTGGCCGTACTGCTGCCGGTCGCCATCTGCACGCTGTTCCTGGCGCTCGTCGCCTTCTACCCGTGGATCGAGGAACGCCTCACCGGCGACCGCAGGAATCACCACCTCCTGGAGCGCCCGCGCCACAACCCGACCCGAACCGGCATCGGCGTCGCCGGCATGACCTTCTACGGCGTTCTCTGGGCCGCGGCCGCAGCCGACACCATGGCCCTCCTCTTCCACCTCTCAGTCAACTCCCTCATCCACCTCTTCCAGATCCTCCTGATCCTCGGCCCACCCGCTGCCTTCCTGATCACCCGCCGAATCTGCCTGGGCCTCCAGGCAAGCGACGCCCAAATCGCAACCCACGGCATCGAAACCGGCCAGGTAGTCCGCCTCCCATCCGGCGGCTACATCGAAACCCACCGCCCTGTAGACCCCTACCGCCGCTGGCGCCTCCTGGGCCCATCCACGCAGAACCGCGCGTTGACCGCCCCCGCGCCGAGCGAAGAAGAGCCCGCCGAACGAAAGGCATGACGAGCGCGCTCAGCAGTCCTGTAGTGTCGCTCCGCGCTGGTGAGATTGCCGCCGAGCTAGTAGGGAGTCGTGCATGGGTGCGTCAGAGTGGAGATACTTCGTCCCTTACCAGGAGGACCTCAGCCAAGCCCTGCAGGACCTGCGGCAGCAGGTGTTCTCCAATCGCGACTACTGGTGGTACGGCGACAGCGAATACCTCTCGCCCGCCAACCGAACACCCCGGCCTGCACGCCTGGAAGACCTGTTCGAGGACGAGTACGTTCGCCAGGAGGGAACGCACTCCATCCTCGATATCCACCGAGTGGTCGACCCTGACCAACCGCGGGACTGGTACGACCAGGGCACGATCATCCCGGCCACCGCCGACGAGGTCCGAGCTGCCATCGGCACAGACCGACCAACCCGAGGTCACACCGCCGAGCTCGACGACAAGCTCCCCCGAGCCCGCTGGGTCGGCCGCTGCGCCACCCTCCACGACGACCACGGCACCCCCACCGAACTGACCTTCTGGGGCCACTCCGGCGACTAGCCGACCGTGCCGGCACCCCTCGTCGCTCCGCTTGTCTGGGCGTCCGCTCCCGCCCAACCGCGGCTTGCCAGCTTTCGGCCACGACAGCGGCCCCGCCGCTTGCGGTCCGCATGCCTTTCCGCTGCGACGTTCTACGTTGGATCTGACAGCCTTCGCGGCGATCCCCAGGGGGCGATCCAATGGACCCTGAAGACCAGGTCCCGGAGCCAACACCCGAATCACTCATGGCCACCAACAAGGGCACCATTACCTCAGCCGCACCAAAAGTGACTTCTCCGCAGTAGCCATCACGCTCAGCTCCAAGGCCCCACAGACCACACTGGCGACGCTGATAGCACAAAGCCCGCACCCAATAGAGTTCCACGGCATCCTCGACATCACGTCTTTCCCCCGCCGGCCATGCTCCGAACGGGAATGCCCGCCGAGCTAGCGCTGACGATTACCTGTCAAAGGAGCGGGATCGCCCCGAAGCACGGACCGCGGCATGTCCGTGCGTTCGGCTTAGGAAGTCGTCCGTGCACGCCGCGCTCGGTGGCGCAGCGATTGGGGTCGAGCTGTCTGCTCTTCGAGCCCGAACAAAGCGCGCGTCATTTCTCGTGCAGGTAGCCTCTGCTCCAGCCACCCGAGCGCCAGATCGGCCCAGTAGTCAGAGGTTCCAAGCGCGTACGGGGACGAGCTCGATGGGGTCGTACTCGCGATGGATCGCGGGGTCAAACTCTGTCTAGAGATCGACAAGATGCGGCAGCATCGGATCCTCGCGACTTGGCACGGAGTCAGTCTGTCAGCGATGCCGGTCTGAGATCGGCAGAGTCGCGCGATCAGCGGCATGAGACTGCGCTTGCCGCCTAGCGCGGCATGAAGCGGAGCATGGCATGCGCTCGCTGACGCAGGTCGTCCTCGGTTTCGGCAAAGGGTGCTTGCCCACGGCCAACCTGGACGTCGTGTTGATGGCCGACGAGGCCGGATGGCCGGACCTCGACACCAGCTCGCTCGGCGAGGGCAAGGACCGTGATGACGAACCCGTCCATCATCGCGCGGAGAATCTGGTGGTTCGAGGTTCCACGGTAGGTGAGGAGCGCCGCAGCGAACGTGCCGAATTGCTCCACATCGACTGCGCACGCGTCGGACTCCATTGGCCCCACGCCGGATGCCAATGACAGTTCGTCTTCGAACAGGCGGACCCGGGCGCGAAACACTCCGGACACCCCCGATGACGGGTTCCACAGCAGGATGTCACGAGCCCGGTAGTACTGGCTCATCCGACCGCCTCTTCGTTCACCCGAACGAGGATAGGTGCATCGCCGGCGTCCTGCCCCCTCGTTCGCCACGAGCTCGGAACGCGGCTGTGCGGACACTCGCGGCCTGGTGGACTCCCTATCTCGCAGAGGCGAGCCATTCGCTGTTCCAACGGTAGCGATCCAGACCAACGGTTGCGTACTCGTCCGCCAGGCCCGCAGCCGTGACACCAAGCCAGCGCAAGCCTGCGTTGATGGCCATATCGCGTCCGGAGCGGACGGCGGCATAGTGATCGGGCGCCTGTTCCCGGGGAGTCCTGGTGAACAGCGGGCCGAACGCGACCTCACCGTCTTGCCAGCCGACGGCGTCGTGAGTTCCTTCGCCTCCGTGGAACTCCATGTGAATGTAGAGAATCGGCCCGTGCGCTGACGCCTGGACCGCCTCTCCCGCACGGTCCTTCGTCAGATCGAGGAAGCCTGGCACCAGGTCCTTGTCCGTCGTCCGTTCCCCGAGTTCGGCTGCCGGTACGAAACACAGGCCGGGCACGTCGAGAGGAACGAGCACCCGCTCCTGATAGCCGGACCGCGGTGCCGCAAAGAGAACGAGTCCGTCGATCACACCACCCACGAACCAGAAGTCTGCCTGACCGCTGACAGCCTTCGCCATTGAGGGGCCTGCCGCACTTCAGTTGGCGACACTGGTCCGCCACGTGGTCTGCGGCAGTCGACGCGCGAATCGCGGCATGTGTGCGATCGAACCGTGTGCCTGTTGTCGTCGTCAAAGGGTGTGGCCTCGAGAGAAATGCAGCCGATGAAGGGGAGCGGGCTAACCGACGTGACTGACTACGACAGCTTTGCACGGGCATATTCGACCCAGAACGAGTCCAATCTCTTCAACGCGCACTACGAGCGCCCGGAGATGCTCCGCCTCGCCAGCGATGTCTCGGGCCGCCGGATCCTCGACGCTGGGTGCGGTTCAGGGCCGTTGACAGCTGCGCTTCGCGATTCGGGGGCCGTGGTCACCGGCTTCGACGCGAGCGCAGCCATGCTCGACCTGGCGCGTCAGAGGCTGGGTGAAGACGCCGACCTGCACGTGGCGGACCTCCGCGAGCCGCTGAAGTTCAACGACGCCGAGTTCGATGACGTCGTCGCATCCCTTGTCCTGCATTACCTCGAGGACTGGTCCGGCCCTCTCGCTGAGCTGCGACGTGTGCTGAAGCCGGGAGGTCGCCTGATCCTTTCGGTGAACCATCCCAGCGCTTACGCGATCGTGTATCCCGAGGCCAACTACTTCGCGGTCACCAAGTACTCCGAGGACCACGTCATGGACGGCCAGACTGTGTGGCTGACCTTCTGGCACCGCCCCCTGCACGCCATGACAGACGCCTTCACCGCCGCAGGCTTCCGCATAGCCGCCCTCAGCGAACCACCCCCCGCCCCCAACACCCCTCCGCAACTCCTCCCACCCACCCTGAACGAAGGCGAGCCCTTCATATGCTTCCTCTTCTTCACCCTCGAGGCCGCCTGAGATCCACAGCGGCAATGGTGCCAGTAGGCGTAGGCCTCCGAGCGGGAGGGATGCCGGCGAACTCCGAGTCCGCTGATGATCGGGCCGATCCGCTGGTTGTGGCCCGAAAGGCCTTATCTCATTGATATTCGCCGCGTGGAGATCGTTCGTTGCTGCCGCTGCTCCACGTGTGATGCTGACGGCTGAAATCCGACCCGTAAGTCGCACCGGATGCCGTTGTGTGCTGTGGTTGATCGTCGACGACTGACGGTTACGTGTCATCGGACGGGTTGTCCACCGCTTCGACTCGGCTAGTACTTCCATGTCATGGGCGCGGGTCGCGCTTAGGCATCGACAGCTGTCGAGGTGCCGTCAGCTGGATCGGAGCCGATCCGCGAACAGCTCGCTCAGCTTCGGCAGGCGGTTGCTCCATTCGGCTTCACTGAGTAGATCCCAGCGCTCGTCGTCAGGCATTCGGTGCCCGCCCGGTCGCCCCACGTTTGCCGCGGCGGCTTCGCTGGCATCCCAGAAGGCGTCAGCGTCTCCAGTCAGCAGCTCGTACGCTGACGGCGCGGCGGCCAGCAGCCGCTCGTCGCCAATCCATCGATCGCGGCCGGTGGTCGCGCTGATCTCTCGTACTGCGGGATGCCGTGCCAGGGAGTCAGCGTCGTTGACAGCTGCCTCGAACGTGCTGCGGCCCATTCCGACGAGTCCTGCGCGGAAATCAGAGAATCCGTCGTCCGAGAGATACCCGTACTCGATGATCCAGCACGCAGCACAGCTGTTCCATGTATCAGCCTGGGCGCGCACCTCACGAAACACCTGGTCGAATGAGATGATTTCTGGTCGAGGAAGTCGTGCGAGCTCTGCCACCAACGCCTCGGCGACCGCACTTGCCCGGCCGTCTCTTCGAGCTTGATCCGCGTCCGAACCGGCTGCAACCCTGGCAGACTCAACGACACGCCAAAATCCATCGATATCCACGCGCAAGAGTATCCACGACGGTGGCGTCGCGATTCGCAGAGCAGGCCTCTCGCATCGCCCCGCCAGCTGCCGATCCCAGGTTCGGATCGGTGCGGGTCAAGGTTCGAGCTCCCTCGATCGCGGGGCGCCAAGATCGGAAGGCGCTGTGGGCATGATTATCTCGGCAACAGCAACCGCTGGTGCCTGTCAACGGCAGCTGAAAACTGACCCCCTGGCGGCGTCCGAAGGTTGACCCCTTGGTGGTCATGGTTCCTCGGTGTTGGCGGCTGGGACGCGGC
>NZ_JBFAHB010000095.1:0-31040 GCF_040653975.1 Kribbella sp. NPDC050820
GCCGCGACGTGCTCGCGGCCCTGCCCGAGCTGCCGGTGCTGCACGATGTCGCCGCCCGGGCGGGCGTGGACCCGAACGAGTCGCCCGGCCGGATCGCCGCCGCGGTCGAGCTCGCCCTGGAGGCGCTCTACCTGTCGAAACGCCTGGCCAAAGACGCCGACAACGACACCACGGTGTACGGAGTCTAGGGTGCCCGCCGTTCGAGCTCCGCACGCCATCTCCGGCGCCCAGGCGGGCGCCTCGCTGCGTTGTCGGAAGCGCACGATGAACCCCGCATCGAGCGCTTCCTCCGCCTTGCGATCCACCCACCTGACCACCGGAGCTGACGCACTGAGCTCGAACGGAGGGCACCCGTGACCGCGTCCATTCCAGAAGGCTGGTCGTACGGGCCGTGGCACGACGGTCCGGATCCGCTTGCCGCGCCGGTGGACCTGCGCGACGCGCTGGACGAGATCGGCCGTGACGTGATGAACGGCTCGTCGCCGCGGTCCGCGCTGGAGGAGCTGCTCCGGCGCGGCACCCGGAGCACGCAGGGTCTGGACGACCTCACCCGCCGGCTGTGGGAGCGCCGCCGCGAGATCCAGCGGCGGCATAACCTCGACGGCACGTTGCGCGACGTCCAGCGGCTGCTCGACGAGGCGCTCGAGGCCGAGCGCCGGGAGCTGTTCCCGAACCCGTCCGACGACGCCCGCTTCAAGGAGGCTGAGCTCGACGCGCTTCCGTCCGGTACGGCGGCCGCCGTACGGGAGCTTGCGAACTACCAGTGGGAGTCGTCGGAAGCGCGAGAGAAGTACGAGCAGATCCGGGAGTTGCTCGGCAAGGAGCTGCTCGGGTCCCGGTTCGAGGGCATGAAGGAGGCGTTGCAGCAGACCACGCCGGAAGACGTTGCCCGGATCAACGAGATGCTGACCGACCTGAATGCGTTGCTCGCCGCGCACGCGCAGGGCCGGCCGGAGGTCCCGCAGCTGTTCGACGAGTTCATGGCCAAGCACGGCGAGTTCTTCCCGGAGAACCCGCGAAACGTCGACGAGCTGATCGACGTCCTGGCGCAGCGGGCGGCCGCGGCGCATCGGATGCTGAACTCGATGACGCCCGAGCAGCGGGCCGAGTTGATGGAGCTGTCGCAGCAGGCGTTCGGCAGTCCGCAGCTCGCCCAGCAGCTGGCGCAGCTGGACTCCCAGCTGCAGGCGCTGCGGCCGGGGGAGGACTGGACCGGTTCGAACCAGATGAGTGGTGACGATCCACTCGGCCTCGCAGAGGGTGCGCGGGCGATGTCGGACCTGGCCGAGCTGGACGCGTTGGCCGAGCAGCTCGCGCAGTCCTACCCGGGGGCGCGGCTCGAGGACATCGACCTGGATGCGCTCACCCGGCAGCTCGGTGACGAGGCGACGGTCGATGCGCGGCGGTTGTCCGAGCTCGAGCGGCAGCTTCGCGACCAGGGGTTGCTCGAGCGGGCGCCGGACGGTTCGTTGCGGTTGTCGCCGAAGGCCTTGCGCCAACTCGGTCAGACGGCGTTGGCCGACGTACTGCGGACCGCTCGGGGCTCGGGTGAACGGGACGCGGCGAACGCCGGTGCGGCCGGTGAGCTGAGCGGGTCCTCGCGGCCGTGGGAGTTCGGTGACACCCAGCCGTGGGACGTGCCGCGCACGGTGCGGAACGCCGTACTGCGGACTGCTTCGCGGAGCGGGTCGGTCAAGCTCGACGTGTCGGACGTGGAGATCGCCGAGACCGAGCACCGCGCCCGGGCCGCGGTCGCGTTGCTGGTGGACACCTCGTGGTCGATGGTGCAGGAAGGTCGTTGGCTGCCGATGAAGCGGACGGCGCTCGCGCTGCACCAGCTGATCTCGACGCGCTACCGCAACGACGCACTCCAGCTGATCACCTTCGGCCGGTACGCCGGAGTCGTCGAGCTACCGCAGTTGATCGGGATGGAAGGCACCTGGGAACAGGGCACCAACGCGCATCACGCCCTGCTGCTGGCCGGGCGTCACCTCCGTCGTCACCCGGACGCCCAGCCGGTCGTGCTGATGGTGACCGACGGCGAGCCGACCGCCCACCTGGAGCCGGACGGGACGGCCGAGTTCTCCTACCCGCCCGAACCGGCCACCCTGCGCAAGACCATCTTCGAGGTCGACCGGCTCGCCAAGCTCGGCGCCTCGCTGACCGTCTTCCGCCTCGGCGAGGACCCGCGCCTGAACGCGTTCGTCGACCTCCTCGCCCGCCGCAGCGGCGGCCGCGTGCTGGCCCCCGACCCCGACGGCCTCGGCGCCGCCGTCGTCGGCGACTACCTGAGGACCCGCCGGAAGCTGTAGCAGCAGCCCGAAAAGCAGGGTGGTACCCATCCGGAAGGTGGGTAACACCCTGCTTCTGCGTTTCCTCGGCAAACATGGTGATTGTCTCGCGTTGTCAACAGGGGAAGGGTTTTCCGGCCTTTGACCTGTGGGCAGGGTCACGTCGACATCGTGAGACCAGTGTTCAACTGGACTGGTTTTTGGGCTTACTCTGAAAACACGCCCCCGCCGCCGGAGTCGATGGGCCAGCGGGTCACCTCCCCGCGCCTGAAACGCCACCTGAAACCCAGGGAGTGATCGTGCCGAAACTCGTCTACGACTTCGCCGAAGGCAACAAGGACATGAAGGACCTGCTCGGCGGGAAGGGGGCGAACCTGGCCGAGATGACCAATCTCGGCCTTCCCGTGCCACCCGGTTTCACCATCACCACCGAGGCCTGCAAGGAGTTCCTGCGCACCGGCGCGGTCCCCGCGGAGCTGGCCGACGAGATCGATCACCACGTCGACGCGCTGCAGCAGAAGATGGGCAAGAAGCTCGGCCAGGCCGACGACCCGCTGCTCGTGTCGGTGCGTTCCGGTGCGGCCGCGTCGATGCCGGGGATGATGGAGACCGTCCTCAACGTCGGCCTGAACGACGACTCGGTGAACGGTCTGGCCCACCAGTCCGGCAACCCGCGGTTCGCCTGGGACGCGTACCGGCGGCTGATCCAGATGTTCGGCAAGACCGTGCTGGACGTGGACGGCGAGGTCTTCGACGAGGCGCTGGAGGCGGCCAAGGAGACGAAGGGCACGCGGAACGACCTCGACCTGGACGCCGACGACCTGAAGGCCCTGGTCGAGACGTTCAAGCGCGCCGTCCACGAGCACACCGGCCGCGATTTCCCGCAGGACCCGCGGACCCAGATGGACCTCGCGATCGAGGCCGTGTTCCGGTCCTGGAACGCCGACCGCGCCGTCCTCTACCGCCGCCAGGAGCGGATCGCCACCGACCTCGGCACGGCGGTCAACATCTGCTCGATGGTGTTCGGCAACCTCGGCATGGACTCCGGCACCGGCGTCGCGTTCACCCGTGACCCCGCGAGCGGCCAGCCCGGCGTGTACGGCGACTACCTGCAGAACGCGCAGGGCGAGGACGTGGTGGCCGGCATCCGCAACACCGTCCCGCTGGCGGACATGGAACAGCTCGACAAGACGTCGTACGACGACCTGATGGCGATCATGGCCAAGCTCGAGGGGCACTACCGCGACCTGTGCGACATCGAGTTCACCGTCGAACGTGGCAAGCTGTGGATGCTGCAGACCCGGGTCGGCAAGCGGACCGCGGCGGCCGCCTTCCGGATCGCGACCAGCCTGGTCGACGAGGGCGTGATCGACACCGACGAGGCGCTGAAGCGGGTGAAGGGCGCCCAGCTGGCGCAGCTGATGTTCCCGCGGTTCGACGCGGACGCGGACAAGGAGCGGATCACCAAGGCGATCGGCGCGTCGCCGGGCGCCGCCTCGGGCACGGTGGTGTTCACCTCGGCCGCCGCGGTCGAGGCGGCCGAGCGCGGCGAGAAGGTGATCCTGGTCCGCCGCGAGACGAACCCGGACGACCTGCACGGCATGATCGCGGCGCAGGGCATCCTGACCAGCCGCGGCGGCAAGACCTCGCACGCGGCCGTGGTCGCCCGTGGCATGGGCAAGACCTGTGTCTGCGGCGCCGAGGAGCTCGACGTGAACGTTGCCCAGGGCACCATCAAGGTGAACGGCACGGTGATCGAGGCCGGCGAGACGATCTCGATCGACGGCACCACCGGCGAGGTGTTCAAGGGCGAGGTCCCGGTCGTCGCGTCCCCGGTCGTGCAGTACTTCGAGGGCACGCTGGCTCCCGAGGCCGGCGACGAGCTGGTCGCCTCGGTGCACCGGCTGATCAGCCACGCCGACCAGGTACGGCGCCTCGGCGTACGAACCAACGCGGACACGGCCGACGACGCGGCCCGGGCCCGGCGGTTCGGCGCCGCGGGGATCGGGTTGTGCCGGACCGAGCACATGTTCCTGGGGGAGCGGCGGGAGTCGGTCGAGCGGCTGATCCTGGCCGACAACGACGCCGACCGGGAGGCTGCGCTGGCCGAGCTCGAGCCGTTGCAGCGCGGCGACTTCCTCGAACTGCTGGCCGCGATGGACGGGCAGCCGGTGACGATCCGGCTGATCGACCCGCCGCTGCACGAGTTCCTGCCGTCGATGGAGGAGCTCGCGGTCAAGGTCGCGTTGGCCCGCGAGCGCGGTGAGGAGCCCGGGCACGACGCCGCGCTGCTGACCGCGGTCGAGCGGCTGCACGAGGAGAACCCGATGCTCGGCCTGCGCGGGGTCCGGCTCGGCCTGGTCATCCCCGGCCTGTTCGCGATGCAGGTCCGGGCGATCGCGTCCGCGGCGGTCGAGCTCCGGCAGCAGGGCAAGGACCCGCAGCCGGAGATCATGATTCCGCTGGTCGGTGCGGTCCAGGAGCTGCACCTGGCCCGCGACGAGGTGGAAGGTGTACTAGCCGAGATCGGCGTCGAGTGGTCGATCCCGATCGGCACCATGATCGAGCTGCCGCGGGCCGCGGTGATCGCGGACCAGATCGCCGAGGCGGCCGACTTCTTCTCGTTCGGCACCAACGACCTGACCCAGACCACGTGGGGCTTCAGCCGCGACGACGTCGAGGGGGCGTTCTTCTCCCGGTACCTGGAAAAGGGCATCTTCGCGGTGTCGCCGTTCGAGTCGATCGACCGTGAGGGGGTCGGCGCGCTGGTGCGGACCGGCGCCGAGCGCGGCCGGGCCACCAAGTCCGACCTCAAGCTCGGCATCTGCGGCGAGCACGGCGGCGACCCGGACAGCATCCACTTCTTCCACGAGGTGGGCCTCGACTACGTCTCGTGCTCCCCGTTCCGCATCCCCGTAGCCCGCCTCGAGGCAGGCCGCGCCGCCCTCGCCTGACCGACCTCGAGAACCCACCAACCATTCCGCGCGCCGGAAAATGGTTGGTGGGTTCTCAACGTACGTCGGTAGCGTGCGGGACGGCCTCGCGGAGCTGCCGGTACTGCGTCCGGGCGGCTTGCTGGCGGTGGTGTCGACCGAGCACATCCTCGGCGGCAGCGTGCAGCTCTTCGCCGACATCATGTACTGCTACCAGCAGTTCATGGACGACGCGGACACCACCGGGCTGCAGCCGGCGGATGCGTTTCCGCAGGACGCCTCCGAGATCGACGCGACCGGTCTTTTCGGGCCGGTGGAGTTCCGCCGGTACGAACGCGATCTGGCCTACACGACGTCGCAGTACCTCGAAGTGCTGTCGTCGTACTCGGGACATCGGGCCTTGACAACCGAGCGGCGTGACGGACTGTACGGCTGCATCGGCGCCAGGATCGATGCGGCCGGGGTTCGATCACGAAGCGTTACCTGACTCAACTGTCTGCAGCAATTTCCTTAACCAACCCCTTGCATCCCGGCTCGTCGACCAGTCAAACTAACCGGGCGGGAAGGGCGATCACTCGTCGACTTTCGGGTCTGACCTGAACCAGCCGCTGTGGCGGCTCGTGACGCCCTTTCCCGCACCAAATCCCTTGTGCAGCAGGCCGTGTAGGGTTTCGGCATGGCCCTCTACGTCGTGCAGCTGCGCTTCGACCTCGCCGAGACCGACCGCCGGCTGGAGGTCCGCCCGGCGCACCGCGAGTACCTCAACTCGCTGAAGGAAGCCGGCAAGCTCGTCGCCGCCGGACCCTTCACCGACCAGACCGGCGCCCTGCTCGTGTACGACGTCGCCGACGAGGCCGAGCTCCGCGACATCCTCGCCAAGGACCCCTACACCCCCGCCAACATCTACGAGCTAGCCACCCTCGCCGAATGGCAACCCCTCTTCCCCTTCAACTGACCCCTCCCGCCCCGGTCGCCTTCGAGGGGATAACCCCTCGGCGCGTGCCTTCTCTGCTCCCACACGAGGGGAGAAGGCTGCCTGCGAACGGATATCCCCTCGAACGCATGGGGCGGGGGAGGGACGTCAGGCGTCGGCGGCTTCCAGGTTGAGGTGGTCTACGTAGGCCCAGAGCCAGACGATGGGGGCCAGGACGAGCTCGGGCTCGCCGTCCTCGTCTTCGACGAAGACCATTGAGGCCTCGCCGTTCGAGATGTCCTCGATGACCGCCTCGCACACCTCGACCGCGGCCTCGAACGGCAGCATCCGCGGACCGTGCTCCCAGCGCGGCGCGGGCAGCGGAAGCACCGGCGCCTCGTCGGTGCCGTCCAGCTCGACCGAGACCTTCTGCAGCTCCTCGTACAGGTCGAAGGTGATCAGCCCGGCGAGCGGCCGGCCGTCGAGGCCGACCAGGTACGGGTCGTCGGAGCCGCCGCGGAAGTTGTCCCGCAGCTCCGGGAACGCCGCCTTGAGATCGGTCGCCTCCAGGTACGGCGCCTCGCCCGGCTCGTCGTCCTCCTCGACCTCGACCAGCCCGCTGCGCATCTGGTCGAACTGGTGCAGCAGGTCGTTCAGCTCGTCGTGCGCACCGCCGCCCGGCGCCTTCTCCGCACGCGCCTCCAGGTCGCGCAGGTGCTCGACCAGGTCGTCCTCGAAGTGCAGCTCGTACCGCGGCAGGCCGGGCTCGCGGCCGGCGTTGATCTGCGCGACCAGCTGGGTCGCCACCGGACCGAGCCGCTCGGCCAGCACCTCGAGCGGCGTGGTCGGCTTCTCGTCGTCGTCGTGCGCGCAGGAGTCGTCGTCGACCTTGCCGTCGCTCTCCATCGCGAGCAGCACCTGGAACGCCGGGAACGCGAGCAGCGCCGCGCTCGCCATCATCCCGTCGCCGATCAGCATCAGCGGGTTCCCGCCGGCCTCGGTCCGGCGCAGATGATCAGGCATCAGTACGGCGGCCTGCTCGACGTTGACCTGGCTGGCCAGCGAGGACAGGCCGTGGTCGGCGTCGACGCCGAGCAGCTCGACCAGCCGCTCCGAGCTCATGTCGAAGTGCGAGCGCAGGTAGTAGCGCAGCCAGCCGGCGTCCACCGGGTTCGCCAGCAGCTCCGCGATCCGGGCCCGGAAGTCGGCCAGGTCGGCGATCGCGAGCACCACCAGGACCGGCTGGTCGCCGTCGCCGATGACCAGCGGCCGGGTGTCGCCGTTCTGGAAGCCGTCGATCACCTGGTGCAGGCTGTCCGCCGCCGCTTCCAGCGGCCACGACTCCGCCTCGAACTCGTTCACCACGGCGGCGGAGGTGTCATCGGCCATCTGCAGGGTCCTCTCCGGGTGGCGGCGGGAGTTGGGGTAACTCTAGGCGGCGGGCGTCTCGACGGACTGTAGGGGGCGAGACTTTGCTGTGCTGTCAGCGGCCGAGGGGGCGGTGATCGGGCCGGCGTGACATTGGCTACACTGGTCACGGCGGGTCGGTGCTGGGGTATCTCACATGTGAGATAAGGTCCCGCGCATGACTGATGACTACCTGAGCCGGATCGGCAATCTCATCCGGGACGCCCGCAAGCACCGCGGGTGGACACAGGCGCAACTCGCAGACGTACTGAACACCAGCCAGAGTGCGGTGAACAGGATCGAGAAGGGTCATCAGAACCTCACCCTGGAGATGCTCGCCCGGATCGGCGAGGCACTCGACTCTGAAATTGTCTCTCTCGGCGGCGGCCCGGTCCACCTGCGCGTGGCCGGCGGCCGGCAGTTGTCCGGGGCGATCGACGTCAAGTCCAGCAAGAACGCCGGCGTCGCGCTGCTGTGCGCCAGCCTGCTGAACAAGGGCCGCACCACGCTGCGCAAGGTCGCCCGGATCGAAGAGGTCAACCGGCTGCTCGAGGTGCTCAACTCGATCGGCGTCCGGACCACCTGGCTGAACGACGCCGGCGACCTGGAGATCGTCCCGCCGGCCCACCTGGACCTGGCCGCGATGGATGCCGAGGCGGCCCGCCGTACCCGCTCGATCATCATGTTCCTCGGCCCGCTGCTGCACCGCGAGGACACCTTCCAGCTCCCGTACGCCGGTGGCTGCGACCTCGGCACCCGGACGGTCGAGCCGCACATGGCGGCGCTGCGGCCGTTCGGCCTGGACGTGAAGGCGACCGGCGGCGAGTACCACGCGATGGTGAATCGCGCGGTGACGCCGGGCAAGCCGATCGTGCTGACCGAGCGCGGCGA
The DNA here is from genome assembly GCF_040653975.1 of Kribbella sp. NPDC050820. NCBI lineage: Bacteria > Bacillati > Actinomycetota > Actinomycetes > Propionibacteriales > Kribbellaceae > Kribbella > Kribbella sp. NPDC050820. The sequence goes on from NZ_JBFAHB010000095.1 coordinate 8,436, forward strand.
CACCGTGACCGAGAACGCGATCATGGCCGCGGCCCGGTACGACGGCGTGACGGTGATCCGCAACGCGAGCTCGAACTACATGGTCCAGGACCTGTGCTTCTACCTCGACCTGCTCGGCGTGCAGATCGACGGCATCGGTACCACGACGCTCACGGTGCACGGCAGGGCCGAGATCGACGTGGACGTCGACTACGCGCCGTCGGAGGACCCGATCGAGGCGATGAGCCTGCTCACCGCGGCGATCGTGACCAAGTCGGAGATCACCATCCGGCGGGCGCCGATCGAGTTCCTGGAGATCGAGCTGGCGCTGCTGGAGGAGATGGGCCTCGACTACAGCCGCAGCGCGGAGTACCTGGCCGAGAACGGCCGGACCCGGCTGGTCGACCTGACCACCCGGCCGTCGCGGCTGCACGCGCCGATCGACAAGATCCACCCGATGCCGTTCCCCGGCCTGAACATCGACAACCTGCCGTTCTTCGCGGTGATCGCGGCGACCGCGACCGGGCAGACGCTGATCCACGACTGGGTCTACGAGAACCGCGCGATCTACCTGACCGACCTGAACAAGCTGGGTGGCCGGGTCAAGCTGCTCGACCCGCACCGGGTGATGGTCGAGGGCCCGACGCACTTCTCCGGCGCCGAGATCATGTGCCCGCCGGCGCTCCGGCCGGCCGTGGTCACGCTGATCGCGATGATGGCCGCGAAGGGCACGTCGGTGCTGCGCAGCGTCTACGTGATCAACCGCGGCTACGAGGACCTGGCCACCCGGCTCAACTCGCTAGGCGCCCAGATCGAGACGTTCCGCGACATCTAGGAACGCCACGGCCTCCTCGATCACGGCCGGGTCCGACAGGATCCGGCCGTGGCCGAGCCCAGTCTTGCCCGAGAAGCGAGCGTTCGGCCCGTACGACGCCAGCAGTACGTCGACCTGCGCCGGATCCACCACGTCGTCCACGTCGTTGTGGATCACCAGCAACTCGGCGGCGCCCGGCCCGACCGAGTACTTGGTCCAGATCTCCGGATCGCCGTCGAACAGCCGGCGCTCGATCGACCTCTTCAACTCCTTCTGCACACCGGCCTTCAGGCCGAGCTCGCGACTGAACTTCTCGACCAGGTAGCCGAAGTCCGCGAACCCGCTGATCGACACGATCCGCCCGGAGGCGACCCCCTGGCGCACGGCGTACAGGGCGAACGGGACACCGAGCGAGTGGGCGATCACGCCCTCGAAGGCGCCGTGCTTCCCGGCGAGTGCGGTGATGATCCGCCGGTGGTCGAGGATCGTCCCCATCGGGACGGTCGAGTCGCCGTGCCCGGGGCCGTCGTACGAGACCGGGCTGTAGCCGAGCTCGAGCAGTCTGGTGACGAAGCCGGCGTACCTCGACGCGCGGGAGCGCCAACCGTGCACGAGCAGCACCGGTCGGCGCCCGTCGCCCCAGGCGTAGGTGACGATTCCGTCGACGATCTCGACCCGGGCGGCCGCGTGGATCTCCTGCTCGGCCTCGCGGACTTGCCCACGCGCCAGCGGCCGCCGCCACAACTCGAACGCGACCCGCCCGGCCAGCCGCGGTGCGACCGCGCCGATCGCCCGCAGCCCTGCCCCGACCGCCGTTGTCATGTCTGTCATCTCGCTCCTCGGCTGGCAAACAATACGAACGGTCGTATTATTAGTTTGGACAAGGCCGATGGTCAAGCGGAATAGGATCGCGGGGTGGAGAAGGTGGACGGGCGGTTGGCGCGCGGTGACCAGACCCGCCGCGCCGTGCTGCGCCGGGCGGTCGACATCGCCTCGGTCGACGGGCTGGAAGGGCTGTCGATCGGGCGGCTGGCGACCGAGCTCGGAATCAGCAAGAGCGGGCTGTTCGCCCACTTCGGCTCGAAGGAGGAGTTGCAGCTCGCGACCATCCGGGCCGCGCGCCGGATCTACGCGGACGAGGTGGTCGTCCCGGCGTTCAAGTTCGAGCCTGGGCTCGAGCGGGTGTGGCGAATGAGTGAGTGCTGGCTGGACTACTCGCGGCGCCGGGTGTTCCCCGGCGGCTGCTTCTTCCAGAAGGTCTCCCACGAGTACGCCGCCCGCGGGGGAGCCGTCCACGAGGCGCTGGCCGGGGTGCACCGCGAGTGGATGGACCTGATGGAGGACGTCGTTCGCGAAGCGGTCGAGCGTGGCGAGCTGGACGCGGACCCGGCGCAGCTGGCCTTCGACCTGAACGCGTACTACGAGGCCGCGAACCTGGCGTCGATCCTGCACGACAACCAGGCCGGCTACGACCAGGCGCGTCAGTCGATCCGGACCCGGCTGGAGTCGGCGACCGGGTCGGCGCTGCCCTGGTAGGCCGGCAGATCGCGCCGTCCCCGCATCGGCGAGCACAGGAGGACCAGGCCTGCTAGCGGGACGCCGGCTGTGGTGATCCAGAGCGCCGGGCCGAGACCGAGCAGCTCGCCGAGCGTTCCGCCGATCAGTGCGCCGAGCGGGATCGTCCCGTAGTTCAGGAACGACGCTGTCGCGGTGAGTCGGCCAAGCAGTTCCGGCGGGCAGTAGGACTGCTGGAACGTCGCCTTGATGACGTTGCCGCCGACGACCCCCAGGCTGACGCCGAAGCCGCCGACGAGGTACAGCCACGGCCTGACGCTGCTCAGCGGGATCAGCAGCGCGAGCGTCGGCAGGCCAAGCTCGCACAGCAGCAGCGCCCGTGCGGTGCCGAAGCGAGCGGCCAGACGGCGGCCGAGGAACGCGCCGAGAATGCCACCGCTCGTCGCCGCGGCGATCAACGCGCCGACCGTGCCTGCGGACAGTCCCACCTCGCGGACCAGGAAGACGACGATGATGGCCTGGTAGCCCATCAGCGCGAGGTTCGAGACCGCCCCGAAGATCGTCAGCGTCCGCAGCCACACGTCACGTGCGACGAGCCCGATCCCTTCCCGGATCAGGCCGGCTCGACGGCCTTCCGTCGTACGGCGCTCCCGAAAGCGGATCGCGGCCAGGCAGGCGAGCGCGATCAGGAACGTGGTGGCGTCGACAAGCATCGCGTTGGCTGGTCCGGCGTACTGGACGACGAGGCCGCCGCAGCCCATGCCGGCGAGCTGGGCGGCGGACGCGCTGCCGTGGAGTTTGGCGTTGCCCTCGGAGTGGTCGGCCGGGTCGAGCAGCGTCGGCAGGTAGGCGGTGTAGGCGGTCTGGAAGACGACGGCGGCCGCTCCCGTGAGGAGGGCGACTGTCAGCAGCAGGTGGATCGTGAGGATGTCGAGCCAGGCCGCGACGGGGATGGCCGCCAGCAGGAGGAAGGATGCGGCCGAGCTGCCGAGGAGGAGCGGACGGCGGTGGCGTTGGTCGACCCAGGCGCCGACCGGGAGACCGATCAGGAGCCAGGGTGCCCATGCGGCGGCAGTGAGTACGCCGACCTCGAAGGTGCTGGCGTCGAGCAGCGAGATGGCGACCAGCGGCAGTGCGACCGCCGAGGTCGCGCTGCCGAACCGGTTGATCGTCTCCCCGAACCAGAGCAGTCGGAAGTCGCGGTGCCGCCGGAGGAGGCTCATGACCGGTCGGTCTCGTCGTCGGCCGACCGTCGCGGGAACGACTGGAGCTGGACGATGACCCGCTCGGCGTTGTCGCCGGCTGGTGCGACCTTGGTGTAACGGTCGATGACCTCGCCGAGCTCCTCGTTGAGGGCGGTGAGTTGCTCCGGCGTGAGCCGGAGATCGCGCCAGTCGGACAGCGCTGCTGCGTGCTGCCACTCGCCCGGCCAGTTCTCGTCGACGTACGTCCGGACGCGGTCGAAGTACCGCTCGACCAAGTGCCGGAGGTAGACGTCGAGCGCGCCGCTGGTCTCGGGGTCGTCGCGGAACTCGGCCGGGTCCAGGACGGTCCGGCCCGGGATCCGCCACCAGCGCTCGCGCTTGGTGCCGCGCTCGACGTCCTCCTCGATGTAGCCGTGCTCGGCGAGCAGGCGCAGGTGCCAGCTGATCGTGCCGGTGTTCTCGCCCAGTCGCTCGGACAGGGTGGTCGAGGTGGCCGGGCCGTCGAGCTCCAGGGCCTCCAGGATGTTCATCCGGAGCGGGTGCGCAAGTCCGCGCAGGCTGCGGGCATCGATCCGTCGCATAGTTGCAGAGTAGTCTCTGCAGAGAAGTCTCTGCAAGATCCGGATTGTCGGTGGGCTCACCTAGCTTGGGCGGCATGCGGCCTCATGTGGTGGCTCAGGTGGCGGTCTCGCTCGACGGGATGACGTCGGGATTCGCTGTGGATCTCGCCCGGTTCTACGCGCTGGCCACGCTGTGGCAGGAGGACGTGACGCTGACCGGCGCCGACACGATCCTGGCGCAGGAGGAGGCCGTACGGTCTGCTCCGCACCCGGGGCCGCGCTCCGACGGTCCGCTGCTCGCGGTCGTGGACAGCCGGGCGCGGGTGCGCTCGTGGGAGGGGCTACGGCAGCTCGGCTACTGGTCCGACGTACTGGCCTTGTACTCCGATCAGACGCCGGCTCGGCCGGTGGACAGCACGATCCGCGAGCTCGTGACCGGCTACGACCGGGTGGATTTGGTCGAGGCGCTGGACACTCTCGGACGCCGCGGCGTGCGGGTTGTTCGAGTTGACTCCGGTGGTGAGCTGCTGCGGGCGTTGCTGGACGTCGGCCGGGTGGACGAGCTCGCGCTGCTCGTCCACCCGGTCGTCGTCGGCTCCGGCCGCCGCTGGTCCGACGGGCACGAGCTGGATCTCGAGCCCGCCGGCACCGAGGTCTTCGAGGGCGGCGTTGTCTGGCTTCGTTACTGCATCCGTCCTAGTGGTCCGCGGTGAGGTCGTCGTTGCGGCCGGCCTCGAGGCGGGACCAGTGCGGCATCGGGCGTCCGTCGCTGATCAGGCCGCCGGGCTCGAACTCCTGCGGCCAGCCCTCGGGGGAGTCCTCGTGCGTCTCGCGGCGGCCGTAGACGGTGAGGTCCATCAGCGAGTAGCTGTTGTCCATCACCTCGACGCCGCGCACGGTCGTCCACCAGGTCTCGAACACCCGGTCGCCGTCGCGGACGTAGGAGATCAGGTGCATGCTGTTCTTCACCCGGCCGACCAGGAGCGTGTCGAGGGAGTCGGCGGCGGAGTACCACGGCATCGTCCAGCCCATGAAGTCGTGGTAGCGGCGGCCCTCGTCGTACGGGCCCTGGGCGAAGACGGCGTACGTGATGTCGCGGGAGTGCAGGTAGGACAGTTCCGCGACGTGGGTGTTGCACCAGGTGCAGCCCTGGCACTGCTCGGCCGCGGGGTGGCCTGGGTGCCACATGAAGTAGTAGGCGAGGAGCTGCTTGCGGCCTTCGAACGCGTCGAGCAGGGTCAGCGGTCCGTTCGGGCCGATCAGCTGGGTGCTCGCGTCCACTTCGACCATCGGCAGCCGGCGGCGGGCCGCGGCGATCGCATCACCTTCGTGGGTGTGCGCCTTCTCGCGGACCCGGAGTTCCTCGATCTCGGCTTCGAAAGCCTCCCGGTCGACGATGGGAGGCAGGTTCGTGGTCGTCGCGTCCTTCATGACTGGTTCCTCTCTTTCGGTCATGATCGGGACGTCGGAGCGGGTATGCCGGTCTCGACCTGACCCTTGTCCTGTTCCGGGTTTCCTTTTGTGGTGTTCACGAAACTGCCTGACCGGGGCGGTGGGGTGGGCCAGGAAAAATGTCCGTGGTCACCGCTACTGTTTGCAGTGATGAGGAAGCAGCATGAGTGGTACGACGAGCACGACGCAGAGCGCTGGGTGCCGGAGCCGGTCAAGCGGCCGGGGCGGACGGCCTTCGCTCGCGATCGCGCGCGCGTGCTGCACAGTGCCGCGCTGCGTCGGCTGGCGGCCAAGACGCAGGTCGTGACGGCGGGTAGCGACGACTTCGTCCGGAACCGGCTCACCCACAGTCTTGAGGTCGCGCAGATCGGCCGGGAGTTGGCGTCGACGCTCGGCTGCGATCCGGACATCGTCGACGCGGCCTGCCTGTCGCACGATCTCGGGCATCCGCCGTTCGGGCACAACGGCGAGCGGGCGCTCGACGCGGTCGCCGCGGAGATCGGCGGGTTCGAGGGCAACGCGCAGACACTGCGCCTGCTCACCCGGCTGGAGTCGAAGACGTTCGACGCGGACGGTCGCAGCGTGGGCCTGAATCTGAGCCGGGCCACGCTGGACGCCTCGACGAAGTACCCGTGGGCGCGACGTCCGGGCGAGCGCAAGTTCGGGGTGTACGACGACGATCTGGCCGTCTTCGCCTGGTTGCGTCAAGGGGTCGGTGAGCGGCGTTGCCTGGAGGCGCAGGTGATGGACTTCGCCGACGACGTCGCGTACTCGGTGCACGACGTCGAGGACGGGATCGTTGCCCACCACATCGACCTGGCGGCGGTGGACGCCGAGCGGACGCCGTACTGGGAGATCGTCCGGCAGTTGTATTTGCCTGAGGCAACCGATGCAGAGCTGGACGAGGGCTGGCGGCGGCTGACCAGCCTGCCGTACTGGCCGGGTGCCGGCTTCGACGACAGCCGGCGAGCGCTCGGCGGGTTGAAGGACCTGACCAGCCAGCTGATCGGCCGGTTCTGCACGGCGGCCGAGCAGGCGACGCACGCGGTCTTCGGCCGCTCCCGGCTGATCCGCTACGAGGCCGACCTGGTCGTCCCCGACGGCACCCGCGTCGAGATCGGTCTGCTCAAGGGCGTCGGCATGTTCCACGTCCTCAACTCCCCGGAACGCCAAGCCCGCCGAGCCTCCCAGCGCGAGCTCCTCACCGAGTTGGTCGAAGCGTTGTGGAAGTCGGGGCCGTCCCACCTCGACGCCGCGTTCAAAGCCGACTTCACCGAGGCGGCCGACGACGACGCCCGGCTGCGCGTCGTCGTCGACCAGGTCGCATCCCTCACCGACCCGTCAGCCGCGGCCTGGCACGCTCAGTTCGTCGGTCCGTCAGCGGACTGAGGTGAACGGCAGGTCCAGGCCGAGCTGGGTGCGGATCGGCTTGTTGGTGAGGCGGATCTGCGTCAGTTCGGTGGGGGAGAGCGCGCGGCGGTAGACGCGGACTTCGTCGACGGTGCCGTTGAAGCGGTTGGCACCGTCGACGCGTTGGCCGACATGAATGCCCTGAACGCCGAACTCCTGGCCGGCCGTGACCGATCCGGGTGGGGCAGTCGCTGAGCCGACCTCGGCGCCGTCGACGAGCAGACGGAGCTTGCCGTAAGCGCGCTGGAGAACGACGTGGTGCCACTGGTTGTCGTTGTACGCCGACGCCGACTGCACCGTGATGTTGAAGCGATCGACCGCCATTAGCGCCCGGATCCGGTTGCTCTCCGGTTCGGCGCGCAACCAGACCTGCGGGGTCGTCCCCGAGCCGGTGCGGAAGGCCCACAGGATCGCGTGTGATCCGGCGGTGGCGCCGTACTTGATCCAGGCCATCATCGTGAAGTCCTGCGCACCAAGATCGATCGACCGGTCGAACGGCACCTCGACGCGATCGTCCACCCCGTCCAACGCGAGCCCGGTGCCGAACTTGCCCTCGGCAACCGTCGCCCCGCCGCGCACGTACGCCGGGTTTTCCGCCGACCCGACGTCAGGTGTCATCGGACCCGGCGCGGGCGGACCGGGGATGCCCGGCGGAGTGCCGTTCGGCGTCGCCAGGTAGGCCTCGTTGAACCGCGCGTACCGGATCGACTCGTACGGCGTCGCGACGCCGGCCTCATAGAGCAGCGCGGCCTGGTCACCGTCGAGCCGGACCATGTCGGAGTACGCCGTCGGGCCCCAGTAGAAGACCTTGCCCTGCTGCCAGGTGTCCCAGGTGCGTGCTTCGTCGTACGACGACCGGATTGTCATCACCTCACGCGCGGACGGATGCGCCGGCGCGGAGAACAGGATCCGGTTGCGCCGATCGCCTTCATTCCGGGCGCTGAACCGCAGCAACGAACCCTGGACATCGGGCATCACCAGCCGGGGAAGGGTCCGGAACGGCCGGTCGAAGGTCGCGCCGCCGTCGCTGCTGACCGCGTACGCGCGGCTGCCCGGGTCGGTGCCGCGCTCACGGGCCAGCGCGTAGATCCGACCGTCGGTCAGCTCGACCACTGTGACCTCCTGCGCGATCACGGCGCCGTCGTCGCGGGAGGTGGTCGCGCCGATGTGCCAGGTCTGGCCGGAGTCGTCGCTGTAGAGCAGGTGCGTGCCGTAGACGTGCGCGCCGGCGCCGTCGTACGACTCGAAGCTGGCGCCGACAATCAGACGACCCGCATGTCGACCATGTTGGATTTGGATGCCGTGCATCGGGCCGGTCGCGTACCAGAAGTTCCAGCTCGGCAGCTTGCCTTCGGTCATCTCCCGCGGCGCGGTCCAGGTCGTGCCGGAGTCGTCGCTGGTCTGGACGTACGGGTCGCGGTCGCAGCCGTTCGTACAGGGTGCCGCGCCGTTGTGGGTCGTCACCAGGACGATCCGGCCAGTCCGATTGTCGACAATCGGCACCGGGTTGCCTTGAGTGCTCCCGCTTCCCTCGGAGACCACCTGCAGCGGGCCCCACGTCTTGCCGCCGTCGGTCGATCTGCGCAGTACGACGTCGATGTCGCCGTCGTCACCGCAGTCCGCGACCCGGCCCTCGGCGAACGCGAGCACCGTGCCGTTGGCCGCCCGCACGATCGCCGGAATGCGGAAACACGCGTACCCGTTCGTCTTCTGCTCGAACAGCACGCTGTCTTCGTGCAGTGGGGCCGGGTCTGGTGTGGCAGCGGCGACCGGTGGACCGGTGAGGGCTGCCAGCAGTAAGCCGGCGGCGAGCAGGGCGGTGGCTGCGAGGCGACCGGGGAGGGTCATGCGCATTGGCTCTCCTGGCAGGACATAGGACGTATGATGTCCTGTGAAAAGGTAAGCCCTGCGTCGCGCGCGCCACAAGGCCCGGGACACTAGAGTCTGGGTATGACCGATGCAGAGCAGATTGTCATCGTCGGCGCGAGTCTTGCGGGGGCGACCGCAGCCGAGGAACTCCGGAACGACGGCTGGACCGGCGGCATCGTCCTGATCGGCAGCGAGACCAAGCTGCCGTACGAGCGACCACCGTTGTCCAAGGGCGTCTTGCTCGGCAAGGACCAGACCGATGTCGCCCAACTGCACGACCAGCAGTGGTACGACGACAACACCATCGACCTGCGACTCGGCACCACCGTCACGGGCATCGACGCCAAGGCCCACACCGTCACGCTCGACGACGGCTCCCAGCTGTCCTACAGCAAGCTCCTGATCGCAACCGGCAGTCGGGTCCGGCGGCTCGACGTACCGGGTGCCGACCTGCCGGGAGTGAGGTACCTGCGCACGGCCGAGGAGTCACAGGCGCTGACCGACGCGTACGCCGCCAAGCCGCGAGTCGTCGTGGTCGGCGCGGGCTGGATCGGACTCGAGGCCGCGTCGGCTGCGCGGGAGCGCGGCTGCGAGGTGACCGTGGTCGAACCCCAGTCCACCGCGCTGGCCGGCGTACTCGGTGAGCAGGTTGGCGAGCTGTTCGCCGACCTGCATCGGCAGCACGGCGTGACCCTGAAGTTCGGCACTGGCGTCGAGGCGTTCGAGGGCGACGACAAGGTGACCGGGGTCCGGACCTCCGACGGTGAGGTGCTCCCGGCGGACCTGGTGATCGTCGGCGTCGGCGTCCAGCCGAACACCGAGCTGGCCGCGGACGCCGGGATCGAGGTCGCCACCCCGGACAACGGCTCCGGCATCGTCACCGGGCCGGACCTGCGCACCTCGGCGGAGGACGTGTACGCGGCCGGCGACGTGGTCCGGTGGGAGCATCCGCTGTTCGGCCGGCCGGTCCGGGTCGAGCACTGGCAGAACGCGAAGGACACCGGGAAGTCCGCGGCGAAGGCGATCCTCGGCCAGGACGTCGCGCACGACGCGATCCCGTTCTTCTTCACCGACCAGTACGACCTGGGCATGGAGTACGCCGGTGATGTGCCGCGCGGGACGTCGTACCAGGTGGTGCTGCGCGGCGACCCGGCCTCGGGTGCCTACCTCGCGTTCTGGCTCGACGACGACCGACGCCTGCTGGCCGGCATGCACGTCAACACCTGGGGCGCGATCGACGCCGTCCAGGACCTGATCCGCTCCGGCAAGCAACTCGACCCGGAACGCCTGGCCGACACCTCGATCGACCTGGCTGAGGTCTAAAGCGGATACGCCACGTACGCAAAGGAGCCGCTGTCCGGCGACCAGCTCGGCACGTTCATCGTGCCCTGGCCGCCGAACAGCGTCGCGATCTCACGAATCTCGCCCTGCGGCGTCAGCAACCGCAGCCGTACGTCGTCGATGTCCGCGGGATGCCCTTCGGTGCCGGGCGGGAAGCTGACGTAGGCGATCGCCGACCCGTCCGGCGCCGGGTGTGGGAACCAGTTCACCCGCTCGTCGGACGTGAGCTGCTCGGCCTCGCCGCTGCTCACCGAGATCCGGAACAGCTGAGCATGCCCGGCTCGCTCGGAGTTGAAGTAGATCCACTTCCCGTCCGGGCTGTACTCCGAGCCGTCGTCGGCGTGCTCGTCGTTCGTCACCTGCACATCCGCGCCACCGGCCGACGGGATCGTCCACACGTTGGTGATCCGGCGGCCGTCCACGTGCTCCAGACCGATGTACGCGAGCGTCCGGCCGTCCGGCGAGACCCCGTGCAGATAGTGGTGGAACCCGGGCCCGCGATCGTTGCTCACCCTGCGCGGACCGCCGCTGCCGTCGAGCGGTACGGCGTACAGGTGTCCGTCGTCCGCCGACACGAAGATCGCCGTACCGTCCGGGCTCAGCACATGGTCGTTGTTGACCGGCGGCACCCCGCCGAGCTCGATTTCCTCGAGCCCGTCGTCGACCCGGAACAGCCGCCCGTTCCCGTTGACGATCAGGTCACCACGCGGCGTCCAGTTGGGTGCTTCGAACAAGACCGTCGACGAGCTGAACACCAACCGCCGCTCACCACTCGCGACATCGACGACAAAGAGCTCGGACCGTTGACCAGGGCGAAGAGTACGTGGCACACGCCCATCTTGCCCGAGTCCGGACAGGCCCATGACAACCGGTGCCTCGACGGCCTGCGAATCCAGGACCTCCGGCCCTGATCGGTGGGCTCGGGCGTTCCTAGCGTTGCAGGTGGAGGAGCGCAATGAGCACGATTCGATCTCAGCCACCAGTATGCCGGCAGCGCCCGCGTGCGCCGGTGGGCGGGACCGAGCCAGGCATCATGCTTCCCGCGGTCGCCTTCCTGGCCGGATGCGTCGCGACTGCGATCGGGGTCGGCCTCGGCCTGCCGCACTTGGTCAAGACGGGAGTCGCCCCGACCGCCTTGGCCGGGTTGGTCTGTCTGACCGCCGGACTGGTGCTGATCGGAGCAGGTGGAATCGCCCTCGTCCGTGCGATCCCCGGCTGGTGGCGGGTCCTCGCCGTACCGGTGCTGTTGTCGGTGCTGCTGATCAGCTTGACGGCGCTCGGCCAGGCGGTCGCGGTGACGAACGTTCCGGACACCGCCGTCGGCGCGGAGACACCGGGGAGCCGCGGCGTCGCGTTCACCGAGGTGGAGTTCGGCACCGCTGACGGCGTCACCTTGTCCGGGTGGTACATCCCGTCCGCGAACCGTGCGGCTGTGGCGATGCTGCACGGTGCCGGATCGACCCGGTCGGATGTGCTCGACCATGCCGTCGTACTGGCCCGGCACGGGTACGGCGTCCTGCTCTTCGACGCGCGAGGACACGGCCGGAGCGCGGGCCGGGCGATGGACTTCGGGTGGTACGGCGACCTCGACGTCGGCGCCGCTGTGACCTACCTGGCGACGCGGCCGGACGTCGACGGCGCGCGGATCGCTGTGCTCGGTCTGTCGATGGGAGGCGAGGAGGCGATCGGGGCGGCCGCCGCGGACACGCGGATTCGCGCGGTGGTCGCCGAGGGTGCGACCAACCGGACGAGGGCGGACCGTGCATGGATGTCGGACGAGTACGGCTGGCGGGGAACTGTGCAGGAAGGACTCGAGTGGCTGACCTACCAGGCCACCGCGCTTCTGACGCCGGCCCAAGCGCCGATCGGGCTGCGGGCCGCAGCCCTCGCGGCGGCTCCCCGCCGGGTGCTGCTGATCGCAGGCGGTGCGAAACCGGACGAGGAACACGCGGGCCGGTACATCCGGTCGGGCTCGCCCGGCACTGTCGAGCTGTGGGTCGTCCCGCAGGCAGGCCACACGGCCGGCCTCCGGACCGATCCCGGCGAGTGGGAGCGGCGGGTCACCCACTTCCTCGACGGGGCGTTGACCTGACCTTCCGGCCGCGGTTCGCCGTCCCGCGGGGACGAATCCTTGGCGATGATCGTAGACTCGCGGGGTGGCAGGCAGGATCAAGGACGAGGACATCGCGCTGGTGCGCGAGCGGGCCCGCATCGACGACATCGTCGGCTCCTACGTGACCTTGAAGAACGCCGGCGGCGGGAACCTGAAAGGGTTGTGCCCGTTCCACGACGAGAAGTCGCCCTCGTTCAACGTCACCCCGTCGCGCGGATTCTTCTACTGCTTCGGCTGCCAAGAGGGCGGCGACGTCATCGACTTCATCCAGAAGATCGACCAGATCACCTTCCACGAGGCCGTCGAGACGCTGGCCGCCAAGGTCGGGATCCAGCTCCGGTACGACGAGTCCGGCGCGCCGATCCAGCGCGGTCCGGGGAACCAGCGGCCGCGGCTGGTCGAGGCGCACAAGGTCGCCGCGGAGTACTACGTCGAGCAGCTGTTCGGCGCCGCCGACGCGACGCTCGGGCGGCAGTTCCTGGACCAGCGCGGGTTCGACAAGGACGCGGCGGTGCACTTCGGGGTCGGGTTCTCGCCGCGCGGCGGGGAGGCGCTGACCAACCACCTGCGCGGTCGCGGGTTCACGAACGCGGAGCTGGTCGCGTCCGGGCTGTCGGCGGAGGGCCAGCGCGGCCTGTACGACCGGTTCCGCGGCCGGCTGATGTGGCCGATCCGGGACGCCACGTCGGAGGTGATCGGGTTCGGCGCCCGGCGGCTGTTCGACGACGACCGGATCGAAGCGAAGTACCTGAACACGCCTGAGACACCGATCTACAAGAAGTCCAAGGTCCTGTACGGCGTCGACCTCGCCCGCCGCGAGATCGCCAAGGGCCGCCAGGCCGTCGTCGTCGAGGGCTACACCGACGTGATGGCCTGCCACCTGTCCGGCGTCCAGACCGCGGTCGCGACCTGCGGGACGTCGTTCGGCGACGACCACGCGCGGGTGCTACGGCAGTTGCTGCTGGACCACGACCAGTTCCGCGGCGAGGTGATCTTCACCTTCGACGGTGACGAGGCCGGGCAGCGGGCGGCGTTGAAGGCGTTCGCGGGGGACCAGGCGTTCGCCTCGCAGACGTACGTCGCGGTGGAGCCGGACGGGCTGGATCCGTGCGACCTGCGGCTGCAGAAGGGCGACGCGGCGGTCCGTGAGCTGATCGGCCGGCGGGTTCCGCTGTACCGGTTCGTGCTCTCGAACGTGCTGTCGAAGTACGACCTGGACCGTGCGGACACGCGGATCGACGCGCTGCGTGACGCGGCGCGGCTGGTGGTCAGCATCCGGGACCGGTCGAAGGTGGACGCCTTCACCCGTGAGCTCGCCGGGCACCTCGGGATGGAGGTCGACCAGGTTCGCACGGAGGTCTACCGCGCTGCGTCCCGGCCGGCTCCTGCTGTCGGCGCGGATCGGTCTCCGGGAGGCGATCGGGCTCACGGTGGTGAGGCTCCGGTGCCGCCCGTCCGCGTGGATGTGCCGTCGCCCCGGGACCAGCGGTTCGTGATCGAGTGGGACGTGCTGAAGGTCGCGATGCAGCACCCGGCCTTGCTGGGCGTGGCGTTCGACGAGCTCGACGACCACGACTTCACCCACCCGTGGCTGGCCGCCGTACGCTCCGCGATGGCGAAGGTGGGCGGCCCGTCCGCTGCGCCTCCCGGTGAGGCGTGGGTGGTCGCCGTACGCGATGCCGTAGGCAACGATCCGGCCGCGGCCGTGGTCGGCGCACTGGCCGTGGACCCGTTGCGCCTCGGACGCGAGCCCGACGCGGCCTACGCCCTGGCGCTGCTGGCCCGCTTGCAGGAGCTGACCTGCGCCCGCCGGATCCAGGACCTCAAGTCCAAGCTCCAGCGCACCAACCCGATCGACCGCGCCGACGACTACAACCGGATGTTCGGCGAGCTGATAGCCCTCGAGGCCTACCGCTCCGACCTCCGCAAGAAAGCCATCTCCGGCGCCCTCTAGGCTCTTGCCATGACCCAGCCACCAGGGCAACTACCGCGCCCGCCGCGCCTGTTCCGCGCGGACTACGTCCTAAGCGGCCAGGTCCGCCTCGAGGGCTACCCGTTCCGCTACATCGCCCTGACCGCCGAAGGCCACCTCGGCAACCAGGCCTTCGACGTCGTCCTCAGCGCGGTCGAGCTCCTCGAAACCCTCGGCTGGGAACTCGTCAACCTCACCGACAACGACCACTTCGACCCCATAGCCTTCCTCCGCCGCCGCTACTGACACTGCCCGTGTGGAAAACAGCCGCCGTCCTCGCCTGGATCCCGGGCCTCGGCTTCGGCCTACCATGCGCGTACGCGATCTGGCACCTGGCTGAGTTCGGCACGGTGTGGACGTTCCTCGGTTTCCCGACGTACGGCGGCGGTCCCTTCGAATCCGTCGGTCTCGAGACCACTGTCCCGCTCCTCGCGGCCTTCTTGGCCGTCTGCGTCGCCGAGGTGGTACTCGGCTACCTCCTCTGGACCCGCCGAGCCGCACCTCTCGCCTTCGCACTCCTCCCCATCGAACTAGCCTTCTGGATAGGCTTCGCCCTCCCCCTCGGCCCCCTCACCGCCCTCCTCCGAACCGCCGTTCTGATCCGAGGGCGTGCGCCTGGTTTCAGGGGTCGACCTTGAAGGGGTCGTGTTCGGTGAGGAGTTTGTCGAGGCGGGCCTGGTCGACGCGGTTGGTGACTTCGGAGAGTTCCTGGCGGTCGCGGATGACCTTCGAGAGGGTGATCGTCGAGGTGACGACGTACAGGAGGCCCAGGGCGAGGAAGGCGCGCACCCAGCCGGCCGCCGGCAGGTAGGCGAGGGCGACGACCATGGCGATCACGGAGATGGCGAAGGACAGCACAGCCTGCACGTAGTACGCCGCGGTCTGAGACGGCTGAATGGTTTTCGTCATGCGTCACATCGTCGTCGTCGCTGTAGGTACGACGCATGCGCCGAACTACTCAGATCACCGGAGGTGGCTGAGCGAGGACCGCGTGGGAGCCGAGCGCGTTTCCCCTGCGGATCAAGGGCGGAGCTGGCGGCGGGAAGTGATGCCGAGCTTGGTGAAGACCTTGCGGAGGTGCCATTCGACGGTGTGTTGGCTGAGGACCATCTGGGCGCCGATCTCGGCGTTCGTGAGGCCGGCGCCGGCGAGTTCGGCGATGTGGGCTTCCTGGGCGGTGAGAGTGTCGCGGGCGTTGCCGGCGCGGCGGCCGACCAGCTCACCGGTTGCGGCCAGTTCGCGGCCTGCGCGGTCGGAGAAGGCGTCGGCGCCGGACGTGCTGAACATCTTGTGTGCCGTCCGCAACTGCTGGCGCGCGTCCTGGCGTCGCCCCTCCCGCCGAAGCCATTCGCCGTACAGGAGATGAGCCCTGGCGAGATCCATCCGCATCCGCGTCCGGCCAAGTCGCTCGATGGCTTCCTGGTACGACGCTTCAGCCGCCGACTGATCCTTGGTCAGCAGAGCCGCCGACCGCGCGAGCACCCCAAGCCCCCAGTCCGTCCCACACGCCTCCGTCATCACGCGCAGCCGCTCGAACCCGTCGGCCGCAAGCTCCGGCCGTCCGCTCCGCACCGCCGACTCGACCAGCTCGGGCAGTGCCCAACTCGCGACGCTGAGCTCGAGCGGATACGCGATCGCGTCAAGGGCCGACGGCAACGACTCCTGGTACTGCGAAAGCCCGTTGAGGAGCACCGACTGCGCGAACTGCGCGATGGTCACGCCGAGGCCTTCGCCGCGGGTCACTGCCTCTTCCCTGCTCCTCCGGATCAGCGCAAGCGCCGCGTCCGGATCGCCACGCCAGGCAGTCAGCTCAACAGCGCCATACGGCACCAGCGATGCCCCGGTCGCCTCGTTGATGGTCTGGATCTCGGCTACCAGCGCAGCCGCCGCGGAGATCTCTCCGGCGAACAGGTTGAGCATGACTCTGTGGTGCAGCGCGTACGGGAGCTCGGTCAGCTCCCCGCGCTCGCGGGCGATGCCGACGTTCCGTGCCGTCACCACGTCCCAGTACTCGTCGTCCCACAGGTTGATGGCCAGCAGCGACGCATGCCCGAGCCACCGCATGTCGTCGGCGTCCGGCGGTCCTTGCGCACGAGCGAACGCCTCGACAGCCTCCCGTACGGGCGCGACCGCCGCCGGGTACCCGTCCGTGAACAAGGCCGCGGCGCCTTCCAGCACGAGGTCACGCTTGCGGCTGAGATCCGGCTTCGGGAGCGCCCGGGCCGCCTGGGACACCTCGGCGAGACCGGTCCCGCCGGCCATCCGGCCAAGGAACTGACACGCCGCGATCGCGTCGAGATAGGTGTCGCGGGCCAGGTCGACATCGAGCTCCTCGAGCCGGCGGGCGGCCTCGACGAGCAGCGGCGGGGCGTTCACGCTGTGCCCGGAGAAGAACGCGACCTGAGCCCGCACGAGATTCACCCGTGCCTGATGGACGGCGTCCACCGGTCGCTCGGTGGCCGTGGCCAGCAGCTGCGACACAGTGGTGAAGTCGCCCGCGCGCAGTGTGGCTTGAGCAGCAGCCAAGGCCCGGCTCGCGCGCTGGTCAGGGTCCGGCGTGAGCTCTGTCGCTCGCTGCAGGAAGGCTGCTGTGGCCGCGTTTCCGCCGCGCCCCTGCGCCCGCTCGGCCGAACCGACGAGTTCGGCGGCGACCTGCTCGTCCGGACCGCTTGCGCCGTACGCGCGGTGCCAGGCCCGGCGGTCGGGATCCCGGTCCGGATCGGTGGCCTCGGCGAGGGCTTGATGGGCTCGACGACGGTCGTCGTGCTTCGCCGATCGGGTTGCCGCCGATCGGACCAAGGGGTGGCGGAACCGGACGCGCGCTCCGATGTCGATCAAGCCGGCCATTTCGGCAGGCGCGGTCGCGGTCACCGGCACGCTCTGGATCTTCAATGCGCGCAGCAGCAGCGGTACGTCGCCTACCGGGTCGGCGGCCGCGGTCAGCAGCAACTGCTGCGTGTCTGGCGGAAGTTCCTGCAGTCTTCGGGCGAAGTTGTGCTCGATCTGCGTCGTCAGCGGCCGCGCGTCCAGCCGTTCGAAGCCGCCTGCCAGTTCGCCTGCGGTCAGTCCGCGCGGCAGCTCCATCAGGGCCAGAGGATTGCCCCTGGTCTCCGACACGATCCGGTCCCGCACACGCTCGTCCAGCCGGCCGGGGAAGACGGCATCGAGCAGCGCCCCGGCATAGTGGTCGGCCAGGCCGTCGACCACCAGTTCCGGGAACCCTCTCCAGTCCGGCCCGGTCACCGGCTCGCGTACGGCGAACACCATGCCGATGCGGTCCGCGAACAGCCGCCGCCCGACGAACGTCAGTGTCTGAACCGACGCCTGATCCAGCCACTGCGCGTCGTCGATGACACACAGCAGCGGACTGCTGTCGGACACGGCCGACAGCAGGCTCAAGATGGCTGCGCTGACCAGGAATCTGTCCGGCGGTCCACCGAACTCGAGCCCGAACGCGACCGCGAGCGCGTCTCTCTGTGGACGCGGCAGCTCGTCATGGCGGGCCAGCATCGGCGCGCACAACTGGTGCAGACCGGCAAACGGGATCTCCATCTCCGACTCGACCCCGGCCCCTCGTGCGACGCGGCAGCCTTCGGCTCGTTCGGCCAGGTACTCGAGCAGGGCCGACTTGCCGATGCCCGCCTCACCACGGACGACCAGCACCTGCCCCTCACCGGAACGCACCGCGCCGACGAGTTGGTCGAGCCGCTCACACTCGACGCGCCGCCCCCGCAGCCCCGGTACCTGCCCAACGATCGCCATGGCACCACCCCTCACCCGAGGCTAGACCCGAAGATTCGCGCGCGACAGAACCCACAAGTTCCGCTAGTAGGTCCGCATCCAGCGCGGCGCCACCCGCTCCCAGCCACGCGCCCACTCCCGCGCCCGGCGCCGATCGAGTGACCACCGCGCCAACCGGAACAGCGCCCACAGCAACGGCCAAACCACCATCACCAAAGTCATCGCGACCGCCCCACCGAGCGCAGCACTTGTCGGCCGCCTCCTTCGGCTGCCGCACCTGCCCATCGCCGTCGGCACCGCCAACACGCCAGCCACCAGCAAGCCGACCAGCACTGCCCGCTCACCCGATCCCCCCGCCGCCGCAACACATTCCGCCCAAACCACAGCCGCAGAAGCCGCCCCAGAACCAACGCCCCACCCCGGCACCGACGCCCACCACCCATCCGGCCTCCTAGCTCAACGCCACCCGACGTACCTAGAAGCCAAGACAAGCCATGAACCCGCCCTGTGACGGCGGTCTACTGCTGCGACGGCTCTGAGACGGTGGTGATCCGCGCCGTGCCTCCGATGCGTTGCGCCGGACCAAGCCCCAGCGAGTTGCGAGCAGCAGTCAACAGCCGCTCACGTGCCTCCTGCTGGGCGCGACGTACTTCAGCCCAATGATCCAGCTCGGGTACGGCGACGTCGTTCAACGCAGCCGTGTGCACCGCGTTGTCCGCGTCATGCAGTCGCTCAGCAGCTGTCACGACGGCCGCCGGCGCAAGCAACCTGAGCCGGGTCAAACTCTCTCGATCCGCTGCCGGTGCGACTCGACTGCGATCGCCCGGAACGGCGTCATGTCGTCGCCACGCAGCCTGGCGTCGTACGACCGCTGACCCGCTCCCGCGAAGCTGGCATCAAGGAAGGCGACCAAGGTGTCGGTCATCGCCTCCCGCCGCCACCGCCGCTCGTCCCGCTTGCCCCCGACCACCAACGCGGCCCCCGACAGCACGGCCGCAACACACGCCGCCACCGCCGCAACGACCTCAGGCAAGCCCGCCACCGACCGTTCCACTCTCCTCGAACTCACCCGCTGGACCCGGAGGAGCCTACTTCAGGCTTTGAGAGTTCTTATCCGGACGGATCATCCACGTCGGGTGAGGTGCGCGCGAGGATGACGTCAGAGACTCACGGATGGCGGTTGCCTGATCGCGGCACGTCGACCTACGCGGACTCGGAGGTTGTTCGGTGACCAAGCTAGAGGCGGATTCGATCGGTCCGGTCGACGTCGCGGTGATCTTGTTCGAGGACGGCGAGTTCAACGGCGAGGTGGCTCCCGCCCTGGTGAAGCTGCACGAGTCGGGGACGGTGCGTGTCATCGACCTCGCGCTGGTACGGCGTGACGCCGACGGGTCGATCGCCGTGGTGGAGATCGAAGACTCCGAGGTGGCTGATGCGTTCCAACGGGTCAACGACGAGCCGCTCGACCTGCTGAGCGCCGAGGACCTGACCGAAGCGGCGAGCGGGCTCGAACCGGGCTCGGCGGCGCTGGCGATCGTGTGGGAGAACACCTGGGCGGCGGAGTTGGCGGCGGCTGTGCGCGGATCCAAGGGGCGCCTCATCGCGGAGGAACGGATTCCCCATGAGACGGTCGTGGCGGCGCTTGCCGCCCTGGACGACGCCGATCGGTAGCGGACGGAGGGAAGGCGCGATGCGTCGACGCAGAGGACGGCCCGGATTGATGGGGACGATGGCCCGGACGGCAGTGATCGCTGGTACTGCCACCGCGGTTTCGGGTGGTGTGCAGAGGCGGGCTGCCGACAAGGCTGCCGCTCAGCAGCAGGCGGCGGACCAGGCCGCGGCTCAGCAGCAAGCGGTGGCCCAGGCCGCGGCTCAGCAGCAGGCGCAACCGGCTGCTGCGCCTGCCGGTGCCGGCGGGGTGGACGACCGGATCGCGAAGATCAGGGAGCTCGGCGAGCTCAAGGCGCAGGGCCTCCTCACCGAGGCCGAGTTCGCCGCGGAGAAGGCCCGGGTTCTGTCGATGTAGAGGTGAGGCCATGAACAGGGTCGGCGAGCCGGTGCCGGTCAGGCGGTGGCGCGGGTGACGGTCATTCCGCGGGCCGAGCCGCCGTTCGACGGGGTGGTACGGAGACTGGCCGGCGAGTCGACTCCTGCCCGGTCGATGATCCAGAGGCCACCGGCCGGCGCTCCGAACATCGTGATTGTGCTGCTTGACGACGTCGGCTTCGGTGCGCCGGCCACCTTTGGCGGGGTCATCCCCACCCCCGCGCTGGATCGTGTCGCTGCGGACGGGGTGCGCTACAACCAGTTCCACACGACGGCTCTGTGCTCGCCGACGCGGGCGGCCTTGCTGACTGGCCGCAACCATCACAGTGTGCACATGGGGGCGATCTGCGAGATCGCTTATGGGTACCCCGGCTACGACGGTGTGATCCCGCGCAGTACGGCAACGGTTGCCGAGACCCTCAGGCTGCACGGCTACGGAACCGCGATGTTCGGCAAAGCGCATGTGACGCCGATGTGGGAGACGAGTCCGGCAGGCCCGTTCGACCGCTGGCCGACCGGACTCGGCTTCGAGCGGTTCTACGGGTTCCTCGGCGGCGAGGTGTCGCAATGGGAGCCGGCGCTGTACGACCAGACGACCCCGGTGGAGCCTCACGTCGGCCGGCCGGACTACCACCTCACCGAGGATCTTGCGGCGAGGGCGGTCGAGTGGCTCCGGCTGCAGAAGACCTCTGCCCCGGCCAAGCCAGTCTTCCTGTACTTCTCACCTGGAGCCACCCACGCCCCGCACCACGTGTGGCCAGAGTGGATCGAGAGGTTCCGCGGTAGGTTCGATCACGGCTGGGACGCCCTGCGCGAGGAGATCCACGCCCGCCAGCTCGCGCTCGGCGTCGTACCGCCCGGCACGGTCCTCACGCCCCGCCCCGCCGAGCTTCCGGCGTGGGACGACTACGACGACCGGTACAAGCCCGTCGCGTGCCGGCTGATGGAGGTCTACGCGGGCTTCCTCGCGCATACCGACGCGCAGATCGCCCGCCTCATCGAGGCGCTCGAGGACCTGGGGGAGTGGGAGAACACGATCTTCTTCTACCTGTCCGGTGACAACGGAGCATCCGCCGAGGGCACCCTGCACGGAGTCTGGAGCGCGCCATCGTTCCAGAACGGCGTCCCGGAAGATCCCGACTGGCTGCTCGCGCACCTCGACGACTTCGGGTCGGCCCGCTGCGAGAACCACTACAACGCGGGTTGGGCCTGGGCTCTCGATGCCCCGTTCCAGTGGATGAAGCAGATCGCGTCCCATTTCGGCGGCACCCGCAACGGACTGGCCGTGTCATGGCCCAACGGATTCGCGAGCAGGGGAGAGCTCCGGTCCCAGTTCCACCATGTGATCGACGTCGTTCCGACGATCCTGGAGGCTGCCGGCGTCGGCGCGCCCACGCACGTGAACGGCGTCGAGCAGCGGCCGATCGAAGGCGTCAGCATGCGCTACAGCTTCGACCACGCCGGTGCGCCGTCGACGCGGCGGACGCAGTACTTCGAGATCCTCGGCAACCGAGCGATCTACCACGGCGGCTGGATCGCGGCCTGCTTCCACGGTCGCGTGCCGTGGATACGCAGCGCCGCACACCCGTTCGGCGAGGGAGAGAGCTGGGAGCTGTACGACGTTCGTGACGACTTCAGCCAGGCAGTCGACGTGGCGAGCGAGCACCCGGACAGGCTGGCCACGCTGCAAGCGCTGTTCGACGAAGAGGCCCACAAGTACGACGTGTACCCGCTGAGCGACGAAACGGTCGTCCGGGCACTGCCTGGCAACCGGCCCAGCCATCTCGACGGCATCTCACACTTCACTCTCTACCCCGACAATGTGCGGATGCCGGAACTGGCGACGGTCAACCTGAAGAACACATCGTTCGACCTCCGCGCGCACGTCCGGATCCCGCCCGGAGGAGCCGAAGGGGTCATCATCTGCCAGGGAGGGTCGATGGCGGGATGGTCGCTCTACCTCGACGACGGCGCTCCCACCTACCTCTACAACTACTTCGGGCGTGACCTCGTCACCATCCGCGCAGCGGACAAACTCCCGGCCGGGCCCGTCGAGATCGGGGTGCAGTTCGCCTACGACGGGGGCGGACTCGGACGCGGCGGCAATGTCGTCCTGACCGTCGCCGGAAGCGAGGTCGCCCGCGGGCAGATCCAGCACACCGTGCCCTTCATCTTCTCGATGAGTGGAGAGACACTCGACGTCGGCATCGACACCTGCGCCCCCGTGGGCCCGTACCCGGAGCACTTCCCCTTCACCGGCACCATCGATCGAATCGAGATCGACCTGCCCCAGCAGCCCGACGCCGACCACGCCCAGGAAGAGACAGCCGGCCGCTACCGCAGCGCACTGTCGGCCCAATAGGCCTCGCGACCGGTCTTGGCAGCACCACAGCGGCGATCCAGGGTTCGTACCTGCTGTCTTTGCTTGGGTCTCCGGGAGTTCGTGGTGTCGGCCCGAGGGCAGCCATCGGATTGCTTCCCGGTGCGGATGCGGTCGGCGCTGCCGGGGCGAACCGTCGGCCGGTGTGCGACCTTCGCCAGGGTCTGGAAGCCGACCACGGCCACGGTGGCGAACATCGCCAGGGCGG
>NZ_JBFAHB010000096.1:0-30761 GCF_040653975.1 Kribbella sp. NPDC050820
GACAGACGTGGTCGTCACGCTCGTGCCCGTCGCTGGTTGAACTCGGCGCTCCTCAGTCCAGGCCGGGAGGCCCCATGACCGACCGCATCGCTGCATTGCGCAAAGCGGTTGAGGCCAATCCGGATGACGTGCTGCTTCGGCTGGTGCTGGCTGAGTCGCTGGTGACGGCCGGCGACAGCGAGTCCGCTCTCGATCAGTACGTCGTACTGGTCGATCAGCAAGGGTTGCCCGACGACCAGCTCGTGGCGGTCGGTGAGCTTGCCGCGGCGAACGGACGGCTGGCACTGCTGCGGAGCCTGCTCGAGGCGGCCCGCCAGCGGGGTGTCGTCGAGGGGACGGGGCGGCTGCAGCAGCTGGTCGACGAGATGATCTCGGAGCGCAGCGGGGTCAAGATCAAGGTCGGTCCCGAGGCCGAGACGCCGTACGAGGTGGACACGCCGAAGGAGACGACGACCTTCGACCAGGTCGGCGGGATGGACGACATCAAGCGGGTCATCCACCGGATGGTGATCCTGCCACTGAGCCGCCCGGAGTTGTACGAGAAGTACGGCCGGAAGTCCGGCGGCGGCGTGATGCTCTACGGGCCGCCGGGCTGCGGGAAGACGCTGCTGGCGCGGGCGACCGCGGGGGAATGCGGCCTGCCGTTCGTGAACGTCCGGATCGAGGACGTGATGGACCCGTACCTGGGGGTCTCCGAGCGCAACCTGCACGCCGCCTTCGAGCGCGCCCGGGCGAACGCGCCGTGCGTGGTGTTCCTGGACGAGCTCGATGCGCTGGCGTTCGCGCGGCACAAGCACGGCGGATCCGAGGCCCGGCGGCTGGTCGACGTACTGCTGCAGGAACTCGACGCGATCGGCTCCGAGAACGACGGCCTGCTCGTGCTCGCGGCCACGAACGCGCCGTGGGACGTCGACGAGGCGATGCTGCGACCGGGCCGGTTCGACCGGGTGGTCTTCGTGCCACCACCGGACGAGCCCGCACGGGTCGACATCCTGAATGTGCTGGTGAAGGATGTCCCGGCCGACGGGCTCGACCTGAAGGCGCTCGCCGGGCAGACGCCGATGTTCAGCGGCGCGGACCTGCGCGCGCTGATCGAGCGCGGTGTCGACCGGGTGATCGACGAGGCGCTCAGCAGCGGTGGCGAGCCGCCGCTGGCCATGCGTCACCTGACCGAGGCGCTGCCCACGGTCAAGCCCTCGACGCTCGACTGGCTGCACCGGGTCCGCTCGTACATCGAGTTCGCCAACCAGAGCGAGCGGTACGACGACGTCGCGGCGTACCTGCGTACCCGCGACGTTCGCCGCCGCCTCAGCTAACGCCTAACGAGACTTCACCTTGGACGCCGCCGACTCCGGCATCGGGTCGTAGCGCGCGAACGACCGCGTGAACGACGCGGCGCCGTGGGACAGGGACCGCAGGTCGATGGCGTACCGGGTGATCTCCACCTGCGGCACCTCGGCCTTCACCAGCGTGCGGTCGTCGCCGACCTTGTCCGTCCCGAGCAGTCGCCCGCGTCGTCCGGACAGGTCGCTCATCACCGCGCCGACCAGCTCGTCCGGCACCATCACCGAGACCAGGTCCACCGGCTCCAGCAGGTTCACCTTCGTCGCGGCCGCCGCCTCGCGCAGGGCGAGACCGCCGGCCATCTGGAACGCCATGTCCGACGAGTCGACGCTGTGCGCCTTCCCGTCCAGCAGCGTGACCCGGATGTTGACCATCGGATAGCCGGCCGAGACGCCCTTCTCCATCTGCGCCCGGACGCCCTTCTCCACACTCGGGATGAACTGCCGCGGCACCGCCCCGCCGACCACCTTGTCGACGAATTCGAAGTCGGACCCCTCCGGCAGCGGCTCCACCTCGATGTCGCAGACGGCGTACTGGCCGTGGCCGCCGGACTGCTTCACGTGCCGGCCGTGCCCCTTCGCCTTGCCGCCGAACGTCTCCCGTAGCGGCACCCGCAACTCCACGGTGTCGACGGTCACGCCGTACCGGCTCGACAAGGCGTCCAGTACGACGTCCGAGTGCGCCTCGCCCATGCACCAGAGCACGATCTGGTGGGTCTCCGGGTTCTGCTCGATCCGCAGCGTCGGGTCCTCGGCGGCCAGCCGCTGCAACCCGATCCCGAGCTTGTCCTCGTCGGTCTTGGCATGCGCCTGGACGGCGATCGGCAGCAGCGGCTCGGGCATCTCCCACGGCTTCAGCAGCAGCGGGTCCGCCTTGTCCGACAGCGTGTCCCCGGTCTCTGCCCGGGTCAGCCGGCCGATCGCGCACAGATCCCCGGCGACCACCGTGGTTGCCGGCCGCTGGACCTTGCCGATGGGGAATGACAAGGTGCCGATCTTCTCGTCCTCGTCGTGGTCGGCGTGCGAGCTCTCACCGAAGAACGACGTGAAATGGCCCGACACGTGAACCGTCGTGTCGGGCCTGATGGTGCCGGAGAACACCCGCACCAGGCTGACCCTCCCGACGTACGGGTCCGACGTCGTTTTCACCACCTCGGCGAGCAGCGCTCCGCTCGGGTCGCAGCTCAGGCCCTTGCGCGGCACACCGTGCGACGTGAACACCTCCGGCAGCGTGTGCTCGGGCGGTGACGGGAACCCGCTCGTCATCACCTCGAGCAGCTCCTGGGTGCCGACGCCGGTGCCGCTGCAGACCGGGACGACCGGGAAGAACGAACCGCGGGCGACCGCGCGCTCGAGGTCCTCGATCAGCACCTTCTGGTCGATCTCCTCGCCGCCGAGGTAGCGGTCCATCAGCGACTCGTCCTCGGACTCCTCGATGATGCCCTCGATCAGGGTGCCGCGGAGCTCCTCGATCTGATCCTCGTACGAGCCGTCCGGCTCCGCGGTCGAGCGCTTGCCGTCGGCGTACTCGTAGTACTTCTGGGACAGCAGCCCGATCAGCCCGTCACCAGCGGGCAGGTAGAGCGGAAGCACCTTGTCGCCGAACGCGGCCTGCGCCGCGGTCAGCGCGTTCTGATAGTTCGCCCGGGCGTGGTCGAGTTTGGTGATCACGACGGCCCGCGGCATGCCGACCTGGTCGCACTCGTGCCACAGCGTCTTGGTCGGCTCGTCGACGCCTTCGCTCGCCGAGATGACGAACAGGGCGCAGTCGGCGGCCCGGAGTCCGGCCCGCAGTTCGCCGACGAAATCGGCGTACCCGGGGGTGTCGATGAGGTTGACCTTGACTCCGTCGTGCGGCAATGAGGCCAGTGCGAGCCCGACCGACCGCTGCTGGCGGATCTCGGCGTCGTCGAAGTCGCAGACCGTGGTGCCGTCGAGGACGGTGCCGGGTCTGGACAGGACGCCGGAGGCCACCAGCAGGGCCTCGACGAGGGTGGTCTTGCCGGCCCCGGACGGGCCGACGAGTACCACGTTGCGGATGGCGGCCGGGCTGTCCACAGCGGGGGCGGCTCCGGTGCCCTGGGAAGTGTTCGTCTTGTCTGCCATGACGTTCCTCCTGGTCCACCCACGATTCCCCCAACGGCCACTCAGCACAAGAGTCTTCAGCTTGCGTTTTCCGCTGACACGTCAGCGGCGTTCCCCCGGCGGACCCTCACGCTCGGTACTGTCGCGCCATGCGAAGGGCCCTCTTCACCGCGATCACGCTGCTCCTCACCGCACTGGCGCTGGCCGGTTTCGCGACCCCCGCGTCCGCGGCCCCCGGTGACGAGGTGAAGAGCTTCCGGATCGACTACACCGTCACCCCGGACGGCGTCCTCCAGGTGCAGGAGACGATCGCCTACAACTTCGGCAGCACCGGCCGGCACGGCATCTACCGTGATCTGGTGATCCGTGAGCCGTACCGGGACGACGACTCCAAGGACCAGGAGTACCAGGTCTCGAACATCGCGGTGCAGAGCCCGGACGCGCGGGCCGACTTCACCACCGAGACGACCAAGTCGAACCACGACCGCTTCCAGACGCTGCGGATCAAGATCGGCTCCGAGGACGAGACCATCTCCGGGTACGACGCGACCTACGTGATCACGTACGACGTCCGCGGCGCGCTCCGGCACTTCGACGACCACAGCGAGCTGTACTGGGACGCGACCGGCTCCAGCTGGGAGGCCGTTCTCAATGAGGTCACGGTCAACGTCACCGTGCCCGAGGGCGTCACCCAGGTCGAGTGCTTCACCGGTACGGCGGGATCGACGCAGGACTGCCCGCAGAAGACGGTCAGCGGCGGGAAGGGCGTCTTCGGCGCGAGCGACCTGCCGCGGGGCGAGCAGTTGACCATCGTCGCCGGGATCAAGCCCGGCGTCGTCAGCAACGACACTCCGATCCTGGTCGAACCGCCGAGCTGGATGGAGCGCGAGGGCATCACCATGCCCGCGCTGATCACCTCCCTCGCTGCGACGGTGGTCGCGATCGCGGGCGCGGTCCTCTATGCGAAGAAAGGCAGCCCGGACCAGCGGTTCGCCGGTCTGCCGCCCGGGACGTTCCCGCCGGACGGGATGGCTGCGCAGCCCGTGAAGGACGAGCTGTCCGAGGACCAGATCCCGGTTGCGTTCGCACCGCCGCGGATTCCGGTCGCGGAAGGTGGTCTGCTGATCGACGCGAAGGCGAACACGACGGAGACCGCGGCGACGCTGATCGAGTTGGCGGTGCGGGGCGGCGTACGGATCGAGAACACTGGCAACTCGCAGAGCGCCGTACTGGTGAATCCGGCGGCTGCGACCGCGCCGCACGAGCAGATGTTGCTGTCGGGGCTGTTCCCGTCGCTGCAGCCCGGGGAGTCGGTGGTGCTGCGGCGTGGCGCGGTCGGTGACCACACCATGCGGCGAGCGCACGACGGCATGATCAGGGCGCTGCGGGAGCAGGTGAAGCAGCGCGGGTGGTACCTGCGGATGCCGCGCCAGGGCGGTGGCTCGGTCTTCAGGAGCGGCTTCGGCTGTGCGTGTATGGCGATGATCGGGATCTGGGTGTTCGGCGCCGGGCTGATGGGGACCATCGTCGGGGCGGCGACCGGGGGACTGGGCCGGGCGGTGGTGATCGGGCTGCCGGTGGTCGCGGTGATCGTTGCCATTGGCATCTGGATCGGCAAGCGGGCGCGTGGGCAGCGGAACCCGGCCGGGCGGGCGGTCGCGGACCAGTTGATCGGGTTCCGGAAGTACCTGGCCACGGCAGAGGCGCAGCAGCTGCGGTTCGAGGAGGGCGAGGACATCTTCAGCAAGTACCTGCCCTGGGCGATCGCGTTCGGCCTGGCCGATCGGTGGCAGCAGGTCTGCGCCCAGCTGGTGGCAGCTGGGCGGATCACCCCGGACCCGTACTGGTACGTCGGCCCGTCGTACCACAGCTCAGGCTGGACCGCCGGCGCCCTCAGCAGCACCGTCGCCAGCACGTTCGACCCGCCGCCCACCCCCTCCAGCTCCTCCGGCGGCGGCAGCAGCTCCGGCTTCAGCGGCGGCTCCTCCGGCGGCGGCGGAGGAGGCGGAGGCGGCGGCTCCTGGTAGGAACCTCAGACCTTGCCGCCGGCGATGGCGGGGGCGGTGGGGTCGGCGGCTCCGCCGTCGCCGGCGCCTTCGCGGGCCAGGAAGTCTTCGAGGTGGAACAGGTTGTCACCGGCCCGCTTCGCCACGTTGACGAGAGTGTTCATCGCCGCGACCTCCTCGACCTGCTCCTTGAGGAACCACTGCATGAACTGCTCGCCGATGTAGTCGCTCTCGTCCCGCGCCGTCCGGGCGAGCGTCTCGATCTGCTTGGTGACGGTGATCTCCTGCTGCAACGCGAGCTCCAGCGGCTCCAGCGCGGACTTGAAGTCGGACTCGACCTCGCCGACGCTCGGGATGTGCGGCTGGACATCCTTGTCGAGCATGTACTGCACCATCATCATCGCGTGGTTGCGCTCTTCCAGGGACTGCTTGTAGAAGTGCGCGGCCAGCCGCGGGAGATCCTGGGCGTCGTACCAGACAGCCAATGCCAAGTACTGCTGGGACGCCGTGAACTCGTTGCGGATCTGTTCTTGCAGAAGTTTCTCGTACGTGCTCATTCGGCCAATGTAATGGCCTCGACCGGATTTCTCACCGTTGGAGAGCCTGCCCTAACCGACTCGATTCGATCCCAGTTCGACCACCTCTTCGGCACCGCCGGGCAGGGTGATCCGGACCGTCGTCCCGGCCACCGAGACATTGATGCCTTCGGCAAGCGCTTCCGGCCGCAACGCGTCCCGCGTGACCAGTACGGCGCTCACCAGCACGAGCGGATCGCCGTCGTGCGGAGCCGTCAGGTACGGCGTCGCCGAGTGCACACCGAACGCGTTCGCCCCCAGTCCACGATGCACCCCGGCCTCGTCGTACCCATGCAGTCCGACCACCGCCGACAGCAGCCCGTCGTCGTTCCGCGCGGAGGCGGCCCGGTAGCCGCCGGTTGCCTCAGGCAAGGACTCCCCGGCGACCGCGAACCCGCCGCTGCGAACCATCGCGCCGGCCGGTCCCTCGACCAACGCACACCGGATCTCCCAGCCGCCGTGCACGACCGACGCCGTCTCGATCCGCCACGGCCCGCTCGACCCCAACCAGGCCTTGTGCCAGGACGACGCCGTACGCCCGCTGACCGAGATCCGCCGGATCCGCCCGCGCGAGCTCGACTGCCCGTCGGCGTCGACCAGTGAGATCAGGTTGTCGATCCGCGGCGCGTGGTCGGACAGCTCCGGACCTGCGTGGTTCGCGTACGCCAGCCGGTTGTAGTGCGCATCGCCCTCCGGCTCCACACCTTCAGGCTCAGCAACCGGCGCATGGTCGGCCCCGTGGTTCACCAACTGCACCACCTGGTCGTGGCGGCTCGCGTGCACGATCCACCCCGGCGCGGGCATGGCCCGCACCTGGTCCGCGTCGTCCAGCGGCACCGAGCCCTCCGGATCGGTCCACACCGGGTGTTCCGGCGGCAGCACCAGCCCGATGAACCCCTTCGAAGCCCAGTACGGCGAGCCAGGCCCGGAGTACTGCTGTGTCGTCGGCAGGAACGTGTCGTACCACCCGAGCGTCAGCAGCCCACGCTCATCCGGTACGTCGTGCTGCACGAAGTGCCGCGCGATCCCAGAGCACAGCCGCCGCGTCTGCCCCGGTGACAGGGGAGTGGCGTCCAGCAACGCGCCCATCCAGTACGGCGTCGCCGCAGCCATCCGGTAGGTCAGCGACCGCCCCTGGTACACCGGTGCGCCGTCGTTGCCGACCAGATGTACCGCGTCCTCGAGGAACAGCCGCAGCCGGTCGCGGTAGAGCTTCAGCCGGTCCTCGTACTCCGCTCCGGGCGTGGCCGCCGCCATCCGCGTCCACAGCCCCGGGTAGAGGTGCATGGCCCAGCCGATGTAGTTGTCGAAGTTCTGCCCGTCGCCGTCCGAGTACCAGCCGTCGCCGACGTACCAGTCCTCGATCCGGTCCAGCCCGCCGTCGATGTCCTCCTGCCGGTACGGCGCTCCGACCGACGCCAGGAACTGCTCGCTCACGACCTGGAACAGCCGCCAGTTGTTGTCGTGCGTCGTGGACCCGTTGAACCCGCCGAGCCACTCCGCCACGTGCTCCTGCGCCCGGGTGTCGAGCCGGTCCCAGATCCACTCGCGGGTCTCGTGCAGCGCGACCGCGATCGCGGCGGCCTCGACCATCTGCTGCGAGCGCGGAGTCAGGCGCAGCCACGCCTCGGGGTGGTCCGGATTCGCTCCGTTGGCCACGCCCCGCGCGTACCGCTCGATGAGCTGCTCGCAGCCCTTGCCCTGCACGCCGGCGATCCGGAACGCGGCCAGCATGAACGACCGCGCGAAGCCTTCCAACGCGTCCGACGCCGTACCGGACCGACTCGGTCGCCCAGGCAGCGCGATCAGCGACGCCCCAGGCGAGAAGTAGGGCACCAACGACTCGAGCAGGTGATCAGCCAGCGCCTCCCAGTGTGCCCGACTCCACCCAGTCTGACGAGACAACACACGATCGGTGTCGGGCAGAACAAGGCGCGTCATGGGCTAGGTCGCGGCGACACCTCGTCCTTTGGAGTGGAGGCGCACCGCGACTGCCTCCTCTCAGATGTAGGGGACTGTCGGTCCCAAATGGTTTGGTATGTGGCATGTCGAGGTTCCGGCTGTATCCAACTCCCGCGCAGCACGCCGCATGTGAGTGGTTGCGCGCCGGATCGCAGACCGTCCAGCAGCAGGCGCTTCGGGACTTCGATCAGGCGGTCAAGAGCTTCTTCGTCGGCAGCCACCGGCGCCCCACCTGGCGCAAGGCCGGAGTGCGCGACGGCTTCCGAATTGTTGGTCAGCAGGCGGGTCGGGTCGAGCGACTGAACCGCACGTGGGCGCGAGTGCTCGTGCCCAAGATCGGCTGGGTGCGGTTTCGGCTGTCCCGCCCCGTGCCAGATGCGAAGTCGTACCGCATCACCCGCGACCAAGCAGGTCGCTGGCACCTCGCGTTCGCCGTCGTCCCGGAACCGATCCCCGCACCGGGGATGGGTGCGATTGTCGGCGTGGACCGCGGCGTCATCGTGTCTGCTGCCCTGTCCACCGGCGAACTCCTGACCTGTCCCGGTCTGTCCGGCACCGAATACACCCGCTTGAAGGACCTGCAGCGCCGCCTGTCGCGGTGCCGGCGCGGCTCCGGCCGGAGCCGGCGACTGAAGGCTGCGATCTCGAAGCTCTACTCCCGTGCTCGCGACCGACGCAAGGACTGGGTCGAGAAGACCAGCACCGAGCTCGCCCGCCGCTTCGACCTGATCCGTGTGGAAGATCTGCGCATCGCCCAGATGAGCCGCCGCCCCAAGCCGAAGCCCGACCCCGAACGACCAGGCGCATACGTGCCGAACCGTCGCCGGGCCAAGGCCGGCCTGAACCGGGGCATCCTGGCCAACGGCTGGGGACTGCTCGTGCAGCGTCTGGAGCAGAAAGCGCCGGGACGGGTCGAGAAGATCAATCCTGCGTACACGTCGCAAACCTGCAGCGTCTGCGGGCATCGCGCACCGGAGAACCGCGAGAGCCAAGCGGTGTTCCGGTGCGTCGCCTGCAGGTATCGGGCGCACGCGGACGTGAACGCGGCAGTCAACATCGCGGCCGGACGGGCCGTCAGCGCACGCCGAGAGACGCCCGTACGGGTCTCGCCGAAGCGTGAACCTCAACACGCTACCTCCGCGTAGTAGTTGGAATCCCCGTCCGTCAGGTCGGGGAGGACGTCAAGCGATTCTCCCGAGTTCGGTGGGAGTGATGGCGTGTTGGAGGGGTTGGCCGGCGGTGAGGCGTTCGAGCTCGCTGACGGCGAGCTCGCCGAGGCGGGCGATCTCGTTGCCGACGGCGCCGGCCACGTGCGGGGTGACGAAGACGTTCGGCAGGTCGAGCAGCGGCGAGTCCGGCGGCAGCGGCTCCGGGTCGGTGACATCCAGTACGGCGTCGATCCGCCCGGCCACGCACTCACGCTCGAGCGCGGCGGCGTCGATGATCTTGCCGCGGGCGGTGTTGATCAGCACCGAGCCGTCCCGCAACAGCCCCAGCAGGCGCGCGTCCACGAGACCGACGGTCTCCGGAAGCAGCGGCGCGTGCACGCTGAGGATGTCGCTGCGGCTGAACAGCTCGTCGTTGCTCACCAGTTCGGCGCCGAGCGCTGCCGCGTCGGCGTCGGTGAGGTACGGGTCGCTGATCAGCACGTGCAGATCGAAGGCCTGCAGCCGCTCGGCGACCATCCGCCCGATCCGTGACGCGCCGAGCAGGCCGACCGTCGTACCGTAGCTGCCCGGCATCCCGTGCGGGTCCGCCTTCTTCCGCTCGGTCCGGTACTGCGCCGCGAGCCGGAACGCCCGCTTGCCGGCGAGCACGACCGCGGCGACCGTGAACTCGGCCACCGGCAGCGCGTTGGCGTGCGCCGCCGACGACACCTGGATGCCGCGGTCGAACGCCTCCGGCGCGACGATTGCCTTCACCGAGCCCGCTGCATGCAGGATCGCCTGCAGCTTGGGCGCCGCCTCCAGAACCTCCGGACTGATCCGCGGGCAGCCCCAGCCGGTGAGCAGCACGTCGACGTCCGGCAGCGCGGCCAGGATCTCCAGGTCGTCGAGGAACGTCCGACCCGGGCCGACCGGTAGCACGGTGGCGATCGCGTCCAGCCGCTCGCGTACGCGCGGGACGAGGACGCGGGCCCGGCTGGCGTCGTTCATCGCCAGCATGACGGTCAGGGCGGAGTCTGGTTCGCTGCTCACGCCGACCAACCTAGCAAGCGCTTTCCAATACTGTCTGCCCCCGTGCCGGATAGTGAAAAGAACCTTAAAGATTCCGGCCGCGGAATTAAGCCCCGGACGCCCGGCGTTGACACCGGTGAGGGCAGGATAGAGGGGCCTACCCGCCCTGTCGGCCACTGTGAAGGAGAACGACGATGCTGCGACCGGACGACCTCTACGAGATCGTCGACGAGTCGGTGGCGACCGGCCCGGCGGCGACGCCGAAGGTGCTGGTGCATTCGCTGGACGGATTCATGGACGCGGGTCAGGCGGGCCGGGTGACGGCCGACCACCTGCTCGAGGTGCTGGACAGCCGGCTGCTCGCGCGGTTCGACGTCGACCTCCTGCACGACTACCGGGCCCGGCGGCCCGAGGTGACATTCGCCGAGGACAAGTTCATCGACTACACCCCGCCGCACCTGAACCTGCACCTGCTGAAGGACGACGCGGGCGTCGAGTTCCTGCTGCTCGAAGGCGTCGAGCCGGACAACCACTGGAACCGGTTCGCCGGCGCGGTCCGGCAGCTGATCGAGCGGTACAACGTGACGCTCACGATCGGCGTGCACGGCATCCCGATGGGCGTCCCGCACACCCGTCCGCTCGGCCTCACAGCGCACGCGACCCGGCCCGAGCTGGTCACCCGGTCGAACATCTGGGACGGCGAGATGCGGCTGCCCGCGAGCGCCGGCACGATGCTGCAGGTCCGGCTCGGCGAGGCCGGCAAGGACGCGATGGGCTTCGCGGTCCACGTCCCGCACTACCTGGCCGAGAACCGCTTCCCGGGTGCCGCGCTGGCGCTGGTGCACGCGATCTCGGCGGCGACCGGCCTGCTCCTCCCTAGCAAGGCCCTGCTCGACGAGGCTGCCGTGACCGGCCGGCTGGTCGACGAGCAGGTCGACGCTTCGGAGGACGCGAGCGCGGTGGTCAAGGCGCTGGAGACGCAGTACGACGCAGCCGCCGGCTCGGTCAGCCGCGGCAGCCTCCTGGCCGGCTCCACTCCGTCGGCCGACGAGCTCGGCGCAGAGGTCGAGCAGTTCCTGGCCGAGCTCAACCGCGAGGACGACAAGTAGCCACAACGACGCACGGCCGGGGCATCCGCCCCGGCCGTTCCGTCTGTCAACTCAGGCGGCGACTCTCGCCCGGCCGGAGGAGCGGTTGAAGATGCTGTCCAGGCTGACCCGGCCGGCGCCCACGACGGCGAGGGTCAGCGACAGCAGCCCGAGTACGGCGACCAGCTCCCAGCCGCCGTTCGCGACGAAGACACCGTTCGACAGGTGCACGAACGCGAGCGCGCCGACCATGTCCAGCGCCAGCAGGACGCCGACCACCGGCGTCAGCACCCCGACGATCAGCGCGATGCCGCCCAACAGCTCGATCCCGGTCGCGTAGTACGCGGACAGCGTCGGCGCCGGGACGCCCATCTTGTCGAACATCGCGGCGGTCGCGTCCAGGCCGTTGGTGTTGAACTTCTGCCAGCCGTGTGCGACGAAGACGACCCCGAGCCCGACCCTCGCGAGCAGCAGGACGAGATCACGGGCGGCGGCGGTGCGGGACAGGCTCACAGAGGCTCCTTCAAGCAAGTGCTTATTGATTGAGCGTTCAATCATACCCTACCGACCGCCACCGAAAGCTCACCGAAAGAGCCGGACGTCAGTTCTGGATGGCGGCGAAGGCCAGGCAGGCGATGAGCAGCAGCGCGCTGGTGACCACTGCGATGCGGGTCAGATAGACGTGGCGCACGGGATCTCCTTGTCTCGCTCAGACCCAGTCGAAGCGTTCGGTGTGGATGCGGTCGGCCGGTGTGCCGAGCTCGACAAGCGCTGTCTCCACGGCTGCAAGCATCGGAACGGGCCCACAGGCGAAGTACTGGAATCGCGGGAAGCTCGCCGGCAGGTGGCGCGCGAGAATGTCACCGTCGATGTACCCGGTCTCCCCGGTCCACTCCGGCGGCGGTTGCTCGAGGACGTGGACCACCGTGAGGTTCAGCCGGGCAATCAGCGCGGCGACGCGATCGCGCAAGATGACGGTGTCCCAGGCCCGGCTGCCCGCGAACAGGACAACGGGCCGGACATCACCACGGTCGGCGAGGGTCTCGAGCATGCTCAGGGCGGGTGCGATCCCGACTCCACCGGCGATCAGGCAGAACCCGGCGCCTTCGTACTGGTCGATCGAGAACACCCCGTGCGGTCCGTCCACGTAGACCGCGGTGCCCGGCTCGACGGTTGCGACGCTGGAGCTGAAGTCACCGACCGCCTTGATCGCGACCTCGACGCTGCCGTTCTGCTCGGCGCTAGAGCAGAACGAGAACGGGTGGGACGTGACCGAGAACGGCGATCTGCCGACCGTGATCCAGGCGAATTGGCCGGGGTCGAAGCGCATGCCGTCGTGACCGTCGGGTCGCAGGGTGAGGACCGTCGTACTGTCGCGTTCCGGTGCGACTCGTTCGACCGTCCACGGCCGGCGCCGCATGCGCAGTGGACGAAGCAGGCGCACCCATACGAGCAGCCAGAGGAATGCTGCGGTCATGATCGACCACAGCACCTGCTTCCACAGGCTGTCGACGTAGTAGTTCACCAGCAGCACATGAACCAAGGCCGCGACGACGGCGATCACCGCGAGTACGGCGTGCAGGCCCTGCCACACCTCGTACGACAGTCGTAGCCGGGACCGCCATACCGAGCTCGCCACCAGGACCACCAATGCGGCCGCCGCGATTCCGCCGAACCAGACCCGCGCGGGAGTATCGCTCGGCGTGAACGGATTGGCCTGGCTCCAGTCGGCGGAGATCGCTACGTGGATCACCACGAAGATCAGGCCCGTGTATCCGATCTGCCGGTGGAAATCGATCACCGCGTCGGTGCCGAAAGGCTCCGCCACGGTCTTGACCCGCGCCACCAGCGCGAACTCGATCCCCATCAGGGACAAGCCGACGAAGCCGAGAGCAACGGAGAAGTCGGTCCAGAAACCTTGACCCGGTTGACTCGTGCTCATGAGTGCGAACACCAAGGGCGCAAGGCAGATCCCGACGAACACCCCGAGCCACGCAATCCCGCGCACGATCGCAGTCATGGCCTGATCATCCGGTAGCGGTCAGTTGTCCGGAAGGTCGACGACGGCGACAGGACGGTCGGCGTCGCTCAGGACTCGCCGGCTCACGGATCCGAGCAGGATCCGTCGTACCAGCCCCTTGCCGTGGGTGCCGACCACGATCAGCTGCGCGTCCGCTGCCCGGGCCAGGATCGCTTCTGCGGCGGGACCCTCCACCGCGACGGGCTCCACGCTCGCCGACGAAGGATCCACCTCGTTGAGCGCTCGGGTGATGGCTCCTTCCGTCTCCGCCTCGACGTCCGCCTGCATCCGTGCGACGGACTCCGGGTCGTCCCGGAGCACGGGGTGCAGAAGCTCGTAAGCGGCGACCGCTCGTACCGAGGTTCCGCGCAGAGCGGCCTCGGTGATCGCGTAGCGGAGCGCGTAAGCGCCGAACTCCGATCCGTCCAGCCCCACCACGATCGGGCCGGTCGTCGGAACCTCGTCGTCCCCGACGACCACCACCGGGCAGTTCGCCTGGATCGTCAACCGGTTGCTCACCGAACCCAGCAGTGCGCTCGCAACGCTGCCCAGACCGCGCCGGCCGACGACGACGACGTCCGCTCCCGCCGAAGCATCCGCGAGCAGGTGGGCGGGGTGGCCCATCGCCGAGGTCAGCGTGCAGGTCAGGTCGGGGGCGAGCTCGCGTACTCGCTTCGCCGCGGCCTGGACCACCTGTCCGGAGAACTCGGCGTACCAGTCCACGGGCTGGCTCGGTACGCCGTGGTAGCCGTAGAAGTTGATGTCGGGAACAAGGGTGTAGGCGTTGAGCAGCTCGAGCTCCGCACTCCCGAGGCGTGCCCGCGTCACCGCCCATTCGAGCGCGTTACCGCTCGGCTCTGATCCATCGATGCCGACGACGATCCGACCAGCCATGTGATGTCCTCCCGCGAAAGAGCCGACAGCACCGAACCTAGACCCCGCGCCCGGCCGCCGCCCACAGCTCGGCACCTACACATGGCTACCGGAAGGTCACCGAAAGAACCCGAGTGACCGGAACCACAGCTGGTACGGCATCCGCAGTCGCCGGCCGTGCGTCGCCGTGCCCGCGGGACCTGTCAGGATGAGGCATGCCTGAGTCGCTGGAGGATCTGGTCGAGCTGCTCGACCTCGAGAAGATCGATGTCGACCTGTTCCGGGGGCGGCAGCCGCAGACCTCGATGCAGCGCGTCTTCGGCGGGCAGGTGCTCGGGCAGGCGCTGGCCGCGGCGAGCGCGACCGTCGAGCCGGAGCGGATCGTGCACTCGCTGCACGGGTACTTCCTGCGCGGCGGCGACACCTCGGTGCCGATCATCTACCGGCCGGAGCCGACCCGGGACGGTGGTTCGTTCAGCAGTCGGCGTGTGGTCGCCTCGCAGAACGGCAAGCCGATCTTCTACATGTCGGCGTCCTTCCAGCGGCCGGAGGCCGGGCTGGATCACCAGGACCCGGTGCCGGACGACTTGGTCGCGCCCGATGAGGCGCCCACGTTGGCGGCCGTGCTGGAGGCCCGGTCGGGTCGTAAGGCTGCCGACTGGGACCGGGAGTGGGCGGCGCTCGACGTACGGCTGGCCGGGGTGACCGGGCGGCAGTTCTGGATACGGGCCGCTGGCAAGCTTCCGGACGATCCGGCCTTGCATGCTTGCGTTCTGGCGTACGCGAGTGACCTGACGTTGCTGGGGGCAAGTTTGCTTCCGCACAACATCGTGATCGGCGACCGCCGGATCCAGCCGGCCTCGCTCGACCATGCGCTGTGGTTCCACCGGCCGTTCCGTGCCGACGAGTGGCTGCTCTACGACCAGGCCTCGCCGTCGGCCTCCGGTGCCCGGGGGTTCGCCACCGGCCGCCTGTTCACCGAAGACGGCAACCTGGTCGCCTCCGTAGCCCAGGAAGGCCTCATCCGCCCCGTAGGCCTCGACCTCGACTGAGGTCAGCGCGCTCGGGTGGGCGCGCCGGGGGCGGGGAGCCCTGGTCAGCGTGCCTGGACGGCGAGTGCGATGGCGTCGGCTACCCGGTCCGCCTCGGGGATCGGGAGGCCGGTGGCGATGCGGATGCACGGCGGGGCCGGCTTCGTCCAGCTGGCGCTTGCCCCGGCGACGGCGATCCCGTGCGAGGCGAGCACCAACAGAGCCTCATGCTCACTCCGCACCGGAACCCAGATCGCAAGACCATCCACGCCAGCCGACTGCACCCCGCGCTCGGCAAGCAGCCCGGCAAGCTGCTCTCGCCGCTTCTGGTACGTCGCCCGCGCATCGGCCACCGCCGCCCGTGACTTCTCGTCCTCGAGCAGCCAAGCCAGCGCGTTCTGCAACAAGCGACTCGTCCACCCCGAGCCGAACTGCCGGTAGACACGAACGCGCTCGACCGGCTCGGCCGCACCGCCCATCACGCCCAGCCGCAGATCAGGGGAGTGCGACTTCGAGTAGCTGCGCACAAGCACGCTCTGATCCGGCAGCAACTCCGCGACCCCGTGGTAGTCGAACGCGCTCAGCTCACCCAGCCCGTCGTCCTCGACCACCAACGTGTCCGTCCCGGCGAGCAGCGACGCCAGTTCGTCCCGCCTTCCAGGCGTGACCGAGGCGCCGAGATACGAACTGCTCCGCGGCTCGTACACGAACGCGACCGGATCGAGCCGGAGCGCATCTCGCAGCGACGCGGGAATCGGGCCTTCGGCATCAGTCGCGACAGGCACGGCGCGAGCGCCCACGTTGTCGAGGATGTCGAGGAGCCGGGGCGTCGCCGGGTCCTCGATCGCCACGTGCTCGCCCGGCACGACCGTCGTACGCATCAGCAGCAGAAGGCCTTCGTAGCCGCCGTTCACGCACATCCAGTTGTCGGTCTCGAACGGCCAGGTGTGTCCGGCGGCGGCGCGGAGCGGTTCGCTGATCGACACGACGTCGTACGAGTGCACGTCGGGGTCGCGGAGGGCGTGGACGAAGGCCGGCGACATGCTCGGGAGCAGGGCCGGGTCGGGGACGGCGCGGGAGAGGTTGAGGGTCTGGTTCGGCCAGAGGCGGGAGATGTTCTCGTAGCGGGCCGGCCGGGGGACCGCGAGGCCGCCGAGCACCCAGGTGCCTTGCCGTCCGCCGCCGGCTACCACGCGTTGCTTGCGCAGGGTCGCCCAGGCAGCGGACACAGTCGCCGGGCTCACGTCCAGGCGTGGTGCGAGCGCGCGGACGGTAGGCAACCTGGTCTGCGGCGCGAGCTCACCATGCCGCACCAGCCGCGCGATCGCCGCCGCGATCCCGGCCGCACTGGCCTCGGTGATCTGCTCAGCCAACCACGCAGAAGAAACCGCCGGCCCATCCTGCGGCGGAACATCCTCAGCCACCACAAACCTCCCCGTGCCTGTCGTGCTTTTTGATCAGTAACATTTCAGACCATTGTTCGACCAACGTGCTGAACATAGGCTACCGAACATTCCCCCTCGCGACAGTGCGGTCGCGACACCGACCCGGACCCCACGAGAGCGTCCCGGCAGCAAAGGAATCACACCGCGTGAAGCTCGAGCTCGGCGTACGCCACTGGGACCATGTGATCCCACTGGCCCTCGGCGACGTCCCAGGTCCGGTCGTCACCCGCCTGGAGGCGACCCCCGACCTGTGGACGTCCCCGGAGTACGACGGCGGCGAGACGTCGTTCAGCCGCTACGTCAGGGCCCGCGCCGCCGGTGACGACCGCGTGGTCGCGCTGCCGGTGTTCCTGATGCGCGGCTTCCGGCACCGCTGCATCATCGTCCGGCGCGACTCGGACGCCGAGACCGCCGCCGACCTCAAAGGCGCCCGGATCGGCCTGACCGGCTGGCCGGACAGCGGCAACACCTGGACCCGCGCGATCCTCGCCGAGGCCGGGATCGGCATCCAGGACGCCGAGTGGCAGGTCGGCCCGCTCACCGCCGCGCATCCGGTCGTCGACCGCATCGGCGGCGTTGCTGTCGGCAACAACGTCCGGCACACCACCGACGGCGCCCGCCTGGTCGACCTGCTCCGCGATGGGGTACTGGACGCGGTGATGACCCCGTTCATGCCACCGGGCTTCCACGACGAGGACTCGCCGTTCCGCACGCTCTTCCGCGACAACCGCGCCGAGGAGCGGGCCTACTACGCCCGCCACGGCTTCATCCCCGGCATCCACCTGCTTGCCCTGCGCAAAGAGGTGCTCCGGCCCGAGATCGCCCAGCAGCTCATCGACCTGTTCGAGCAGGCCAAGCAACTCAGCTTCCGGCGCCGGAACAAGCTGATGGACGTCACCCCCTGGCACAACGAGGAGGTCGGCATCACCACCCGCGTCTTCGGCACGGACTGGATGCCGTACGGCGTCTCGCCCGACCGCCGCATGGTCGCCGCCTTCCAGGAGCAGCTCGTCGCCCAGGAGCTGCTCGCCCACCCCGTACCGGAGGAAGACCTCTTCCCGTACCAGATCGATCCCCTGGAGAGGACCGCATGAGGCTCAAAGTTGCGGCCGCGCAGTTCGTCGCGAGCATCGACTGGGAGGAGAACCTCGAGACCGCGCGCGGCCTGATCAAGCAGGCCGACGCCGACGGCGTCGACCTCCTGGTCCTGCCCGAAGGCGTGCTCGCCCGCTTCATCGAGGAACGCGAACGCATCCGCGAGCACGCCCAGCCCCTCGACGGCCCGTTCGTCGAAGGACTCCGGCAGGCCACCGCGGGCCTCGACGTCACGGTCGTCGTCGGCATCCACGAGAAGTCCGGCAACGAGAAGCCGTACAACACCCTCGTCGTCCTCAAGGACGGCGCGATCACCGGCCTCTACCGCAAACTCCACCTGTACGACGCATTCAGTCAGCTGGAGTCCGACAACGTCACCCCGGCCGACGTCGTACCCGAGCTGATCGACGTCAACGGTTTCAAGGTCGGCCTGATGACCTGCTACGACGTCCGTTTCCCGGAGCTCGCCCGCCTGCTCACCCTGCAGGGCGCCGACGTCCTCGTGCTCCCGGCCGCGTGGGTCAAGGGCCCGCTCAAGGAGCACCACTGGCAGACCCTGGTCACCGCCCGCGCGCTGGAGAACACCGTGTACGTCGTCGCGAGTGGCGAGTGCGGTCAGCGCAACATCGGCCAGAGCCTGATCGTGGACCCGCTCGGGGTCCCGCTCGCCCAGGCGGGAGAAGAGCCGGCCATCATCTCGGCCGTCGTCTCCGCGCAGCGTCTGACCGACGCACGCCACCGCCTGCCGGTCCTGATCAACCGGCGCTTCACCGTCAGCCCCACCCCTCGACCAGTCGAAGCTGTCCCCACCAGCTGATGCTGTAGGAGTAGTCATGTCACGCAGAACCGCCGTCGCCGTACTGGCCGCCAGCCTGCTCGGCGTCACCGCATGTACCGTCGATCCGGTCGACACCGGCGCCGGCGGCAACGCCAAGGCCCCGGCCGCCGCGATCCCGCAGCAGCAGGTCGACAAGACCCTGCACGACCAGCTGCCGGCGAAGATCAAGACGTCCGGCAAGATCGTTGCCGTCAACAACGGATCGTTCCCGCCGTACGTGATCGTCGGCACCGACAAGGGCGCGCCGGTGGAGGGGGCCACCGCCGACCTGTCCCAGGCGGTCGGCCAGCTGCTCGGCGTACAGATCGAGCACACCACCGTCGACGGCCTGGCCAGCGTGCTGTCCGGGATGCAGGCCAAGCGGTACGACCTGGACATGGGCCCGACCGGTGACTTCGTCGAGCGGCAGCAGCAGGCGACCTTCATCGACTACGTCCAGGAGTACGTCGTCTTCGCCGTCCGGAAGGGGAACCCGAAGGGGATCGAGGACCTCGACACCGCCTGCGGCAAGCGGGTCGGCGTGATGGCGGCCGGATCCGCGGAGAAGGTGATCAAGGCGCAGTCGGCCAAGTGCGTCACGGCCGGGAAGCCGGCGATCGAGGTCCAGTCGTACAAGGACCAACCGTCGTCGATCCTCGCCGTCCAGTCCGACCGGGCCGACGCGTTCTTCTCCTCCCAGGCGCCGCTGACGTACTTCGTCTCGCAGTCCGGCGGCAAGCTGGAGCTGGCCGGTGTCGGCAAGGGCAACGGTTTCGAGGACCTGTTCCAGGGGGCACTGGTACCGATCGGCTCGCCGCTGGCCGACGTACTGCTGGCTGCCCTGGAGAAACTGCATGCCAACGGCACCTATGACGCGATCATGGCCAAGTGGGGCCTGGAGCAGAACAAGCTGGCCAAGCCAGGCCTGAACCTCGGGAAGAGCTGATCATGACGACAACCGTGCAAGACGCCCCACCGGCCGGCGCGGGCCTCGACGTCCGCGACGCGGCCCGGCGCAAGCATCCGTGGCGCTGGTTGTCGGCGTTCGTCGTCCTGGTGTTCGCCGCGCAACTGGCCAAGATGCTGGTCACCAACGAGAACTTCGGCTGGGACGTGGTCTGGAGCTGGCTGCGGGCCGAGTCGATCGTCCGCGGCCTCGGCATCACGCTGATGCTGACCGTGGTGGCGATGCTGATCGGCGTCGTCCTCGGGGTCCTGCTCGCGGTCTGCCGGATCTCGGCCAACCCGCTGCTGCGCGGCGCGGCCGGCCTGTACATCTGGTTCTTCCGCGGGACCCCGACGCTGGTCCAGCTGATCTTCTTCTACAACCTGTCCGCGCTGCTGCCGCAGCTGAACATCGGCATCCCGTTCGGGCCGGTGTTCGCCAGCTTCGAC
Organism: Kribbella sp. NPDC050820; assembly: GCF_040653975.1. Classification (NCBI taxonomy): domain Bacteria; kingdom Bacillati; phylum Actinomycetota; class Actinomycetes; order Propionibacteriales; family Kribbellaceae; genus Kribbella; species Kribbella sp. NPDC050820. The sequence continues at coordinate 19,913 of NZ_JBFAHB010000096.1, forward strand.
ACCAACACCCTGATCACGCCGTTGCTGGCGGCGATCCTCGGCCTCGGCCTGAACGAGGGCGCGTACATGGCGGAGATCGTCCGCGGCGGCCTGCTCTCGGTCGACCCGGGCCAGAAGGAGGCCGGCCAGGCGCTCGGCATGACCAACACCCGGATCATGAAGCGGATCATCCTGCCGCAGGCGATGCGGTTCATCGTGCCGCCGACCGGCAACCAGGTGATCAGCATGGTCAAGGCGACCGCGCTGGTCAGCGTGATCGCGCTGTCCGACCTGCTCTACACCGCGCAGTCGATCTACAACCGGACGTTCGAGACGATCCCGATGCTGATCGTGGTCTGCCTGTGGTACCTCGCGGTCACCTCGGTCCTGTACGTCGTCCAGTCGTTCATCGAACGGCACTACAACCGGGGCGCCCGGCACCAGGCAGCCAGCTTCTGGGACTTCCTGAGAATCCGTCCGAAGGGGAGTGCGGCATGAGTACGGCGGTACTGCAGGCCCGCGGGGTCCGCAAGAGCTTCGGCCACACCGAGGTGCTGTCCGGCATCGACCTCGACGTCGCCTCGGGTCAGACGGTCGTCGTCCTCGGCCCGTCGGGCTCCGGCAAGTCGACGTTCCTGCGCTGCGTCAACCTGCTCGAGTCGCTCGACGCCGGCCGGATCACGGTCGACGGTCGCGACGTCGGGTACGACGTACGCAACGACCGGCTGCACGAGCTGCGGCCGAACGAGATCGCGCGGCGGCGCCGGGACATCGGAATGGTGTTCCAGCAGTTCAACCTGTTCCCGCACATGACCGCGCTGGAGAACATCATCGAGGCGCCGATGGCCGTACTGGGTGAGGGTCGGCGGGAGGCGACGGCGCGCGCAGTACAGCTGCTCGACGAGGTCGGGCTGGCCGGCCGGGAGAAGGCGTACCCGCGGCAGCTGTCCGGTGGTCAGCAGCAGCGAGTTGCGATCGCCCGGGCGCTGGCGATGCGGCCGAAGCTGATGCTGTTCGACGAGCCGACGTCGGCACTCGACCCGGAGCTGGTCGGCGAGGTGCTGGTGACGATGAAGAAGCTCGCGTCGGCCGGCCTGACGATGGTCGTGGTCACGCACGAGATCAGCTTCGCCCGTGAGGCCGCGGACCGGGTGGTGTTCATGGACGACGGGCAGGTGGTCGAGCAGGGCACGCCGGAGCAGGTGATCGACAATCCACAGCACGAAAGAACTCGGGCGTTCCTGTCCCGGTTCCTCTGATACCGTGGAGACATGTTGCAGCGCGCTGTAGTCACGACGACGCCGGAGTCCGTCCCGGCGCGCTGACACCTGACTGTCCGACGCTGACATCATTTATCGATGGCCCGGGGCGAGTGCCCCGGGGCTTTCTCGTGCTCCGACGGCTCCTCGCCCCCCGTCGCAAGGAGCGAACGATGTACGACCACCGCAAGATCGGCCGCGAGCTCGGCCTGTTCGACTCGGACCCGCTGATCGGCGCGGGTCTGCCTTACTGGTTGCCTGCCGGTGCCGCGGTTCGGCACGCCTTGGAGAGCTACATCGCCGAGGTGGAACGAAGAGCCGGGTACCAACGGGTCTACTCGCCGGTGCTCGCCAAGCGTGAGCTGTACGAGATCTCCGGCCACTGGGCCAAGTACAGCGACGACATGTACCCGCCGATGGACATGGGCGCCGAGCAACTCGTGCTGCGGCCGAGCATCTGTCCGCACCACGCGCTGATGTTCCGGTCCCGGTCCCACAGCTACCGCGAGCTTCCGGTGCGCCTCTCGGAGCTCGGCGGGCAGTACCGCGCCGAGTTGTCCGGCGCTATCGGAGGCCTGAGCCGGGTCCGGGCGATGCAACTCAACGACGCGCACATCTTCTGCCGGCTCGACCAGGTCGCGGAGGAGGCCGGCAACGCCCTTGCCCTGATCAACCAGGCGTACCAGGACATGGGGATCAGCGCCGCGCGCTACGTCCTGGCCCTGTCGTCCGAGGACGCCGCCATCGGCTCAGCGGAGAGCAAGTACGTCGGTGACCCGGCCAGCTGGGCGCGTGCCGCCGGGCTGCTGCGTGACGTGCTGGACAACGCCGGAGTGGAGTACGAAGAATCGCCGGGGGACGCTGCGTTCTACGGCCCCAAGATCGACATTCAGCTGGCGGACTCGGCCAGCCGCGAGTTCAGCCTGTCGACCGTCCAGATCGACTTCCACATGCCGAAGCAGTTCGGCCTCGAGTACGTCGGTGCCGACGGCAACAAGCATCGTCCGGTGATGGTCCATCGGGCGATCGTCGGCAGTATCGAGCGGGCGATGGCGCAGTTGATCGAGGTGCACGGCGGGGCCTTCCCGGCCTGGCTGGCGCCGGTGCAGCTCGTCGTACTCCCGATCTCGGACGCCGAGGAAAAGCTCGCGATCGAGGTGGCCCGGCGGGCGTCGGACCGCGGCCTGCGGGTCGAGGTCGCGCATGCGGACGAGGGCAGTCTGGGTGCGCGGATCCGGGAGAACCGGCTGGCGCCGTACCAGGCGATCATCGGCGCCCGCGAAGCCGCGGCCGGCGAGCTCGCGATCCGCGAACGCGACGGCCGACAGCGCGAAGCGGCACCGATCGGCGCGGTGCTGGATTCGATCCGGGCGGAGGTGGACGTGTTGGCGGACCGCCAGGCCATCGCAATCGATGCCTCCGCAGCGAGCTGAGCGTGCCGACCGGCCGGGACGGCGGATTGTGATGGCCTGGCGGTTCAGGTTGCGTGATGTGAGCGCCGGCGCAGGATCCAGGTCGCGAGCGGCACCACGATGAGCGTCCCGATCAGGGCGCTCAGGATCCCGCCCCAGTCGAAGATGTCGGTGTCGCCGATGGCGAGCCCCAGCGTGAAGATGAGGTAGCCGACCAGCGCACCGAGCAGGCCGAGTCCGACTGAGACCAGCCAGGACTTCGGTCCGCTCATGTGCCGGAAGGCGTCACCGGGGACGAGCATCCGGGCCAGAATTCCACAGACCAAACCGAGTAGCAGTGCTCCTATCATGTCCACCCCTCCTGGTTCGGAGTGTCCTCCACTTCCTCGGTTGCGTCGAGGAGGTGGCGGTCAGTGGGCTTGGAGCTGGCCGATGAGGTGGGTGAGCTCGCGGCGTTCGTCGTACACGGCGAAGTCGGTGGTCTCGCCGGATGTCTTGTACCCGAACTCGACCCGGGACGGGAGCAGCAGCGGCTTGCGGAAGTCGACGCGGACCGTGAAGGCGTCCGGAAGCTTGGTACTGCGCTGGATCGAGGCGAGCGACGCCGCCTTGGCCCACATGCCGTGCGCGATCTGCCGCGGGAACCCGAACGCCTGAGCGGTCAGCTTGAACAGGTGGATCGGGTTCCGGTCGCCGGACGCGGCGGCGTACCGGCGGCCGAGGTTGCCGCGCAGGTCCCACCAGGCCGTGGGGTCGACCGACGGGTCCGGCAGCAGGTCGACGTGCGCGTGCTCGGTCCCGGGGGAGCGGCTGAGCAGCGTGGTCAGGTCGGTCCACACCACCTCGCCGTCGACGCTGACCTCGCTGACGATGTCGAACATCGTGCCCTTCGGGTGCGGGCGTTCCGCCGTGCTGTGCACCCGGATGGACGGCTCGGCGTGGATCGGGATCGGCTGCAGCTGGCTGATCGTGTTCGACAGGTGCACGATCCCCATCGGCTTGTAGGGGAACGAGGGGTCGGACATCAGGTCGAGATGCAGCGGGAACGCGAGCACGTGCGGGTACGTCACCGGCAGCGCCGGGCCGGCGGTGAAGCCGGTGACCTCCCGGTACGCCGTCAGGTGGTCCTGGTCGATGGCGGACCGGGGCAGCTCGAGCGTGAGGCCGTCGGCGTCGGGCTCGTAGTCCGCGCGTCGCAGCGTGGCCCGCACGGTCCTGGCGTAGAGCGCGCCGAAGCCGGGCGTGTCGTCGTACTTGCGAGTTGTCATCTCACGCACCCAGCATGCTCTGGCCGCAGACCCGGACCACGTTGCCGGTCACGCCGGCTGAGGCTGGATCGGCGAACCAGGCGATCGTCTCGGCCACGTCGATCGGCAGCCCGCCCTGCTGCAGCGAGTTGATCCGGCGGCCGACCTCGCGGATCGTGAACGGGACCTTCGCGGTCATCTCGGTCTCGATGAAACCGGGTGCGACCGCGTTGATGCGGATGTTGCGGTCGGTGAGCTTCGGCGCGAGCGCCTGGACCAGGCCGATCACGCCGGCCTTGGAGGTCGCGTAGTTCGTCTGGCCGTTGTTCCCCGCGATTCCGGCGATCGATGCGACTCCGATGATCGAGCCGCCGTCCCGGAGCGTGCCGGACTCGAGGAGATGGGCCGTGATCCGCTCCGGCGCCCGCAGGTTCACGTCGAGTACGGCGTCCCACGCGTCGGTGCGCATGTTCGCCAGCCGCTTGTCCCGGGTGATGCCCGCGTTGTGGACGACGATGTCGAGACCGCCGTACTGCTCCTGGGCGTGCGCTGCGATCCGCTGCGGGGAGTCGACCGCGGTCACGTCGAGCAGCAGCTCACTCCCGCCGATCCGGGAGATCACCTTGCGCAAGGCATCCGCGTTCTGCGGTACGTCGACGCCGATCACAGTGGCGCCGTCCCGAGCCAGCGTGTCGGCGATCGCCGCGCCGATCCCGCGGGCCGCGCCGGTCACCAGAGCGATCCTGCCGCTCAGCGGGTGGTCGGGGTCGTTGCTGACCAGCGGGCCGGTCCCGATCCGCGCGACCTGTCCGTCGACGTACGCCGACTTGGGGGAGAGGAAGAAGCGGAGGGTCGAGTCCAGCTGCTCGTGGGCGTCCGGAGCGACGTACACCAGATTGACTGTCGCGCCGCGCTTCACCTCCTTGCCGAGGCTGCGGGTGAAGCCCTCGAGCGCACGCTGCGCGATCTGCTGCTCCGCCGACTGCGCGAGCTCCGGCGTCCGGCCGATCACGATCACCCGGCCGGCCGGGGCCAGCTGGCGGATGACGGGGGAGAAGAAGCGCTGCAGGCTGGTCAGCTCGGTGGTCGAGGTTGCGCCGGTCGCGTCGAAGACCAGCGCCTTCGGCCTGATCTCACTCGATGCGACCCCCTCGGTCGCCGTACTGAAGGAGGCGCCGATGTCCCGGAGCAGGGCCTGGATCGCCTTGCCGGTGTCGGACTCGGAGATCGCGCCGAACACCACCGGTCCGTCGATCACCGGCGAGCCCTCGCGCCAGCGGGGCAGCGGAGTCGGGTCGGGCAGACCCAGGTTCTTCACCAGGGTCTGGCCGAGCGGCGTCCGGGTGAAGGTCTGGTAGCGGTCCGTCATCTGTCAGCTCTCCCACTTCACTTCTCGAGGATGGCGACGACGCCCTGGCCGCCGGCGGCGCAGATCGAGATCAGGCCCCGGCCGCCGCCGTTCTCGTCCAGCTGCTTGGCCAGCGCGGCGACGATCCGGCCGCCGGTCGCCGCGAACGGGTGGCCCGCGGCCAGCGAGCTGCCGTTCACGTTCAGCTTGGCGCGGTCGATCTCGCCCAGCGGCGCGTCCAGGCCGAGCCGCTCCTTGCAGAAGATCGGATCCTCCCACGCCTTCAGGGTGGCCAGCACCTGGGAGGCGAACGCCTCGTGGATCTCGTAGTAGTCGAAGTCCTGGAGGCTCACCCCGGCGCGGTGGAGCATGCGCGGTACGGCGTACGCGGGAGCCATCAGCAGCCCCTCGGCACCCTTCACGTAGTCGACTGCGGCCGTCTGCGCGTGCGTCAGATAGGCGAGCGGCCGCAGCCCGTGCTGCTCGGCCCACTCGTCGGTGGACAGCAGTACGGCGGACGCGCCGTCGGTCAGCGGGGTCGAGTTGCCGGCCGTCATGGTCGCGGTCTCGCCCTTGCCGTAGACGGTCTTGAGCTTCGCCAGCTTCTCCAGCGTGGTGTCAGGCCTCAGGTTCTGGTCCTTCTCCAGGCCCAGGTACGGCGTGATCAGGTCCTGCTGGAAGCCGCGGTCGTAGCTGGCGGCGAGGTTCATGTGGGAGCGGTAGGCGAGCTCGTCCTGCGCCTCGCGGGTGATACCCCACTCCAGCGCGGTCAGCGCCGCGTGGTCACCCATCGACTTCCGCGTCCGCGGCTCGGCGTTGCGCGGGATCTCCGGTACGACGTCCTTCGGGCGGACCCGCGCGAGCACCTTGAGGCGGTCCTGGAAGGTCTTGGCCCGGTTCAGGTCGAGCAGGATGTTGCGGAGTCGGTCGTTGACCGCGACCGGCGCGTCGGACGCGGTGTCCACGCCGCCCGCGATGCCGGCGTCGATCTGGCCGAGCGCGATCTTGTTGCCGACCAGGATCGCGGCCTCGAGGCCGGTCCCGCAGGCCTGCTGGATGTCGTACGTCGGGGTGGTCGGTGCCAGCTTGGAGCCGAGGACGACCTCGCGGACCATGTTCCAGTCGCGGGCGTGCTTCAGCACGGCGCCGGCGACCACCTCACCGAGCTCCTGGCCGCCCAGCCCGGCCCGGTCGACCAGGCCGTTGACCGCTGCGGTGAGCATGTCGGAGTTGGAGGCGTGCCGGTACGTCTTGTCCTGCCGGGCGAACGGGATCCTGTTCCCGGCGACGACGGCCACCTTGCGGGTCTCGGTCACGATTTCTCTCCTGCTCTGCTGGAGCGCTTGGGTAGTGCCTTACGACCTACTGCGGTTGCGAGCGTGGCGGTGATCGCGGTCGCCCGGACGGTGGCGACATCGGCATGATGCACAACAGGGTGGCCGGGCTGCCCGCTCGACACGATCAGGCCGACCCTTGCCATGTGCAACGACCCGAGCGTCTGGGTGTAGAGGTGGTTGGCCAGGTAGTCGGTGTCGACCTCGTCGAAGACTCCGGACCGCTGGCCGGCCGCGAGGATCTTCGCGATCCGCTCCAGCGCGGCGGCCATCGCCGTACCGAGCTTGGTCATGACCGGCTCGGTGATCTCGCCGAAGAGCTGGTCGCCGGTCCTTCGCAGCAGGCTCATCGCGCAGTCGGTGAACGCCGGGTACTCGAGGCAGAAGTCGACGAAGACCTCGCTGAGACTTCTGAGCCGGTTGAGTGGCGCTTTCCGGGGACTGTCGGTGGTCTTCAGGCGCTCGTCGAGCTCGCCGAGGTAGTCCACGAGGGTGAGCGCGAACAACTCTTCCTTGCCGGCGAAGTGCCGGTAGATCAACGCCTTGTTGATGCCGACCCGCTTGGCGATATCGTCGATCTGGGCGTCGATCGTGCCGCGCTCGTCGAACAGCTCGCGGGTGGCGCGGATGATGTCCCGCTCCCGGTCGCGGCGACGCTCCGCCGTGGTCCGGCGGCGTCCGATCGCGAGCAGCGCGGAGCTCATGGATCGATCTTAGCCACAGTGGTACCCCCTGGTGCAAACGACAGTTACACTCGTGGGTAACATCTGGCCGCTGTCCCTGCCCTGTGAGGATGTTGATGACTGACCCGAAGACCCCGTCCGCGGTTTCGTCGGACGTGATGACGCTGGCCGGTGAGCTCGGCGCCGAGCGCTCCAAGCCGGACTGGAACACCTTCTCGCTCGCCCTGAACCAGGAGCAGCGGGAGATCCGCGACTGGGCCCACACCTTCGCCGCCGACGTGATCCGCCCGGCCGCCGCGGAGTGGGACGAGCGCGAGGAGACCCCGTGGCCGGTCATCCAGGAAGCCGCCAAGATCGGGCTGTACGGCCTGGACGCCAACGTGAACCTGTTCGTGGACCCGTCCGGGCTGCTGATGCCGCTGGTCCACGAGGAGCTGTTCTGGGGTGACGCCGGCATCGCGATGTCGCTGAAGGGCACCGGGCTGGCGTCGTCCGCGATCTTCTCCAACGGCACGCCCGAGCAGTGGAGCCAGTGGATGGGGCGGTGCTACGGCACGCCGGACGACGTACGCGTGGCCGCCTTCTGCTCCTCCGAGCCGGGGGCCGGGTCGGACGTGTCCGCGATCCGTACGCGGGCGACGTACGACGCCGCTTCTGACGAGTGGGTGATCAACGGGCAGAAGGCGTGGGCGACGAACGGCGGGATCGCGGACATCCACGTGGTGGTCGCGACGGTCGATCCGGCGCTCGGGACGAAGGGGCAGGCGGCTTTCGTCGTACCCAAGTCCGAGGTGCGCGGTCTTCAGATGGGCACCAAGCTGCGCAAGCACGGTCTGCGGGCGTCGCACACCGCGGACGTCTTCTTCGACAACGTCCGGATCCCGGCCGGCAACGTGCTCGGCGGCAAGGAGAAGCTCGACGAGCGCCTCGCCCGCGCCCGCTCCGCCTCGTCCGGCGACCGCAACGCCTCGATGGCCACCTTCGAGATGACCCGCCACATCGTCGGCGCCCAGGCCATCGGCATCGCCCGGGCGGCGTACGAAGTGGCGCTGGAGTACGCCAAGAGCCGCGAACAGTTCGGGCGCCCGATCATCGACAACCAGGGCATCGCCTTCAAACTCGCCGACATGGCCATGGAGATCGACGCCGCCCGGCTGCTCGTCTGGCGCGCCGCCAACATGTCCGCCGCCCTGATGCGCGGCGAAACCCCCGACTACCGCCACGGCGAAGGCTCAATGGCCAAACTGAAGGCCGGCGAGGTCGCCGTCCGCGTCACCGAAGAAGCCATCCAAATCCTCGGCGGCAACGGCTACACCCGCGAGTACCCCGTAGAACGCATGCACCGAGACGCCAAGATCTACACCATCTTCGAAGGCACCTCCGAAATCCAGCGCCTGGTGATCGCCCGAGCCATCTCCGGGATGCGCATCCGCTGACGTTTCCGCAGGTCAGAGGTCGATTGCAGGACCTTCAGGGTGTGGGCCGCCGTCTGGCTCCCAGTAGGTAGTAGGGGAGTCGCCGGCGGCCTGTTCCGTCACAGTTCCGTGAGAGAAGGTGGAGAAGAGGCGAGCCAGGCGGGCGTCCACTGCCTTCCTCGCCCGCTCATGCGAGGACGGAAGCATGTGGGTGTACAAGCGGAGGGTGAAGCCCGGGTCTCCGTGACCGAGGTACTCCGCAAGCTCCTTGATGTTGACACCGTCGGCCAGAGTGATGCTCGCGTAGTAGTGCCGCAGCGCGTGCATGCCGGTGTCGCGACTCGTCTTGTACTGCCTCCGGCCGCGGACGTCTTTCCCTGGCATCGGGATCACGCCCGCCTGGGCGAGCGCCGCCTTCCAGACCAGCTCGTCGTACGTGCGAGCGCGGATGTGCTTGTCGTCCGTCCACCGGAACAGGAGCTGGACTGTAAGCGGCTTCCCATCGAGCTTCTCCCACGGCTGGGTGTATGGCCGCGGTGTCGTCGCCTCGATGTGCTGTTTGAGTGTCAGGGCCGTCCCCTCCGACATCGGCACCGTCCGCTCGGTGTCGTTCTTGGGCAGGGCGAACACGAAGTCGCTGCCCAGCTTCTTCACCTGCCGCCGCACGTTGATCACCATCTCGTCGAAGTCGACATCCTCCTCAGCGAGCCCGAAGAGCTCGCCTTGGCGTAGTCCAGATGCTGCGCCGACGGACGCGATCGGCCGGTACAGCGGCGGATGACATTCGACGACCCGGAACACGGTCTCGTCGCTCCACGCGACGACTCTGCCGCTCTTCTCCGCAGGGACCGTCACAATCCGCGCCTTGGCCGGATTCCGTTTGATCGACTCGTCGTCGACGGCGACCTCCAGGGTCCCGTGCAGCACGATGAACGCCGTGCGCGCGGTCGACGATCCGAATCGCGCATCCAGGTCCGCGAGCCAACCGGCGATCTCAGACGGCTTGATGCTCCTCAACTGCCGCTTCCCAAAGACCGGCGCAACATGCAGCCGCAGCGAAGACTCGTACCTGATCACGCTCGCCGGGTCCACGACCCGCGACTTCAGCCATCGCTCGGCCACCACCTCGAACCGAACCTTGCCGGCGTTCGGATCGATGTACTCACCACGTGCCCTGTCGGTCTCCATGGCAGCCGCATGCCGCTCGGCGGCCACCTTGGTGCTGAACACCTTCGTCCGCTCGTTTCCCTCCGGATCCAGCCACCCCGCCATCCACCGCTTCCCCCGCCCCCACCTCCTACTCTGCTCCCGCCGAACCGTCCCATCGGCCTGCATCACCGGATGAGTCCAGAGATCCTTCGCATACGCCATCGCCCTCACACCCTCACGCACTGCCGAACCTCAGGTTCAACGTCTGGGCGACTCACGCAGAGCTGTGACGACGTCGAGAGGACTGTCGATTGATGGTCGACCCCTTGGTCGACTTTGCCTTTATCGCATGCGTCGGGGTCGCAGATAGGGGCGCGCCTCGAACCCCGTAACCGCTGAATTCCAACGGAGACTGATCGAAGGTTGCCGCTGGCCCGCAAATGTTGCCGGTGACCTGCGGTTTCTCGAAGTCGGAGTGTGCGTCGACTCGCGTGCCTGCGCAATGCTGCACGCTGATTCAGGTGCGCAAAGGGTGTGCAGCCTGGTTGGGTCTGCTGCACGAATAGGTGACAGCTAGGGTTCCGCGCCAACGCCTTTCGGCGCTCGGCGCGTACCTCGGTGGCGTGGATGGCCGGCAGGCTTGGTCGGTCCGCGCCGACGACTCCACGGGCCCGCGCCCTGTTCCAACAGCCTGGGGACCACGTTCCGGCGAGGCCGTCGTCAGTAGGTCACGGGTGACCCGCGGCTGGTACCGGTCGGGCGAGGTCGCTGAGCCGAGCGTGACGACGGGATTGGTCAGCGTTCCGATGGCGGGCACGATGACCCGGCTGACGCCGCCTGGGCGCAGCCGCCTGCTGGGACCGGCGGCGCCGCAGAGGACGACGTCGCCGGGATGCAACGTCATCACGGCGGAGAGATACACCAGTACGTCGGCGACTCCTCGGGCCAGTCCGGCCGTGCTCGCCTGCGGGCCGAGACCGGTGTCGTCGCCGAGTTGGACCGCGACGTCGCTCGGATCGAGAT
>NZ_JBFAHB010000097.1:0-30549 GCF_040653975.1 Kribbella sp. NPDC050820
CATCAGGGGCCTCCTTCGTCGTGAAACGCGAGCAACCCCAGCATCCGCCGGGAACCCACGAGGAGCGGAGGCCCCGCTCCTTCATCGCATCAGGGGCCACTTTTGCACCTTCTGCCTTGCTCGTGGCGGGTGCAGGGTTCGACCTGCGTAGACATACGCCGACAGATTTACAGACCAGCTCGCGGGACCGAGTTACCTGCGCAAACGGGTACCACTGCATCGCCTTCGACATACCGCCGACAAACCGACCGTGAGCGACGAGCTGGACGGTCCATGAACACTTCGCTCGGATGGTCGGCTATCGAGATTTGAACTTGCGACTCCGGGTTCGTGGGCGCACGGTACTGACTCTTTCGTCCGCACGAGGCGTAGCCTGTCTATAGCCTTGGAGGGGGCGGCTTATTGGGGGTCTGGCCGATGGGCACAGGGTTCGCGCGCGCAGGGTGGTTGCGGCGACGGGGTCATTCGGCCTCATGGCCGAGAAGCTTGGAGCTGATCTGATGACTGCGCGCATGCGAAACGACCAAACCTGACCTGTGGGCTAGAGCATGCCGATTCAGCGTGTAGGCCACCTCCGGCGGTTGTTCGACCCTCGATCGTCCCGAAGGTCGCCGACGAACGAACCCCAGGCCCACAACGCTCGGTTAGCGAGCGGGGATGACTCCTGATGAGCTCGGTCCTCATCGAGAGCAAGCTCTGCTCTCCGAGACTTCGATCGGCGATTGTGCCGCGCCCGCGACTGGTCGAGGGTCTGTCCTCCGCGGAAGAGCCGATCATCGCCGTGGTCGCGCCGCCGGGGTTCGGCAAGACCACCCTGCTTGCGCGGTGGCAGTCGGTAGACGAGCGCCCGTTCGCATGGTTGTCCCTCGACGAGGATGACAACGACCCGCTCGCGTTCTGGTCACACCTTGTCGCATCGGTCGCTCGGGTCGTTCCGAACTTCGCAGACTCGGTGTTGCCTGCACTGAGCTCGCTGGGCGGGTTGGCTATCGACACGACGGTGGGGCGGATCCTCAACGAGCTGTACGCCGTGGACGTCGAGATCGTCATCGTCCTGGATGACTACCACCGGATCACGAACCGTCCGTGCCACGAAACCCTGGCGTTGTTCCTTGAACGGCTACCGCCGACCGTACGGCTGGTCATCTCGACGCGGTCGGACCCCCTGCTGCCGATGGCGCGATGGCGGGCGAATGGGCGGCTGTTGGATGTGCGAGCGGCTGAGCTCGCCTTCAACGACACCGAGGCTGCGGATGCGCTCAACCGAGTCTGGGGACTCGATCTGAGCCCCGAGTCGATCTTGGTCCTCAACGAACGCACTGAGGGTTGGCCGGTCGGACTCTACCTAGCCTTCCTCTCGCTCCGCGCCGCCCCTGATCCCGCCTTGCTCCTGTCCGACTTCGATGGGACAACCCGCCTGGTCATCGACTATCTGATGGAGGTCGTGCTCGAGCAGCAGAGCGATCAGCTTGCCGAGTTCCTCCTCGACACCTCAGTCCTCGATGGCATGTGCGGGTCACTGTGTGACGCGGTCACCGGGCGGGACGACTCGGTGAGTCTCCTCGCGCAGCTCGAGCGTGAGAATCTCTTCCTCGTCGCGCTGGACGACCACCGGAACTGGTTCCGCTACCATCACCTGTTCTCCCAGGCGCTGTATGAGGAGCTCGGCCGGAGGGACAGCGACCGGCGGACCATGCTCCACCGGCGGGCAAGGGCCTGGTTCGAGGCGAGGGGTGAGGTGAGCGCGGCGATCCGTCACGCCTTCGCCGGCGGCGATCTCGATGCGGCCGCCACGCTGGTGGCAACACATGGGACCGCATATCTCAATCTCGGGCGGCTGGCGACAGTGCGCGGCTGGCTGGAGACACTTCCGCCACCGGTCGTCGAGACCGATGCGAGGCTCCTCCTGGTCGAGGCATGGGTCTCGGGTCTCCAAGGTGATGCCGACGGCGGCATGGAGGCGCTCGCGACAGCGTCGCGCCTCGGCTACGAAGGGGAGCTCCCCGACGGATCCGGCACGGTCGAGGATGGCGCCTCGCTCGTCCGCGCGACCTTCCCGTGGTCAGACGTGGGCGCGATGCTGGCCGCCGCACGCTTCGCTCACAGCAGTCAGCGCAGGCGGGAGTCCGATTGGCAAGCCCTGGCCGCGCTCGACCTCGGCTGGGCCCTCATTCTCGCAGGCGAGCCAGAGCAGGCGCGTGAGCCGCTCCTGGAGGCCGTCGCACTGGCCTCCCGAAGCGAGCAGTGGATCGCCGGTGGCGATGCCCGGAGCCTTCTGGCCGAGGTCTCCCTCGCATCAGGAGAGCTCGAGCCGGCCGAGGCGTGGATTCGCGATGCCCTTGAGATGGCCACCGTGTTCGGCTTCGCGGACCTGCCCCATGTCGGCTCCTACCACGTGTTGGACGGCACGATCCGCAGCCGGAGGGGCGACCACCAGGAGGCGGACAGCATCATCGGCATCGGTATCGAGCAGATGCGCGGTTCGTGGGAACCCGTTCACGTCGCAGAGGCGCTGCTCGCGCGTGCGTCAGTCCAGCAAGCCCTCGGAGCACGCAGCGAGGCGCGCTCGCTGATCAGCGAGGCACGAGCCCTGATCGACGCCTGCCGCGACCCAGGCATCCTCAGTGAGCGGCTCAGGCAAGCCGCACGTGCCCTGGTGCCCGCGTACCGTCGCGGCGATCAGAACACGAGGCTCACCGAGCGTGAGCTGGACGTGCTCAGGGTGCTCGCGACCGGCGCAACCGAGCGAGAGGCTGCATCGGAGCTCTTCGTCTCGACCAGCACCATCCACTCGCACACCAAGGCGATCTACGCCAAGCTGACATGCTCGTCCCGAGACGAGGCAATCGCTCGCGCACGCGAACTCGGCCTCATTACCGACTCCGGCACACCAACCGGTTCCGCCTAGTCCGCCCGGCGCAGACTCACGAGTTCGGCGCCGTGCTCGTAGAGCCAACCGAGGACGCCTTGAAGCTTGGCCGGGTCGGCATTTTCGACTCGCAGAATCGACTCGTCACCGGCCTGCTCGACGACGACGCCTTCCAGCACCTCGGCGAACCGCTCAGTGATCTCGCCTCGCACCACGATGCGGTAGCAGACCGGGAGGCTGGAGTGGGCAGCGGAGCCTGAGTTCACCTGGAAAGCATCCACCTGGCCGCCGACCGAGTCATCATCCGTGACCTGATCTCCCCTAGGGGAACTCACGCAACGGGTGATGACTGCAGCCAAGGCGAAATCTAACGTCAACGCCGTATGAAAGGCACACACGTCGACAGCGGAAAGCAACACACCAGCGTCGTCCAACCCTCACGCATCGACTCCGCAAGGAGCGCTGCGCGGGAGCGGCGGCCACGTCGGCCGCGTCACCCGATGCGAAAAGGAGGCCAAGCAATGGCCACCCCTACAGGTCAGCCCACAGGCACTGCGGCTGACAGCTATTCCCACGTCGAGCGGATCGGCTTCGCCGTCTTCATGATCGTCGGTTCGCTCGCTGTCCTCGGCGCCACGATCATCCATCCCCCGCATGGCATCCGGGCTACGGACGGCGCGTCGTACTACCACGCCGCGTACGACCACACCACCCGGTTCTTCGTCGCGCACACGCTCTTCTTCTTGTCAGGGGTCACCCTGATTGTCGCAGTGATCGGGCTGACGCGGCTGATCCGACCCACCCACCCCAAGGCAGCCTTCTGGGGGCTGGTGCTCTCGGCCATGGGCTTCGTGGGCTGGGGCGCGTTCGACGGAATGGACTTCATGACCTACGTCGCCGGCGCGAGCAAGAGCCTGGACACGAACACGATGCAGACCTACATCGACGACGCGTTGGCGAACCAAGCGGTCGCGATCCCGACAGGCATCGTCTTCGGGATCCTCGTCGTCGGACTCATCGTGGTCTGCATCGGCGAGCACCGCGCGGGCATCCAGAACATGTTCCTCGCGCTGTTGCTGCCCATCGGCATCGTCGGCGTGCTCAGCTTCCTCCCGTATCCGCCGCTCGAGATCGCCTCCGGCCTGTGCGTGTGCGCCAGCGTCGGAACTGTCGGTGTGCGTCAACTGCGGGCGCCGGACGCGACGCGGCCGAAGCAGCGGGCGTCGGTGTCATGAGGGGCCCGCAGACCGCCTTGCCCGCCAGGGAACCGCCCACGATGGTCGACAGCGTGCCCAAGGAGGCGCGGCGAGACTCGGTCGACGCCCGGGGCCTGAGCTTGCCCGGCGGGGTCGTGGTGATCCGATGGTGGGCGGGATTCGCGTCACTCGGCGCCGGGCTCATTCACCTGACTGTCGTCTCGGAGCACGTCGCCGAGTGGTGGCCGTACGGCGCCTTCTTCGTCGTTCTCGCGGTCGCGCAGATCGCCTGGGCCGTGCAGCTCCTGGCAGACGACCTGCACCACCCGCGCCTCGTCGCGGCAGTGAACGCCGCAGTCATCGGCCTCTGGCTCGTCACCCGCACCACCGGGCTGCCCGTGGGACCCGAGCCGTGGGAGGCCGAGGCCCTGGGCACAGCCGACCTGGTCTGCAGCGGCCTAGAGGCAGTCGTCGTGGTGTTACTCATGCTCACGGCGCGGCGACCTAACGTCCAGGAGTCGACGGCTCTCACCAAGGTGCAGCTCCGCATGATCGCCGTCGGCGCGCTCGCGACGGCCGCCGTCACCGTTGCTGCCCTGGCAGCGAACCCGCCCGCCGCCGGACATGCCCCCCACTCACACAGCGCTGACTCTGTGCTGAGGTAGCCGGTCACCCGACTGCACCTCTTGGAGCTAGTGCGGGTGGGCACCGTCAACTCGTACCGGCAGCGGGGCCGTTCGCGAAGATCGGCCGCTGAAGCACCGCACTCAACGAGGAGCACGCGGATCGTGCCGGTCTGCCCCGAGCTGGTTGCACTGCGCAAGCGCCACCTGAAGGAATTCGGCACCGGTCCGCGTGGGCGTCTCTTCGTGACTCGAACTGGCCCGTTCGGGCGGGTGCCACTGAAGGCCTACTGCAACCCGTCCACCCGAACACGTCGACACGGTTCTGGGACAAGGCGCGCAAGAGGGCGCCCAGCGAAGAGCAGTACGCCGCGCCGCTCGGCCGGCGTCCGTACGACCTCCGGCATGCCTGCGTGAGTCCGGTGACAGCCGGACACTGTCGGACAGCATGAGACAGGCCCTGAGCTGCGTTTCCGCAGGTCAGGGCCTGTTTTCGGGCTGGTGGCGGGTGCAGGGTTCGAACCTGCGTAGGCATACGCCGACAGATTTACAGACCACCCTCCGCAGCGCCCTGACCTGCAAATGAGCCATTCCGGGCCAGGGTCTTGGCACGGATTCGGGATTCCCCGACCTCGGTCCCTAAGCCATGTGTGGTTACTTCCAGACTGACTTTCGATCCTCCGGTGCGGAGTCTCGGACGAACGTTCTCGGTCCGGTTCTGTAGACCCAGTCCACACCGTACTTGTGGAGCAAGTCGCGGTCCGACGATGCCGGCGGTTCGGGGAATAGTGCAGACAAGGTCGTCACAGGGCTCGATATGCAATGGACGTAGTCGAGAATCTGACCGAGCGCCTCACGCACGTAGAAGTGCCTGGCGCTGCTCTTCGCCTCCAAGTGATCAGATTCGCCGTTGTCGGCTGTGACGTGCAGATCGGTGAGCCCGACAGAGCAGCGGATCCTGCGCGCGCTGGATCGAAGGCGATTTCCCGCCCTGCGGGCCCGCCGAGCGCACTCCTGAGCGCGCTCGGCGGGCCGAAGTCAGCCGACAATCTCCTTGGGCGCCTCCGGCAGCGGAAGCCCGATCGATGTCGCGACATCGCGGAGCAGCTTCTCTACTCTGGCGACCATGTCGCTGTCCGTCGGGTCCTCGTCGGGACCCGAGGGCAGCCCGTCCCCGAGAACGACATCGCCGTCCGCTCGCTCCGAGATCCACTCCTCGATCGCGATGATGTCCGGTCCTGGCACAGGGGCGACCGCGTCGAGCTGAATCGTGGTGAGGACGTGGTCGAGGGCTGTGGAGAGCCGGTTGATCTGCTTCGAATTGAGGCTCGGCAGAATCCGGAGCGCGGCCTGCGCGGCCGCCCGGTGGTGTATGGCGTTGAGGCTGAGCCAGGTATTCGGCACGTCCTGCATCACGAAGGCGCTCTGGACAGGCCCGTAGTCGGCGCCGTCGCGGAAGAGCTCCGCGCCCCACCACAACCGAGCCAGTCCGTTGTCGCGCTCGCTGCCGATGAAACGCTTGGCCGGCGGTCCGGCAGGCTCCTCGCCCTCGGTGCTGCGACGTCCCCGCCAGCGCCACCGGACGTAGTCGGGGAACAGGTCGACGGCGAGCCAGGCCCACAATCCTCGGTCGGCCGCCTCATACCGCGTGAGTCGTAGCACGGCGTGCAGGCGAGGCGCGAGCCAGCGATCCGACGCCGCCGGATCGTCGGCGAAATCGCGCTGGACCGTAGCAAGCAGCTCGCCGACGAGATCGAGTGGGAGGTCCCGCCCGAGCTCGAGCGGCCGGTTGTACTCCTCGGTGTTTGCTACGCCATCGCCCGCCCGGAACGCGTCGGTGATCTGCGCTCGGACGGACGGCAGCAGCTTCTTGGCGTTGCTCACCGTCACTCCTCCTCTTCTAGGGTCTTGATGACGGCGCGCACGTGCTGTGTCACCTTCACAAGTCGCGACGCTGCGCCGAGCAACCGCGACTGGACGTCCTGCGCGTCCTCGCCGCTCGTGAGCGCGCGCACCGCGGCCGCGAGGGCGGCATCCGGCTCCCGGTCCGGATACATGAGCGGAAGGATGCTGCGGAGTACGTCCCGCTGCCAGTCGCCGTCCGGCCACTGCGCCTCTCCGCCGTCCTCAGACGGTCCCGCCGCCGCGAGTGCGACGTTGGCCATCGACACGATGGCCGGCGTCGCGACGAGGTCGAGGGCCGTCTCACGGACGGCGCGTTCACTGCGGGTCCGTCCGGTGCGCATGTCGAGCAGCCTGCGCAGGCCGGGAACGCGCTCGTTGAGGTAGATGACCGGGCCCTCGGGGAGCGACATGTCCACGAAGGACATCTCGTCGTGCAGCGACGGGTCGATCGGGTTCTGACCCTCGTCCGCCTTACTGAAGTCGCGCCAGATGACGGGCACCTGGCCGCCGGTGATCTCGGGGATCCGTGGCGGATGGAGGTCGACCGAAACCTCACGCGACCGGCCTAGCCAACGGTGGGGCACGTCGTCCACGGTTCCCGTGATGGTGGCGTAGATGGAGCCACGGTCGCGGATGACCATTCGGGGCAGCACCAGCGAACCGGTCCACTGGCCGCTGCCCTCGCCGCCCGACGGCTCGAGGGCGACCGTGGCGCGGAGGTTGGTCGGGCCGCAGTGCAGCGTCAGTACGACCTCGTACTGCCGCACGTCCATCGTCTCGAGCTCCTCGACCGGGACCTGCACGCGCGCATTGATCCGGGCTTCCTTCCAGCCGTCTGTCACCTCGGACAGGTCCAGCCGGTTCTCACGACCCGACAGCGGCGCCGGCTGTCCGTCGACCGTAGGGTTGCTCAGGCGCAACGTCGGGTCGGTCTCGAGCACCGGGTATGGGAATAGCGTCGTTGTCGCCATCACGCCTCCTCGCGGATCGGCTGGAACAGGAGCGTCGCCGTGGTCTGGTCGGCAGGCGCCGGGTGCGTATCGGGGTCCGTAACCCCGCGGAACATCGCCGTACGGGTCTGTGGCGAGATGACCAGCACGCCGTCGTCGCCCTTGGCGATCCCCGAACC
Source organism: Kribbella sp. NPDC050820 (assembly GCF_040653975.1). NCBI lineage: Bacteria > Bacillati > Actinomycetota > Actinomycetes > Propionibacteriales > Kribbellaceae > Kribbella > Kribbella sp. NPDC050820. The sequence continues at coordinate 7,723 of NZ_JBFAHB010000097.1, forward strand.
GACCGGCTCAAGCTCGCGCCACCGCACCCGAGAACGACCGCCGCTCTCACCCAGGAAGACGAGCTGCGGCCGACCGATGAGGCGGTGACGGAGGTCGCCGCGCAGGCGCACCGCGGCCTCGACGTGCCACGCCCCCTCGTCGTCCACGCTCTTGCTGCGCACGACGATGCGGGGTGCCCGCTCGGGCGGCACGGGGTCGCCGAACTTGAAGCGCTGGGAGAGGTCGCGGGGACCGTCCGGAGCCTGCTCGGACTCGATTTGCAGAAGCCGACGCACTTCTCGGCGGATCGCAAGCTCGAAGTCGCTCAGCGCCTTCTTCGCCCCGGGAGCGTACTGCCTGCGCAGGCGTTGGGTGTACTCCCAGTCGTCGTGGCTCGGCGGCTCGGCCGCGCGCAGGAACACCTCGGCGCGCGCGTCGACCTCGTCGCCACCTGCGGCCAGTCCGGCCAGCAGAACGACCTGAAACGGCTGGGCACCCAGCGAGCCCCGGGACAAGTCGATCGTCTTGACCACCATGTTCGCCCCGCGCAGGAGCACCCCTTGCCGGAATGCGCGCCGGCTCATGTCCTCGGCCTCCTCCTCGGCAGTCGCCCTACGAACAAGGACGACCGCCTCGTGCACCAGAGCCTCATGGCGGTCCTCCCCGAGCCGGCGAGCGGGGACATGCAGGGGCACCCGCCCCGCGACCACGTCGCCGTCGCCGATGAGGAGCTCGTCGGTCTCGCCAGCTCGATACGCGCGGACCGCGGCGACGTTGGGGCCGACGGCGCGGGACTGCGCAGGATCGACGAGACGGTCGAACTCGGGCTCGACGCCGGAGTCGGGCTCATCGATCTCGACATACTGCACCCGGACCTCAAGCTGACCAGCCTCGATCGCGGGCCAGAAATGACGCTCGGCGGCGTCGGCCATCTGCTCCACCATCTCACGCGGCGGACGCGGACGATCGGCGTCGAGATCGCGCATGCCCACGATGGCGATGGTCGTCCCGGTGTCGCCAGGCGACCGGACCATGTGTAGGTCACGCAGCAGGCCGTCGCGCTCGCCGTCGGCCCAGTAGGAGATCGGCTCCCCCTCGGCCCCCTCGCGCGCGCGCCCGAGCCACATCGGTCCCGAGTATCGTTCGTCGTCTCCGAGCCGGTGGTAGACAAGCTCCGTACGCGCGAAGAAGCGACCGTGGGTGTTCCCCGTCTCGGGCTCCGGCTCGGACAGCTCGCTGGAGAACAAGACGGTCCCAAACGCAGACGCGGCGTACTGCATCGCCTTGCCGAGGCCGTAGGAGCCGCCCGCCTTCTCACTGTTCTTCTCGGAGAAGAGGTTGTCTCGGGTGAGGGCCGCGAAGTTGCCTTCCTCGGTCTCCGGTCCGAGAAGCCCGCGCGTGTTGCTGTCGCTGATCTGGAGGACCAGTAGTTCGCCAGCGTTCGCCATGCGCAGCGCCTCCTCGAGGCCACCGGCCACCTGCTGATCACCGGGCTGCTCAACGCAGGCCTCGATGTGTCGCTGGAGCTGCTCCCACTGCATCGCCTCGAGGTAGCGACGCTTGGCCTCACCCCGCAGACTCAGAAGCCGAAAACGGACGCGAACCGGGCCGTGCGGGTCCCCCAGCCACTCGTCCACCGCGTTCTGGATACCCTCCCGAACGAAGTTGCCGATGCTCGCCCGGATCGTGAACTGGTTGGCGTTGCCGCCGTCGCGGCCTCCGTCGACAGGCGCACGCCGCGCGATCCACTTGACGCTCCGTCGCGCGCGCGACCGGGCGCGACGGCGGAGCTCACCCGGCTCGGGACCGTCGCCATGCCGGAGCCAGTCCGCGTCGACGGCGAGCAGACGCGCGACACGCTGCAGCTGCTCGCCATCCGGCGTCCGCTGGCCGTTGACCCACTGCGAGACAGTGGACGGCGGCGAGCCAAGCTCCTCTGCGAGCCGCTTCTGATTCCAATCACGCGCCTCAAGCATGGCGCGGAGCCGATCGCTGAAGTCCATCCAAACACTCCCCTCGTGAAGTTCCTAGACGCCCGCGTCGCGACCGCCGCGCAAATTCACAGATCTGTGAATCATCAGCTTGGCACGCCGCCGACTCACATTCAAGTTCACGTTCTCGGGACAAGTCGGCAGTACCCGTGCTAAGGTTGTGCCTGCCGCGAGGAACACTGCGCGGGCTGTCTCACACCGGAACCTGTTCCGGTGGCCCTCAGGGGCCGGAGAGGCAGGAGTCCTCGGAGTAAGTGCTCCGTCGGAGTTCTGGCCGCTGCGTGACCATCCCAACCAGTGAGAGACGCTGTGCGGCACGCCATTGCTGCGTCGTCCTACGAGACGACCAAGCAGGGACCAGCCAACCGGGCTGGCCTGCAATGGCAGGAAGGGCCATCATCATGGCTACCTCTCCCGAGTTCATCGAACCGGAGCAGCACGACGACGCTGCAGTCCTCGACGACATCACGCTCGACATCGGCGGCGACGAGCCCCTGGTCGTTACCAACTTCGTCAGCACGCTGGAGGCGCCGACCTTCGCGAAGGACCGGAACGGACTGGTCAAGGCCGGTCTCGCGTCGCCGGCCAGCGGCCTGGATGCCGACGGTCTGCACGCCGTCGCCCGCGCCGTGACCAGTCCCGCCGCCGGCGCCGTCCTGCTCAAGAACAACCTCGCCACCAGCGAGGTCGTCGGTGCGAACGGTCTGAATATGCTTCCGAACCGGGTCTGGCTCACCGAGGTCTTCCCGGTGCTCCAGCCGCGCGCCCTGGGCTCCGCGTCAGACGTTCGACCGCCGCAGGTCAAGGGCCTGCTGGCCGAGGACGGTACGGCCGAGCCGGTCACCGTCATGACGTTCGACGACCACGACCACCTGAGCGCGACGATGAAGGAGACCGTTCGTCAGACGCTGACGATGGGTCGGGACTATGGTCCGTCGATCCTGGCGAAGCGGGTGTCGCGGCCGATCCTCACGCACGTCGCGCGACTGGAGTTCACCGACGGCAGCGAGCCGTTCCTGGTTCTGACGGGGCGCGACGGCATCACCCGGGCGGTCCGCAGCTGGGCGAACCTGCTGCCGGCCGACGCGACCCACGACGAGATCGCTACTCACATCGCCGACAACCTCCTGGCGAGCAAGGCCGGCAGTGCGGGCCGCAACGATGCGACGGCTAATCAGGCCCGCGGTCGCGAGGCCTACCAGAAGTCATTGCGCGCCGAGTTCGCAGAGGGGATGGCCGACGGCAAGCCCAACGAGAAGGCGATCCGGATCGGTCAGACCTTCACCCTGCCGGCGCAGGTGATCGTCGGGATCACGGAGCACGGCACCAGTCCCGTCGCTCCGGAGGAGCGGTTCGACGATGCCGTCCAGGCGATGATCGCCAGCGTCCACAGCGAGTTTCAGCCCTGGCACACCGCCGCGTCGGACGCGTCTGTGATCCACCGCGCGCTGCCGCGTGCAGTTCACGACAAGGCCCTGGATCCCGAGGTTGCCGACCTGGCGACCGGCCGGCTAACGGTGGCCGACGTACCGACGGTGTTCGGTGACCCGGACATCCCGGCGACCGCGCTGTGGCGGGCGGTGTACCTGATCTGCTGGCTGTGCGCTCCGACGGAGTTCAACGGCATCAAGAAGCACCTGCGGGCCCTGCTCGGCCGGGCCAGTGTTCGCAACCGGGCGTACGTCATGCACCTCCTGACGCTGATCGACCTGCCATGGCGTGCGGCCAAGAGCCACACCGAGAAGCAGACGTTCCGTGCGTGGCGCAACGGCGGGCCGATCCCGACCGAGATCCTAGGGGTTGACTGGAACCCGGTCCCGACGACCGACTTCACGGAACTGGTCCCGATCGCGCTCGACGATGACGACGAGGACCAGACGAACGCCCGGTACACCCTTCAGGTCGCTGGCGGACTGGCCCTGATCACGGACAAGCTGCTGATGGCCAACGTCGGGTCCGCGGTCGACGTCGAGAGTGTTCCGTTCCGGTCCGACGTCGACGACGTCATCTCGGGTCTGGGCGATACCGAGTACGGCCTGTGGCTGCTCGCGCATGCCGCGAACGCGTTCCAGGCCGACAAGTACGCGACGTCGGCGTACACGAAGCGCGAGCTGAACTCCAATCCGGCGTTGGTGAAGGGCGCCTACCGGGTCCCGATGCCCAGCGCGGACGACCCGTCGACTGTCGTCACGGACAACACCGGACAGCCGCGGCCACTGACGCCGTGGATCGTGGTGGAGGCCTCCGATCCTGCGCGGGCCGCGCGGGCGAAGGCCGACGAGGAAGCCGAGGCCGAAGCCAAGAAGAAGGCAAAGCCGAAGGGGACGGCCGCCGAGCGGGCCGCCGATCTGCGCAAGCGGATCAACGGCGCGCTCGCCGACAGCGTCGAGGCACTCACCCTGGTGACGGACATCGCGCAGAAGAACCCGGCCGTCGGACCGCCTCTCGGCACTTACGCCGAGTGGACGACGATGAACACGACCGCCCAGCAGATCAGCGTGCTCATCTTCTCGAACCCGTCGCCGCAGCAGGCCATGGCCGTCGGCCAGGCCGACGACACCGTCGATGAGGAGACCGACGATGATGACCTCGAGAACGAGGAGCAGGCCTGATGGGGGCGCGTCTTCTGCCAGAGCATCCACTGGCGAACTCGTGGGCAGTCATGATCGAAGCCGCCGGACCCCTTCTGCGCAAGGGACACGACGCCTGGGCGCTCTACCCGATCGGCCAATCTCGGCCGGCCGCTAGCGCGGTGCCCTCGATCCCGGGGTTCACTGTGTACGCCGTACCGGCCGGCCCCGACTGGTTGTACGTCGGCCAGACCCGGCAGCCGCTGCGTCAGCGCCTGGAACAGCACCTGCGCGACCCGTACAAGTTCTCGACATGGCCGGACGTCGTCGCCCTCGCTCTCGACGAGAAGGTCACCGGGTACGACGTCGATCGACTCGAACGCCTCGGCCACGAGATCCTCCGACCCCGAAGCGGCCGCCGGTGGGCCCGTGCCTAACGCTCGAAGCACACAATGAAATCCAGTCGGGAGCGCCGCCGCGGCGCTCCCCACTGGATTTCCTGGTACAACGACGAGCCCACGCTCGCGACCTCCCCCCGGACGCACGTACGGCGGAACAACCGCTTACGCACTCGATCAGCACGACTGTATTCCGGTTGCCTCCCCCGCCTGCGTCGCTGTAGCCGGTCCGATCTCACTGAGACCCTGCGTCGACGCTCGCCGACATATCCCGTTGCTTGTCCAGAGCGCCCCGGAACCGATGAACCCGATGCCAGGCAAAGTACTTCTCTCGCTGCCGATTCCAGGCCGGCGCGACCTGGCCATGGAAGCGGCGCAGGTCGACAGACGCGGTGTCGTCGCTGCGGAGCCGTCCCTCCTCGTCCACGGTGAGGTAGCCGTACTCGTACAACGCATCACAGCCAAGGGTGCACGCGGCCATCGCGATGTTCGACAGATCTCGTCGCTCTTTGTCAGTGCAGTCTCGGCGAGGCTTGATGTGGGCAGCCGCCAGGAGTCTCTCCGGCAGCGACACTCCACAGATCCCGCATTGGTGCAGACGGTCGGGGTCCCCTGTTCCGATTCCCAGCGCGCCGCGGAGAAACCGCTGCTCGCGACGGTAGGACCGCAGCGTCATTCCGTCGGTATCGCCGGAGAAGGTACCTGCCCAGTTGGCGTACGGCCGTGGGTCCGGCCCCAGAGGCCCTTCCAGATCAGAGTCCGGATCGTCCACGACGAACCCCATAGCTCGAAGAGGATCAGCCACAGCGCGTCTGTCTCCACGGAACGCCCCGTCCGAGGGAAGGCCTCTCAACACGCGGGCACCTCGAAGGACGGCCATCGCATCGAACTCGTCCGAATCCACGATGATCACGTACTTCTGCGCCGGACGGCCGCCGTACCGCTCCAGAAACGCGCCGCGGCCGATCCGCCGCCATTCCACGATCGCTGCACTGACGTCCGCCGCGGTGAGGCCCTCCGACACGCTTGCGCGTTTCGGCTTGTCCGCCTCCACAGCTTGGAGGACCTCCTTGACCCGGTCGAGATCCGCCTCCCCCAAGATTGCGAAAGTCATCCGGATCCGCTTCCTCTCGTTGCCACCCCTCGCGGCGGATCCGATGTTGCCCTGTGGTCGTGTAATCGCCCTACGAAGGGCATCGAAGTCGTCAATCTCCTGAAGTGGAATCGGATACTCCCACGGCTCCGGCTGAATGCGCCTATCGCTCCGTGAGAGCGCGCGAGTTCTCTGCGAGTCGACCACCGCATCCTCAAGAAACGCATTGACCAAGGACAGTCGCTCCAGCAGCGTCTTAAGGGTCACCGGGTAATCACGATTCCTCGACGCTTGAGAGCCGCTACTCCCTCCCGCACTCTCCAGAATCACATCCAGACGTTCGCCTTCACTCCCCTCTAGCGTGAACTCAGCATCGAGTAGATCGCCGTCCTCCCCAACCAGTTTCATCGATCCCTCTGCCCCTCCCGTCAGGTGGCATTCCAACGGCTTTGAATTAGTTCGCTCGGCTACAAGGCTCACGGGAGTCGCGTTCGCGAACCCCAATCGCACTGAGCCACGCGCACAGTAACGCTCGATCAGCGATGGAGGCTGGACTCACGTCCGCTCAGTCCGGGGGACCAGACAGCCAAAGGGTGTCAGCGGTAGAGTCGGCCGGCTGACCGTCCCACGACACTCGAATTGTCGTATGGTCTCCGATACGGAGGCCATCGGCTGCCCTCCTCGCCTTCTTCCGGCTGTGCCGCGTGCCCGCCTCACTCCCTGGGTTCGTTCGAAGCTGACGACGAATTGCCTTCCATTGCGAGGGTGGCACCTGAAAGACGGCACTCGTGTGTTCTTTCCACCATGGGGAATCCACCGAGAGCAACTCGTCAAGAGCTTCGATTACCTTGCGCGGAACACCAGATTGCGGGATAGGCGGGATAACTAACCCCATTTCGGGGCGCGCGAGGGCAGTGAAGTAGTTGTTCATCTCAATTGATGTCTCACTCACCATCGAGACAGTTTCGGGGGTCAGCAAAGATGGTTTCAAGCGACGCTTGCACCACTCCCCCAAGGCATCGGACTCAACCATGATCAGCGGACAACCCAGCTCAGAAATCTCGGCGCGCGTCAGACAGTAGGCTAGGAATTCACTTGGACTCCTGAGTATATCCGCCACAAGAAGCAGGTCCGAGAGTGCGACAACCCACGATGCATCTGGATCCCGGCCGAACGTCTCAGTTCGGCTGAGGTTAGTTGAGAAGGGGTCAATCCGATCGAGCGTCACAATAACTGGGAGGATTCCGACAAAGTCGTGGGTCTGCAATGCTCGGCCTTTGTCAGTCTTGAGTCCAGCTCTCGTGCCACTCAGAAACTCGACGGTACGAATGTTCTGCTCGCGCGCCTTCATGACCATGTCTTTCGCATGCTTCTCCACACGAGCGGGCGCTCCTCGCCGAGCAGGATCCGTAAAACGGCCACCCTTTGACTCGACCACCAAGGCCAGTGACGGAAGATCTGCAAGCACATCGATATCTGGGCGGGAACTGCCGCTCGGATATGTTGGATTAGCGTGCACCGATCCTGCGCCAAATATCCTGGCGAGGAGGGCATGAGGCATGGTCTCCGCTGTGCGCTGACGTGTCTTGTCGAAGGCACGCAACATCGACTCATCACTTGAGCACACCTGCGCGGCCCACTGTAGAACACAATGAAGGAAATCAACTGGGGCCGCCCACAGCCACTCGCCAGTTGATAGTGTTAAGATCGGCCGGGTACGCAAAGAATTGGTATCCGCCAGCCGACCAACACTGGCCTGGGAGCCGACTCTGGTCGACATCGCATCCACGAGCCGCGAGAATTCCTCTTCGGAAATCTCGAGTTGTTCTGCGAACAGCTCACCTTCCTCAAGCTGCAATTGCGCTCCGCCGGTCAGCGCCAGGATCGCCATATTCCCGCCGGCCCACTGCAGGAAGGCATCGCCGCCTGCCGCCTTTCCAGGCGCGGACGGATACAACCTCTCCATCTCGGCCTGCGCACCCTCAAACCGAGATTGACCGAACTGCGCCTGGAGGTCCGCGAATCGTATGCTGTCACTAAGTCGGAATCCGAGAGCATCGCGACTTGGACCATCGAGTGGATCAAGAACTGCGCTGACTATCCGCCGGACATGCTGCTCATAACCGGCCATGCGGTCAAACAGATTCTCGAATTCGATCTGATGCTGCGCTCGCCTGAGCGAGCTGTCAGCCTGCTTATCTCGCGTAAGGACCGACAGCTGGTGCTGTTTCCACTCCTGAGCAGCATGCTCGCGAAGACGCGAATCAATAGTCCACACTAGGTATGGATCGAACAGTTGATCCAACTTGGGCAGGACATCAACTTCATTTAACGTTGAGACGATGCCACCGAAGAACTCCACCATGGCATCATTACCGAAATGGTCTGGGCCGTCCGTCGTTGCGCGACGGATGGCATGAAGTACGTGCAACGCGGAGTAGAGCCGAAGCGGATCGCCTTCTAAGGCGAGCCTCTCGAGCTCTTCAACGGACTGACCGCGACTATCGCCACTATTCAGTTCCTCGGCCAACGACGTGCCGACCGTCTGCATTGCAGCGAGGTCAGGCTTGGCATAAGACGTGACTGCCCCGACGGTGCGCATCGACTCGGGCGGGATGCTTATGCCCTCACCAAGGTAATGCGGACGCCTAACACCACTGGACTTTCTGGTTTTCTTTCGCTGCCCACCCAATGCTGTTCCCCCTCTTGTCCACGACATGTCGGATTTACCGCGATGAGCCACCCAAGCCTCAGACAGGATAGGGGGTTCTGGCCTGGGCCAGTGTCCCCCGCAACTGCCAAACCTACGACCGAATCAGGGGCGCGGTCAGTCCGAGCCTTCGTCAAGGCTCGGCAAGATCCAGGCCCATTGGAAGTCGCTCGAGACCTGGTCGCCCGTCCCCGACTCAAGGGGTCGGACTGACGACGGACTGCCGTCATGAGGATCGATGATCCGGACCCCGGCGTAGCGAAGGACGGCAAGCGACGCCAACCACGCTGGGTGGCCTGCAAGGTCATGTTTCGCGAACGGGACAGCCGCCGTCGGCGTTCTGGCTCCAAGAGCCGCACACAGGATGGTCAGCGGGTAAGTGTTCGCGTTGCCGTTGGCCCAGGCGTTCAAGGAGTTGAACGTCAAAGGAGCGACGACAACGGCGTCGGCCTTGGGGGTCCGTTTGGGCTCACCTGGCTTCCGATTGCCGGTCAGGACCGGCACGCCGGCGAGATCCTGATCTGCCAGCCACGGAAGCGCCGCGTCCGTTGGGATGACGTACGGATTCCACCCACGTTCGCGGGCGGCGCGGACGCCATCACAGAGGCGAGCGGCGAGGGGGGCGCCACAGGTGACGATGTAGAGGGTGCGGTCGGTCACGCGAGGACTCCTGCGCGGGTTGCGATGGCGGTTAGGGCCGGGGTGGACTTGCGGGAGCGCTTGAGGAGTTCCCGGGCGATCGTGTGATAGCGGATCGACTCGGGAGCAACACGCTCGGCCTGCTGCAGGTGGAGGATCGCTTCTATGTCCTTCTTGGCCTGAGCCTGTGCCCATGCGAGGTCGAGATGTAGGCGCGAGCGCCGGCCCTGGAGTCCCGCCGGCATGGCTTCAGTGTCGATCTCAGTTGCTACACGCAGCACGCCCGAGGGATCTCCGAACTCGGCCGCGACGGAGGCCCGGTGGATCAGGACGTTGGTTGGGCCGAAGGCTGTCCACCAGTGGTTGCCGTCGTGAGCGAGGAGATCTCCGAGGCGGGCCGCCGCCGTCAGCCGCTCTGTGGATGCCGCGCGGTCGGAGCGTCGAGCGGCGACCACCGAGGAGATGAGCCAGAGTGCTCCCGCAAGCGAGACGGCGTCAGGAGCGTCGGAGGTCGCGAGCGACATCAGACCTTCTGCCGAACGGACGGCCACGTGTTCGGCGTCGTCTGTTTGCTGGCTGCGGAGTAATGCGATCACAACCTGATAGGCAGCCATGCCCTGTGCCGTCGGAGATTCGGCAGCTAGGGCGGCGTGGGTCGCGCGGTCGGCCGCGAGCCAACCGAGCTGGTGCTCACCAACCTTGGTGAGCAGCTTGGCGGCAGCTGTGTAGACCGAACATCGCGCCAAGTGCGTCTCGCGTCCGTCGCGCCCTTGATACCCGTCGTACGCGTCGGCGGCTTGGATGAGGTCTGGGAGCATTGCGGTCGCGTGCTTGTACTTCGCCGCCTGGTACGCCTGGTTGACCTGGACTGCGCCGTTGCGCAGCTGCGGTAGTGGCCAAGGAGTCGTCGGCTCGCCCAAAAGATGGTGGTAGCTGGCGAACTGGCTGCGTACGGCGTCAACCGCCGTCACATGCTCTGGAGCGCCAGGGGCAAGGATCCAGTCGCGTCCGATCAGGTCGGCCACGTCGATCCGTAGGGCGGTTGCTAGGTCGTTCAGGGTGGACAGTCGATCGACACCACGAATGCCTCGCTCGACCTGCGACAACCAGGAGCGCGACATTCCGATGAGTCCCGCCAGGGCAACTTGCGACATGCCGCGTCGCTTGCGATAGGCCCCGATGCGCTCACCTACGTGCATCTGCACTTCCCCTCGTTGATGTGGTCCCTCTAGTCAACCGCCGATTAGCCCAAACAATGCGCACAAAAGTGCGCAGCCTGCCGGGTGCACATCAATCGATCGTTTCGCCGTGACGCTGGACGCATGAACGAGCCGACCACTCAAGAGCTCACCCGCTTAGGCCCCGGCGTCGCCGGCGGGACGCCTTCCGCGCGGGCAACCCTGCGGATGTACGCCGCCGTGAACGGCGACAACCGTTCGACCTCTGTAGGCGGCACGCCACCACGGAGCGCCGCCAGGACGGCCGCCAGCATCTCGGTCCGGGATTGCTCGTGCGCAGCCTCGGTCTCGCGGTACCGCAGCGTCGCCGACTTCAGCTCGTCGCGTAGATCAGTCACCAATCCAGGGTATCGCACCTCGCTTGCGCAACTATCCATGAAGCGATACCGTGGTGCGCACCTTAGTTTCGCTTCATGTTCTGGTCAGGCCCGACAGAGCGACGCCCCGGCGGGTGCAACCGCCGAGGCGTCAGGGCCGGTCCAGTCCCTTCACGAACAGGAGCACACAACCCAATGAGCATCATCCACCTGTCGGCCGTCGCTAGCCAGGAGCCTTCGGCAGCGGACCTGGCCGGCATCGAGCGGGAGTGGCCGCTGATCGCGGCCGAGCTGGATCTGTTGGACGCGCAGATTGCGTTCATCAACGCCGGTCCGTACGCGTCTGAGCTGGAGACGCGCCGGATTCGGCGCGCGGAGCGCCGAGTGCTGGAAGTTGGCCGGGAGCTGGCCGACCGCGATCCGGAGAGCGAGGGCGCGGCATGAGCGCCGTTATCGAGATGCCCCCGCCGGATCTCGTCCGGGTCGATCTGGGCTGGTGGAAGTGTGCCGGCTACGACCTCGTGCAGGTTGTCTCTCCCCGTACGGCGCTGGGAACGGCGTGGATCGCCTGGCACGGCGATCACGTCTTGCACACCGCCGACACACTGCCCCGCGCGGGCGGCTGGGTCGCCAATCACCTCAACGCAGGTGCGACGCGATGACTACGCCCGAGATGGTTGTGGCTGGCAACAGTCAGCTGGAGATGAAGCAGACCGCGGTGGACAAGCTGCGGGCATCAGCCTCCGAGGCATCACAGGTGCGTGCTCTGTCCACTCACCCGGACGTGGTGGCGCTGCGGGTTGAGTCGGTGCGGACGCAGGTCGACCGGTGCATGTGGGTCGGGATCGTGCTCGGGTTGGCGTTCACGATGGTCAACGTTCAGGCGTTCGCCGCGCAGGGCGCCGTGTTGTGGTCGCTACCGTGGTTCGCGGCCTGGCTGCTGGACCCGATGGTGTCGCTGGTGCTGATCGCGGTCCTGCGGGCTGAGCAGATCACCGCCCGGTACCAGGTGAGCGACCACACGAAGTGGATCGGTCGGACGAAGCGGTTCGCGTTCGCGGCGACGTACGCGATGAACACGTGGGCGTCGTTCCGGCACGGCGACCTGGCAGGGATCGTGCTGCACTCGGTGCCGCCGCTGCTGGTGTTCTGCGCGGCCGAGACCGCGCCGGTGCTGCGGGACCGGCTGACCGAGGCCGTGCTGCGCGCCGAGCGAGCGGCGGCCCTGGCGGCCCCGGGAAGCGCATCTCACCGCCTCGACGCTGCCCGGGACACACCTGAGCAGGCTGCCCCTATCGAGAGCCCGGAGAAGCCCGCCGAGGCGATCGAGGCCGCTCCGGCAGTGAAGGCCCAACCCAAGCCCTCCCGCACCCGCAGAACGCCCGCCAAAACCGGGCGGAAGCTACTCGCCGACTACGTGACCGAAGCTCTGGCGGCGATTGAGCCGGGAACGGCGGCCGACGAGATCACGCCGGCGTGGGCGCGGCACACGACCGGTTGCTCAACCGGCCTGTCCGCGAAGGTTGCGGCGGCTGTCCGCGACGAGCTGACCACCGCCCCTCAGACGAGCACGAATGACACGGACGCGCGGGGCGAGACCGCCCGCGTCGCGGCCTGAACCGACAGGAGCGAGACGGCATGTACAACGTGCACAAGCTTCACCCCGACCACGACCACAACGACACCGTGCAGAACTCGGTGCAAGACGACGTGCAGGACGTTGCTCAGGGCATCGTTCACGAGTCCGCCGAACGTGTCGACGCCACCGATGAGGTGGTCGACCCGGAGGTGATCGAGGGCGAGATCCTGTCCGATGAGGAGTCGGCCGAACTCGATCAGCGCCTGGCGAACCGTGGCGCGCTGGTACGGCGCGCGGTGACAACCACACAGGTGGTAGCGCGAGCCTCGAAGACGGTCGCGACGCACGACAAGACCAAGACCGCGGGCAAGGTGGTGCTGCGGGAGTCGTTCATGGTCGTGCAGGGCCTGGAGTCGTGGGCGAAACGAGCCTGGGACGCGTCCACGATGGGTGTCTACCGGCGCCAGATCAAGGCCGCTGAGGCGGTCGGTGACCGCGAGGAGCTGAAGCAGTGGACCGACCGCAAGGAGGCCGCGACCGACCGCCGGCACAAGCGCCTGATGGACCTGCCGAAACTCGCGTGGGGCGTCCTGAAGGTCTCTGTGGCGATGACGATCGGGGTGCCGTTCCTGGTGCTGCTGATCGCGATCCTCACGAAGGCGACCGGGCACGGATCGTTCACCGGCGTGTGGCTCGGGTTCTTCGCGTTCATCGGGTTCCTGATCGCGGCCGGCGCCCTCGTCTGGTCCGGAGTGTCGATCGCCGCACCGTTCCTGATCGTGATCGCCGCCTGGCGCGAGGGCAAGCGCCGCGCCGAGCCGCCCGCGTGGCTGGTCACCACCGCCGACACCGAGTGGGACGCGACGATCGATGAAACCACGATCGCACGGGCGCTGGAGGCGCTGCGCATCCCGGCCATCACGCAGTACCTGAAGGCCGGTCTGAAGCTGCAGTTCATCACCCCCGCGAGGGTGGACGGGCGCGGCACGCACGCGGTCGTGCGGCTGCCCGCCGGTGTCACGGCGGACAAGATCGCGCGCCGTCGTGGTGACCTGGCCACCGGTCTGCACCGGGCGGCCAAGGAGGTGTGGCCGACCACCGGCGCCGAGGCCGGGATCATGGATCTGTGGATCGCGGACAAGGGCGCGCTGACCGAGGGCGCGGGCGAGTACCCGCTGATCGGTGGCGGTCTGGTGGACGTGTTCAAGGGAGTCCCCGCCGGGAAGACGCTGCGCGGTGACGCGCTGACCGCGCCGGTCATGGAACGCAACACGATCACCGGCGGCATGCCGGGTCAGGGCAAGTCGAGTGCGGCGCGGGCGATCATGATCGGCTGCGCGCTCGACCCGACCGCCGAGCTGCGGATCTGGGTGCCGGACGTGAACTACGACTTCGAGGTGTTCAAGCCCCGCTGTTCGAGCTACATCATGGGCGCCGACGACGATTCCATGAAAGCCATCCGCGACCAGCTCGTGAACGTTCATGAAGAGGTCCAGCGACGCGGCGAACTCCTGCTCCGCTACGAGGTCCCGTCCGTCACCCGTGAACTCGCCAACGCCGGGGTCGGTCTGCACCCACTGGTGTGCCTGCTGGAGGAGGCGCACGTGGCGATCCAGCACGGCACCTACGGCAAGGAGATCGCGCAACTGCTGGTCGACATCGTGAAGCTCGGACGCAAGCGCGGCATCCACATGATCGTGTCCACGCAGGCACCCACGAAGGACTCCATGCCGCGCGACGTGACCCGCAACTGCTCCAACGGGATCGCGTTCGCGGTCGGCGACCACGTCGCCAACGACGCCCTACTCGGACAGGGCGCGTACAGCGCCGGCCACCGGGCGACCGAGCTGATCCCCGGCACCGACAAGGGCACCGCGGTCGTGAAGGGATTCACCGGGGAGCGGTCGGAGATGCTGCAGTGGTACTACCTCGACGTTGCCAAGGGCAATGACCAGGTCACGCCCCTGATCCAGCGGTCCCTGGACGCGATCGCCAAGCTCGGCAAGAGCGTCCCAAACTCGCGGCCGGTGGAGATCAAGACCCGCGATCTGCTGGCCGACCTGGACGAAGTCCTCGGCGACGACCCGCGCCCGATCGCGGACGTGCCTGCCCTGCTCAAGCGGCTCGCCCCGACCTGGACGCCGTACCAGGGACTGACCGGCAAGGCGCTGCGCGAGCTGCTGGACCGCGAGCACGGCATCAAGGTCCCCTCGACCGGGAACCGCTACCCGCTCGACCCGACTACCGTCCGTGACGCAATTGTGCGCCGCGAGCAGAGCGCCGGCGATGACACCGACAGCGGAGAGGACGCCGGTGACCTGGCGAGTTAGCCCACGCTCGGGTCGGAAACCGCCCCGACACCGGCTCTGACCAGCGGTTTCCGGCCCCCGGTTAACTCGGTTCACTCGCTAACTTTCCGCAGGTCACGGCCGCACTAGCCCCGTCCAGCGCTCGGAGTTAGGAACCTAACCCGATACCCGGCACCTAACCGTCCGACCTCACCCAATCAGGCAGGCCACATCACGGCCACTGCCTTGGCTCGTCACACCCTCACGCGACTACAGAAAGTGACTATGATGTCTGATCCTGTCCACGCGGTCGTGCTCGGCGGCTCCGGGCTGATCCTCACCGCGACCGCCACGATCGCCGACGCGGCCGGCAAGGCCGACGCCCTCAGCCGCCCCGAACGCATCGCGGTCCTGGTCATCGCCGGACTCGTGCTCACCGGTCTCTACCTGCTGGCCTGTGCGGTCTGGCCCTACGCGAACTGCGACCGCTGCGACGGAGACGGCAAGTCCCGGTCCCCGTCCGGCAAGAGGTTCCGCAACTGCCCTCGCTGCAAGGGCAAGGGCCGCCGCGAACGCATCGGCCGCCGCCTGCTCAACCACACCAACCACAGGAACCGGTGACGAGAGGAGAACGCCGTGACTGCATCCGTTGAGCCGCTGCATCTGGTGTCGCTGTGCGCCGGGATCGGCGGTATCGATCTCGGCTTTCACCGCGCTGGCATTCCCACCCGCGCCGCTGTCGAGATCGACCCGCAGGCACGCGGAGTGTTGGCCGACCGGTTCCCCGCAACCGTCTTGTGCGAAGACCTCACGGAGGTGACCGCTGATGACCTCAGAGCAGTTGGAGTTGTTCCCGACCGAACCGTCCTCGCTGCCGGATGGCCCTGCCAGGGCAACTCATCTCGCGGCCGTCGTGGCGGCCTGGCAGATCCACGCTCGCGTCTGTGGGTGCACGTCGCGCGACTGCTGGGTGACCTTCGTCCCCGTTGGTTCGTCGGCGAAAACGTCCCTGGCCTTCTGTCCGTCAACTCAGGCCGCGACTTCGGACGAGTCCTCGCGGACCTGGCCGACCTCGGGATGGACAGTGCCTGGCGGGTGCTGGACGGTCGCGGTTTCGGAGTACCCCACCGACGCCGCCGACTCGTCCTTGTCGGACATTCTGGAGACCGGACCGCACCTGTCCGCGTACTCGTTGAACCCGACCGTGTGCCGGGGCATCCTCACCCGCACGACGCGCCGCCGACGCAACCTCCCACCACCGCTGCGGGCAGCACTGGAACACGTCGCGGCCACCGCGACGCAGCCGACCGAGGCGGCCTAACCACCTGGGCACCGCCGTACGCGCACTCGCTCGTGAGCCACGGCGGCAACGACAAACAGGACCCCTCGATGGTCACCTACGTCGTCCAGCCCCACACCGGACCCCGGCGGCTGACGCCGCTGGAGTCCGAACGGCTGCAGGGGTTCCCGGACGGCTGGACCGCCACCTCCAACGGCGACCCACAGTCCGACCGTGACCGGTACGCCCAGCTCGGAAACTCGGTTGCCGTCCCGGTCTTCGAGTGGGTTGCGCGCCGGATCGACGCCGTTGACCACACGAGCTCGCGAGCAGGTGAGGTGGCATGACCAACGCACTGGACCGCGCCACGCTGCACCCGGCCGCGGCGCGGTGGATCGAGCTGTGGAACGGCCAACAGGCTCTCGGCTGGGACCACCACGGCACGCGGGTGTTCCGGTTCCGGTGGGCGCCGGCAGGGCTGGCCACCCGCCGGCAGCTGCGGGCGATGCGGATGTGTCCGGGCGGGCAGGAGCCGTACGCGCTGCTGGTGTGGCGCAACGGGAAGCGGTGGGCGTGGCTGTACCGGCTCGACCTCGCCAGGCCCTCCCGAGTCCCGTCACCCGCGCAGCTCAACGCCTTGGACAAGGCGATGGAAGCGCGCCGCACGTGCGGGCTGTGTCGGACCGTCACGGACTACTGCATTCCCACTTCGGACGGCCGCTGCATCGAGTGCATCGACGCCGCCAACTACCCGGCCGCCGCCTAAGCCAACTCGAGGAGGTACCACCGATGAACGACCTGCTGACCGCCGCCGTCGCCGCGACCGAGCGCGGCTTGGCGGTGTTCATGCTCGGTCGCTCCAAGCGGCCGGTTGCCAACTGTGACGACTGCCGGGACAACCCGCACGACCCGGCGACCTGTGGGCACCTGACTTGCCACGGGTTCTATGCCGCCACCACCAACCCCGAACGGGTCGCGCAGATCGTGGCCGCCGTACCGGCCGGACAGCTCGCGGTCAGGACCGGTGCCGTGTCCGGGGTGGTGGTGGTCGACGTGGATCCCGCGCACGGCGGAGACGTGAGCCTGGCGGAGCTGGTGGCGCACCGACTGGTGCCGCGCACGCTGTGGGTCCGCACCGGCTCCGGTGGGGTTCACCTGTACTACCGCCACCCCCGCCGCGAGATCCCGTCACGGCCGATGCCGAACCGGGCCGGGATCGACATCAAGGCAGACGGCGGGTACGTCGTGCTCCCGCCGTCGATCCACCACCGCACTCACCAGCCTTACCGGTGGGGCGAGGGACTCCGCGAGCCGGTAGAGATGCCCTCCGCGCTGATCGCTGCATGCCTGCCCGTCGCGCCGGCGACTCCTCCCGCCCAGCCGTCCGGCTCGATCCGGACCACCGAAGCCGGGGGCATCTCCCACCCAGAACGGTTGCTGACCGCACACCTGGAGGCCGTCCGGCAGGCACCCGAGGGCAAGCGCCGAACGACACTCTACGGCGCCGCGCGGGGCGTTGCGCGGATGGTCGCGGCCGGTGCGATCAGCCACACCGACGCCGTCGCCGCGCTGACCGACGTGGGACAGCAAGCCGAACAGACCGCCCGCGAAATCCGAGCCGCCATCGCTGGCGGGTTCCGTGCCGAAGGGATCGCCGCGTGACTGCCGAGCTGCCCGACTGGCTGCCGCCCCTGCCACCGATCACCGAGCCACCCGACGACCCGTGGGACCCGGTGCCGCCGACCCCGATCCGGCCGGCGCTCACCGAAAACCGTGCCCGGGACCCGCAACGCGATCTTTCGGCGCCCGCCGCTCAGGGGTGGGACGGCCCGCCGGTGCCGCTGAAGACGAAGCGGCTCGTGCGGCCCTTCCCCGTACAGGTGTTCCCCGGCTGGCTGGCCGATCAGGTCGACGCGGTCGCGGAAGCCACACATACCCCGGTCGACCTGGCCGGGTCCGTGGCTCTGGCCTGCCTGTCCACGGCCGCCGGCGGCAAGGTGCTGGTTCGGGTCACCCGGTCGTGGGTCGAACAGGTCAACCTCTACACCGTCACCGCGCTACCACCCGGCTCCCGGAAGTCGCCGGTCTTCCGGGCCATGACCGCACCCCTCTCCGATGCTGAGGACGCGCTGCGGGAGATCGCGGCAGAACAGCGGGTGGAAGCCGAGCTGGCCGCCCGCATCGCGATCGCACGCGCCGAAGACCTTGCCAAGAAGGCCGAACGCGCCACCGCCAACCCGCACGAGGCACTGGCCGACGCGACCGCGGCCGCCAGGGAAGCCGCGGGCATCGTCGTCCCCGAGCTGCCCCGGCTGATGACCGACGACGTCACGCCCGAATCATGCATCTCGCTACTCGCCACCCACGGCGGCCGCATGGCCGTCCTGTCGGCCGAAGGCGACGTGTTCGCCACCCTCACCGGCACCCGCTACTCCGCACAACCCAACCTCGGCGTGTTCCTCAAAGGCCACGCCGGCGACAAGCTCCAAGTCGACCGCAAGGGCCGCGAGTCCGAAACCGTCGACCGGCCCGCGCTCACGCTCGGCGTCACCACGCAGCCCGGAACCCTTGCAGGGCTCGCGGCACAGCCGGGCTTCCGGGATCGCGGCGTGCTGGCCCGGATCCTCTACAGCGTTCCGCCCAACACCGTGGGTAGCCGCAACAACGAAGCCGAACCCGTCCCCGAGTACATCGAAACGACCTACCGCGACGCGCTCAAGACCCTCGTACTCGTCCTGGCCGACCACGACCAACCGCACCAACTCGACCTCGACCCCGACGCCGGACAGGTACTGCTGGACTTCCAGAACTGGCTGGAACCCCGGCTGCACCCGCAGACCGGACAGCTCGCCGGCATCACCGACTGGGCCTCCAAGCTCGCCGGTGCCGTCGTCCGCCTGGCCGCACTCCTCCACCTCGCCCACAACTTCCACCACGGCTACGCCCGACCCATCACCGCCGACACCATGCGCGCCGCCGAAAACGTCGGCCGCTACTACCTCGACCACGCCCTCGCCGTCTACGACCTCATGGGCCGATCCGACCCCGACCTAAACGACGCCCGCGAAGTCCTCACCTGGATCACCAAACACGGCCACCCCACCTTCACCCGACGAGATGCCCTCCGTTCCCTCCAAGGCCGCACCAGATTCGCAACCGCCGCCGACCTCGACCCCGCGCTCACCCTCCTCACCGACCACGGCCACATCCGACCCAAGACACCCGAGAAGTCCAGCAAGGGCGGCCGTCCCTCAACCGCCTACGAAGTCCACCCCGACGCCCTCCGAACCCCCTGACAAAAACCGACAAAACCCCGAGTTCTGTCAGTTTTGTCGGTTTTGTCAGGGGCCACCTCGACCCAAAGGAGACACCCGCGTGAGCACGGCAACCCCCATCCGGGGGAGAGCGCATCTCACGATCGCCGACGTGTGCGCCGACCTCGGCGTCGCTCGCTCGACCTTCTATGACTGGCGGGCCGCCAAGAAGGGACCCCGCTGCATCAAGCTGCCCAACGGCGACATCCGAATCCGCACTGCCGACTACGAACGCTGGCTCGAGACTCTGGAGGACGCCGCATGACCGACGGCACTCACATGGATCTCTCGTACGACGTCCGGATTTACAAGATCGAGGAGTACAAGGGGAAGAAGAAGGCCACCTACCGGGCCCGTTGGGCTGTGGCCGGCAAGCGATTCGGCGACACATTCACCACCAAGAAGCTTGCAGAGACATTCCTGGCAGGCCTGACGAAAGCAGCGCGCGAGGGTGTGCCATTCGACAAGAGATCAGGCCTTCCCGCCCCCATGGCGCGGAAGCTCTACACTCGAAACTGGTTTACGCATGCGTGCCAATACGTAGACGCGAAGTGGCCCCATATCTCCCCTGGGCACAGGCGGGGCATCAGTGAGACGCTGACACAGGCGACCCTCGTGCTCTTCGAGGACGAGCGAGGAAAGCCAAGCGAGGCGGCGATCCGAAAGGCTTTGCACGGCTGGGCATTCAGCAAGAGTGCGCGCAACGGTGTCCCAGTCGAGAAGGCGGAACCTCCAGAAGATCTGCGCCCTGTGATTCGCTGGCTGGCGAGCAACACCGTCGAGCTGACCGCGTTCGAGGATGCTGCGACAACCCGCAGAGTGCTCGATGCCCTGGCTACGCGCCAGAACGGCAAAGCCGTTGCGGCCAGCACCATCACTCGGCGTCGGGCGACCTTCCACGGAGCGATCGCGTACGCGGTCGAGCTGAAGCTCTTCAACACGAATCCATTGGAGACCGTGAACTGGAAGGCTCCGAAGCACGATGACAAGGTTGACCGCCGCGTGCTCGCAAACCCTGACCAAGCCCGCTCGCTGCTGGCGGCCGTTGGTGAAATCTACCCGTCGTTGGAGGCGTACTTCGGATGCGAGTACTACGCCGGGATGCGACCTGCGGAGGTACGTCACCTGCGCAGATCGAACCTTCTAACTCTGCCGGAGGAAGGGTGGGGCGAGATGCTGCTTGACGGCTCCACTCAACAAACCGGGCAGGCGTGGAGTGACAACGGGGAGGTTCGCGATGAGCGACCGCTGAAGCACCGCGCTGACAACAGCACTCGTAGTGTGCCGATCTGCCCAGAGCTAGTTGCACTGCTAACGCGGCACCTAGAGCAGTTCGGCACTGGACCCGACGGACGACTGTTCGTGACGCGAGTCGGCCGCTTCGGACGTGTACCGCTGAAGGCTTACTGCAACCCCGTGCATCCGAACACGCTCACCCGAGTTTGGGCCAAGGCGCGGAAGAAGGCCCTCACAAAGGAACAGTTCCTCTCACTGCTGGCCCGCCGACCATACGACCTCCGACACGCCTGCCTGACACTTTGGCTCAACGCAGGTGTTCCGGCGACACAGGTCGCGGAATGGGCCGGACACAGCGTCAAGGTGCTCCTGGACGTGTACGCCGGCTGCATCGACGGCCAGGAGGAGGCTGCTAAGCCTGATTCCGTGGATCGCCTGGGTTCTTGAGGTGAACTGGCTGAGTGCCCGGGGTCGGCTGGTGTTGGGCGTGGCTGGGTGGCTGGTCTGCCCAGCCTTTCCACGTGGGTTCTGCCGGGTTGTGCCTGGGGTGGCGGGTGGGTGGGTCAGGCGGTGGCTGGTGGTCCTGTGGCGGGACCGAACACGTGTTGCCAGATCGTTAGCCACTGTTTGGCCCAGGGCCAGTGCGCGGGAAGATGAAGCATCTGCCGGCGTTGCGGGTTGGCCAGGCGTGCGGGCACGTTGACGATGCGCCGGCGCAGGGTTGTCCCGCGGGCCACCGCGAGCCTGCCGGTGTGAGGGGTGTCGTCGAGGGTGCCGGTGGCGCGGAGCAGGTTGTGGGTGATCATCGCGCAGACCGCCCAGGCGTGGTTGGCCGCGAACCGGCCGGACGGCAGGTGGGCCAGGGGCCCGTCGATCAGGTCGGCGAACACGGTCTCGATGATCGCGTGCCGCCGGTGGGTGAGGTCGGCCTCGACGGCCGGTTCGGTGCTGTTGGTGAAGAACGGGTGGTAACGCCAGACCGGGAACAGCTCGTCGAGCTTGGTTTGGTCGCGGACCCGGCGCACGATCAGCCGGGCGGTGACCGGGAGCTTGGTGGAGGCGAACGCGGTGAACTCGACCTCGGCGACCTCGGCGTCGCTGATCAGCTCGCCGGTGTCCGGGTCGAGCACGGCGCCGGGGTAGCGCACCGGGGTCCAGGCGCCGGGCGCGATGGTGTCGATCGCGGTGGACACCGCCGGGTTCTTGGTCAGCACCACCGAGAACCGGGCCTTGGTCTTGAGGCATACGGCGACGACGGCGCTGTTGCCGTAGGCGGAGTCGCCGCGGACCAGAATCTCGCCGGTCGCGCCGGCGGCGCGAGCAGTGGCGATCGCCTCGCGGACCATCGAGGCCGCGCCCTTGCCCGAGCCGGTCTTGCCGCCACGCAGCCGGATCCCCGCGACCACCGGGGCACCCTGCTCAGTGCTGATCGTGGCGGCCAGCGGCGACAAGCCCCGGCGCAGGACCTGTCTGCCGGAGATCTTGGTATGCCCGAAACTCGCGCCCTGCTTGGCGCGCCCATACACCGGGCGCAGCAACGAGTCGATGTCCACATACGCCCGGGACTCGATGCCCGCCAGCAGCCCGGCCCGCTCGACCAGGTTCACCAGATGCGCCCGCGCTACCGCGGCCAGCTGGCTGACATGCCCATGGGTGAACTCGCGCAGGAACTGCCCCAACGTGGCCGGCGCATACACCTCGGCGAACAGGCGCTTCATCCCACCGGACCGCAACACCTGCAAGTCATCGATACAGTCCGCATCCGCAGCCATCCCCGCGATGATCGACGACACCTTCCCCGCAGGGTTCACCCCCGCCGACTTCACCCACGTCGCCCCGAGCGCCACCCGCTGCTCGATCAACTCCGACAACCCGGCCTGCTCGCCCAGCGCCATCACCGGCACCAACCCAGCACACGACACCAGACGCTCGTCATCGAACAACGGCGTGGCTTTGGACCACAAATGCGGTAGCTTCACTTCCAGTGCCTTCTCGGCTCGGTCGAATCAGGACGTCAGCACTCCCGATTCTCCTTGCCCAGAAGGCACTTCCTACGTCAACACACCCAACGACCAACTACCCGTCCACGGACTCAGGCTAAGCCTCGATCCACCGACCGGCCTGGCGTGGGTGGCTGATTCTCGATGCGCTGCAGGGTCGGCTGGGTGTGGCGTGGTGGGACGTCCCGCCTCGCT
>NZ_JBFAHB010000098.1:0-30454 GCF_040653975.1 Kribbella sp. NPDC050820
GTGTGCCATTTGTTGCGCCATTACTCGGGGCGGTAGTGCCCCCAGCTCAGTAAGCCCGCGGGTACGCCGCCCCCCTCGCCGCACCCCCGGCCCCCCGCGCGGTCGACGAAACGGTCCGCGGAAGCGACGGACTCCAGGGTCAAGAAGCGCTCCTGCCGGTCGGGTCGACTCCTCGCAGCATCATGCCCTGACCGAGCGAGTGGTCGTGGGTCTTGACCGTCGGCGGGTCTCCCGGGTCGCGGTACTGGACCAGCCAGGTGGTCCGCGCCTCGTCGCTCACGTTCACCCCGGACCCGTGCACGGTCAGGTAGGTGAAGAACAGTACGTCGCCCGCCTCGGCCGGCTGCGGTGTCGCCGACTCGAACGGTACGTCGGGCAGGTGGAACGAGCCCTCCGGGTCGTGCTCGCGCGGCCCGTCCTTGTGGCTGCCGGGGATCACCCGCACGCAGCCCTTCTCCTCCGGCGCGTCGTCGAAGTGGAAGATCGCCGCACCGACGCGGTGGTACTTGTGCGGGAAGAACGGGTAGTCCTGGTGCAGCGGGAACGGCGACCCGTTCTCCGGCGGCTTCACGAACAGCTTGGTGTGATGCAGTTGCACGCCGTCGACACCCATCACCGCAGCGGCCACGTCGGTGAACCGCGGGTCCACCAGCAGCCGCGAGAAGGCAGCGTCGTAGAACTGTGCGTCGTGCAGGTGCTGCAATCGGGTCGCACCGTCGGACAGGCCCATCGCCGACTTCCAGGTCGGGTCGTCCTTGCGGTTCAGCTGGGCCAGCAGGTCGTGGCTGCGCTGCCGGTAGTAGGCCGCTTCTTCCTTGCTGAGCAGGCCTTTCACGAGCACGAACCCGTCCTCGGCATACTGCTGAGCGAGCGTGGACAGATCCGCGCCGCTGGATGTGATCGTCATCTCGAAGTCCTCCTGATCGGGTACTTCGAGCCTAGGAAAGTCGGCGCCGGGACGGCAGGACCGCCCCGGACGCCGATGTTCGTCAAACGGACACGAACCCCCAGGCCATCACAATTCCCTGCCGGCGCGCCGACTGAGCGGGCGCTGGCGCCCGTAGGCGTAGTTGTGATGGCCTGGCGGTCCGCAGTCAGAGCCCGAGTTGCCCCAGCCGGACGCTGATCCGCGGATCCGTGGACACCACAGGGGAGCTCGAGTGCACCCACGGGTCACCGTCGAAGTAGGTCTGGAAGATCTTCTCCGCCGTCCGCGTCGCCAGCGCCTGCGCCGTCAGCGTCGGGTTCGGCCCGCCGAGCCCGTTCGACAGGGCGGAGTTGTCGGCCACGAACAGCCGCTTCACCGCCCGGGTCTCACCGCGCGGGTCGAGGACCGAGTTCCGCGCCGACGATCCCATCCGCATCGACGACTGGACGTGCAGGATCAGCGGCGCCCAGTCGATCCGGTACACCTTGCGAGCGCCCGCGCCACGCAGCAGCTCAGCCGCCTTCCGGGCCATGAACTCCCGGTTCCGCAGCGTCCGCGGGGTCCGTTGCCGCTGCTTGAAGGTGACCTTCGGGATCGGCCCGTTCTCGTCCGCGGGCAGCGCCGAGAGGGTGACCCGGTTCGGCGCCTCGACGTCGTCGTCGGTGATCACCAGCACGCTGAGCAGCCGGTCCAGGCCGTGTGACAGCACCTCCTTGAGCTCCGGTCCCATCACCCGCCCGGCCGGCCCGTCCCACGGTCCGCCGCGTCCGCGCCCGTTCTTGTACTGACCGCGGATCCCGCTGTCCGACAGCGTTGCGGAGAAGGCCATCAGTGCGGGTGGCAGGCCGACGTTCTCCAGGCCGCCGTACGGCGGATAGTCGAGCCGGGCACTCGAGCCGACGCCCTTCGGGTTGCCGGTGTAGTCGTCGAAGACCCCGAAAACCCAGTCGAAGAAGTGGTCGGTGTAACCGCGGCCGACCCAGCCGTTCGGGTTCGGCAGGCCGCTGTTGAACCACAGCCGCGGGTTCTCGGTGCAGCCGCCGGACATCACCACGACGCGAGCGTCCTCGCGATGCTCCGCTCCCCCGGACCGCCACGTGACCCCGGTCGCGGTCAGTACGCCGTGCCGCTTCTCGGCGTGGACCCGGGTGACGAAGGCGTCCGCGATCAGCTCGACCGGACGACCGCCACGCGACCACACCTCGGCGGTGAGCGCCATCGGCACGTAGCTGTTGTCCGTCGACCGCTTGGCGAACTGGTTGCGTGGGGCACCGTTCGGCCGCATGCAGCCCTGGAAGCAGTACCCGCAGAAAGTGCACCCGGTCGCCTTCGGATAGACCAGCAGGTCCGAATTCGACGTCTTCCCGGCCGTCCCGCCCGGCTGCAGGATCGCGTTCTCCTGCGGCCGGTACGACGGCCGGTGCGTAGTCTTCGTGGTCTGCACCGGCAGCCCGAGCGTCTCGGCGCCGCGGAAGAACGTCTGCTCCTTGTGCCCCATCGCGGCCGTCATCACCGGCATGGTGGCTTCGACCCACTCGAAGTACGGCACCAGCTCGCCGTAGGTGAACGGGAAGCGGTGGTTGACGTCGTACCCGGACTTGTCGGCTCCGTCGTACCCTCGAAGACGCCCGGGTACGCGCGCGGGTAGTTGCCGTAGAAGTGCTGCGTGGTGCCGCCGGCCCCGGACAGCTGCCAGACGAAGGAGTTCTGCGGCCACGTTGCGGTCGCTGTGCTGTCGACCTCCCGGCCGGCTGAACCGTGGGCCTGGTTCGTGCTCGGCGGCGGCTTCGCCTTCTTCGTGGCCGGCACCCTCCTGATGACGGTGCGTCCGGGCCTGGCCTTCGGCCTGCTCATGTCCGTTGCCGTCAGCAACGCCCTGATCGCCGGGATGGAAGGCTCGAACGCCCTCGTCCTGGTCCTCGTCGCCGTGGCGGACGTCGCGGTGATGGACTTCCGTCGGCGCGACGACTCGGCCGGCTGCCGGAACAGCAATCGGCCGATCGTCGGGGCCGGTACCGGCGTCGTCATTGCTTTCGCTCTGTCGGCCGCGTGGTTCGACCAGCCGGACAGCTGGTACTTCAGCCAACTGCTGTGGACCGCGGTGCTGGCCGCGTTCGGCCTGAACCGGCGGCAGTACGAGATCCAGGTCCGGCAGACCGAGCAACTGCTGGAGCAGACGCGCCGCGCGCAGAGCCAGCAGTCCCGTGCGGCAGCACTGGAGGAGCGCGGACGGATCGCTCGCGATCTCCATGACGTGCTCGCCCACTCGCTCGGCGCGCTCAGTGTGCAACTCGAGTTGGCCGAGGCACTGCTGGACGAACGGGACGACAGAACGGCTGCCCTCGACCACATCCGGCGCTCGCGACGACTCGCCGTACAAGGGTTGAGTGAGGCGCGGAACGCGGTGGCTGCGTTGCGGGCGGACGACGTACCGGAGGTGCCGCAGGCGCTTGCGGCGCTGGCGGAGCAGCACGAGGCGGATCACGGGGTCGCCGTCCGGGCGACTGTGGAAGGTACGGCGCAGACCGAGTCGGGTGTCACGGTCGCGCTGTTGAACGCGGCCCGGGAGGCGCTGACGAACGCGGCGAAGCACTCGCCCGGACAGCGCGTCGACGTGGAGCTCAGGTACCAGGACGGCGTACGGCTGACGGTGCGGAACAAGGGTGTGACGGCCGGGGAAGGGTTCGGGCTGGCGGGGATGCGGGAGCGGCTGGCCCTGGTCGGTGGGACGCTGACGGCGGGTCCGGACGGGGACGACTGGCTGGTGGTCGCGGAGGTGCCTGATGAGTGATGTGATCCGGGTGGTCGTGGCCGACGACCAGCAGGTGGTCCGGGAGGGGCTGGTCGCGCTGCTCGGCCTGCTGGACGGGATCGAGGTCACCGGCGCGGCCGCGGACGGGGTCGAGGCCGTCGATCTCGTTGCTCAGGGCAACGTGGATGTGGTGCTGATGGACCTCAGGATGCCGGTCCTCGACGGGGTCCAGGCGACGGCCCGGATCACGGCCGGATTCCCGGACGTCGCCGTCCTGGTGCTGACGACGTACGCCGACGACGACTCGATCGCGACTGCGCTGCGCGCCGGCGCCCGCGGGTATCTCACCAAGGACGCGGGCCGCGCCGAGATCGGGGCGGCGCTCCGGTCGACCGCGGCCGGCCAGTCCACGTTCGACCCAGAGGTGTCCCGGCGGCTGGTCGCCGGGCTGAGCCCCGGCCGGGCCAAGGAGTCCGACGGCCTCACCGCCCGGGAGACCGAAGTACTGCGCTTGATCGCGCAGGGATTGAGCAACCCGGAGATCGCCGGGCGGCTCTACATCAGCGAGGCGACCGTGAAGACGCACATCAACAACACCTTCGCCAAGATCGGCGCCCGGCACCGCGCGGAAGCCGTCCGCTACGCGTACCGCAAAGGTATCGCCGACAGCTAGACGCGGAGCTCGGCGACGACCGGGCGGTGGTCGCTGCCGGTGTTGCTCATCACCCAGGCCTTCGTCGGGGTGACGCCGCGCACCATGATGTGGTCGATCCGCGCCATCGGGAACTTGGCCGGCCAGGTGAACCCGAACCCGTAGCCCGCCGCGCCCTGGGCCGACCGCAGTCCGGCGGTCAACGGGGCCAGGCTGCGGTCGGTCGCCGTACCGTTGAAGTCGCCCATCACGACCACGCCGGCCAGTTTCTCGTCGGCGATCTGCCGGCCGAGCGCCTTGATCGTGTCGTTGCGCTGGTCCGAGGTGAATCCGCTCGCTCCGACCCGGACCGAGGCGAGGTGGGCGACGTACACCGCGACCTTGCCCTCCGGCGTGCTGACCTCCGCGCGCAGCGCCCGGGTCCACTTGAAGCCGACGTCGACCGACGTGCTCTCCTCGACAGGGAACTTCGACCACAGCGCGACCGTGTCCCGGGAGACCTCGTACGGATAGTCCTTGGCGAACGCGGCCTTGTAGATCTTCATGTCCGCCGCAGTGATCTCCTCCAGCGCCATCACGTCGGCGTCGGCCTTCAGCAGGTCCTGCGCGGTCCGCTGCGGATCCGGGTTGGCCGCGTCGACGTTGTGCGACAGCACCCGCAGGTCGTGCGCGCCTCCACCCTTGCCCGGGATCAGCAGGTTGCCGAACATCAGGCCCCACACGACGATGGGCAGCAGCAACGCGACTCCGGCCGTGGCGGACCGGCGTACCAGCGCGGCGACGGCCAGGATCGGTACGGCGAGGCCGACCCAGGGCAGGAAGGTGTCGAGCAGGCTGCCGAGGTTGCCGACCGAGTTCGGCACCCAGCGGTGGAACAGCAGCGGCAGGACGGACAGCACCGCAAGGAACGCGATCAGCCAGCCGCGGCGCCACATGCTGCTCTTCTGGCGCCGACGGGCTGTGCTGCGCGTCGGCGGCTTCCGGGAGGCGACGGCGGTCTGGCGGTCCGGCATGCAGCGATTCTTGCGGACGGCCGCGCCGTACCAAAGTCCGCGTCCGGTCCTGGAGCCCTTTTCATCCCTATGGACGAGTGGTACGGACCGAAATGATTAGGGTTGTGTGAGGGTGCTGGTGCGTACGGCGGATGCGCCCGACAATGCCGGTATGCCGCCCGAGCAGACCACGCAGCCGTTCGTCGTCAAGCGCCGCGGCCTCGGCACTACCAAGACCGCGCTCTACCTCGGCACGCTGCTGTTCGGGCTGATGGTGCTGCTCACTGCGCTCGTGGTGGTGGCTCAACTGGTCAAGGGTGAATCGGTCCGCGAGCCGCTGGAATCCATCTGGCTGTCCTGGGGCGGGATGCCGTTGATCTTCGCAGTCGGGTTGCCGGTGCTGCTGCTGGTCGGCGCCGTGACCGCGTTCGAGGAGTCCCGCGAGGCCGACGACGAGGACGTGCTGCTGACGATCGACGAGAGCGGGATCTACCTCGGCGGCGAGCAGCCGCGGACGATTCCGTGGGCGGACGTCCGCGGCGTCTGCCGGATCGAACGGCACGAGGTGAACCCCGACGGCGGCGAGTGGTGGGCGCCGTACCTCGTCGTCCTCCTGCACGACGCCGACCCCCTCCCCCACAACCCGAAGTCCTGGGGCCCCTCCTGTCCCTGGCCCGGCACCTTCGAAATCCTAGGCCGCGAACTCCCGTACGACGACCTAGCCACAGCGGTAGCCCGCTACGCCCCCCACATCCAGGTGACCAACCGAGGCCGAGTCCCGAACTAACCCCGGCGGAGAACGCCGCCGCGGGGAGTCGATCGCACGCGACACAGAAGCCTCCAGACCGCACCAGGCTGGCTGTTGTGGTCGCCTACCGCGGCGGACGACGCCGCGCGGAGAGCCGGGGACAAACGGACAGGTAGTGCACCGGCGGGACGCCGTACACACTGACCCGAACGCGCTCAACCGCACTACCGGCGGCTCCGCACTACCTGTTGAAATGCACGCCCTCCCGTCTCGCCGCCACCGCAGACTCACCCACGGCCCGGCCTTGAGACCCCGACGCGGGGGTCGAACGCACGCGACGCAGGAGTGTGCAGCCGCGGGCGGTAGCCCGCAGGAGGTTCGGGTGGGTGGGAGCGCGCGTAGCAGGTGCGACAGAGGAGTGCCTGCGTAGCACGCGAGGTGCCTATTACCCCTTGGGGCCGAGCAGCTTCTCGAGGTCGGTGAGGACGTCCATGGCGCCGAGCGGGCCGAGGCCGAGGAACCAGACCTCGTCGTCGACGCGGGCGACCTGGCCGGCCTTGACGGCGGGCAGCGCCTTCCAGAGGTTGCCGTTGACAACGACGTTCTCGGCGGTGGTCTCCGGCTTGCCGTAGCTGGAGTAGAAGATCCAGTCCCCGGTCGCCTGCCCGATGTTCTCCTGCGACACCTCGACCGCGAGGTCCTGGACGTCCTGGATCTTCGGCCGCGGCAGCCCGATGTCCTTCAGGATCACGCCGATGAACGACAGGTTGCCGTAGAGCCGGATCTCGGCCGGCCGGAACCGGACCAGCGAGATCGTCGGCGTCCCCTGCACCTTCGACTTCACCTCGTCGGCGCGCTTCTGGTAGTCGTTCAGGATCCCGGTGGCCTTGTCCTCCTCGCCGACCGAGTCCGCGACCAGCAGGAAGTTCTCCTTCCACGGGAACCCGGGCCGGATGCTGAACACCGTCGGCGCGATCGCGCTGAGCTTGTCGTACAGGTCGTTGGCCCGCAGCTTGCTGCCCAGGATCAGGTCCGGCTTCAGCGCCGCGATCGCCTCCAGGTTCAGCTCGCTGATCCCGCCGACGGTCTTGATCCCCTGCGCCTTGTCCGCCAGGTACGACGGAACGCCCGCCTGGCCCGCGGTCGTTGCCATCCCGACCGGCGTGATGCCGAGCGCGAGCACGTCGTCGAGCTCACCGCTGTCCAGCACCACGACCCGCTCGGGCCTCTTCTCCAGCTTGGTCTCGCCGAGCGCGTGCTTCACGGTCCGCGGGAAGGCGCCCGGTTGCGCGTCCGACCCCAGCTTGGCGGTCTCCTCGTCGGCGGTCTTGAACAACCGCCCGCCGGTCGCCACCTCGGTGTCGCCGACGCCGGTGTCGGCGGATCCGCTGTCATTGCTTCCACCACACCCGGCCAGCACCAGCAGGGCGGCCGTAACGGCTATTACGATGCGCATTTTCACGGACGTGAGGATACAACAACTTTGGTTAGGCAGTCCTAACCAGGTCCATCTTCTGACCAACCTCCAGCGAGACTGTCCGTTCCCCGGACGGCAGGGCGATCCGGTACGTACCGGACTGAGCCGCCACCACCGACGCAGCGACCAGAACCCCGCCCCGCCAGCTGACGTCGAACACCAGCCCGCCACGAGCCCGGAGACCGCGGAACGAGCCGTCCGGCCAGTCGGCCGGAAGCGCGGGCAGCAGCCGGATGGTGTCCGTGTGGCTCTGAATGAGGAGCTCGGGGATGCAGCCGGTCATGCCGAAGTTGGCGTCGATCTGGAAGATGGCGCCGTCCCGGTGCAACAGGTTGTCCGAGACCAGACGGCTCAGGTAGTCCTGGATCACCGCGGACGCCTTCTCCGGCTCGAGCAACCGCGCCCAGAGCGCCACGAGCCACGCGGCCGTCCAGCCCCCGTTCGTCGCGCCCTTGGTCCGCAGCTCAAGCGAAGCACCTGCAGCTGCGGCCCACTCCGGCGTACGCGTCGGGTCGATCTCGGCGCCCGGGTACAGGCCGTACAGATGCGACTGGTGACGGTGGTCGGTCTCCGACGGTTGCCAGTCCGTCGGCCATTCGAGCAGCCGGCCGTCGGGCGTCGTACCGATCTCCGGAAGGCGTTCGCGGGCTTGGCGCGCACGTGCTGCGAGATCGCTGCCCAGGTCCAGCGCGGCCTCGGCTTCCAGCAGGTTGGCGAACAGTTCGCGGATGAGCCAGATGTCGTACGTCGAGGTGAGATCGACCGATGCCTTGTCGCCGGAAGGCAGGACGAAGTGGTGTTCCGGCGCGGTCGACGGGATGAACTGCAGTCGCCCGTCCTGATCCTCGACGAGCATCGCCAGCACGAACTCGGCCGCACCGGCGATCAGCGGATAGGCGCGATTGCGCAGGAACTCCAGGTCCAACTGGAACCGGTAGTGCTCCATCAAGTGTGCGGTCAGCCAGACACCACAGGTCGCGCACATCGCCCATACCGGGTCGTCGCCGCCTTCGCCGACCGGCCAGGTCGCACGCCAGATGTCGGCGTTGTGGTGCGACACCCAGCCCGGGGCGTCGTACAGGATCCGGGCGGTTTCCGCACCCGACTCGGCGAGGCCCTCGATCAGGTCGGTGAGTGGGTCGAAGCACTCCCCCAGGCCGGTGAGGTCGGCGGGCCAGTAGTTCATCTGGGTGTTGATGTTGTTGGTCCAGTCGCTGGCCCACATCGGCCGGCGGTCCTGGTTCCAGATGCCTTGCAGGTTGGCCGCCTGCGTCCCGGGGCGAGAGGACGCCATCAGCAGGTACCGGCCGAAGTTGAACGTGAGCGCGACCAGATCCGGATCGGTCCCGCCGGCCGCGACCGCCCTGATCCGCTCGTCTGTCGGTAGATCGCGCGATTCACCGAACTGAAGCTCAGCTCGCTCGTACAGCGCGGTGTGATCGTCGACGTGCCGCTCCCGCACCTTCTCCAGGCTGACGTTGCCGAACACGTCGGTGGCCTCGCGCAACGCCACCAGCGGATCCCGTCCCGGCGGCACCTTCCACCCGGCGAACGTGCTTGCCGCCGACAACAACACCGTCAAGCTGTCGGCCCCGCGGACGCTCACGCCCGCCTCGCTCACCACCGCAGTTCCACCAGCGTTGTGGACCTGCAGCGCGACACCGAAGCCGATCCCGCGCCCCTCCTCGTAGCGGATCGGGTCCGGACTCTGCCGGTACTCGATCGTGAGATCCGACGGCGCGTGCCCGACGACTCCATAGGTGCCGTCGGCAGCCTCCGCCCGGATCGGGTGCTGACTGGTCAGCTCCAGGTCGAGGTCGATCGACCCCGGCCGGTCGGCGGTGATCGTCCACACCATCACCTGGTCCGGTGTGGACACGTACGTCTCCCGGCGGAACCGCACGCCGTCGACCGTGTATTCGACGGCGGCGGTCCCCGTACGGAGGTCCAGGCTCCGCCGGTAGTCCTCCAGTTCCTGCGGTTCACCAGCTGTCCGGATCAGCAGGTCGGCGAGCGGTTGGTACGACTCGACCAGCGGCCCCTGCAGGGCCCGGGTCCGTTCCGTCGCCGCCAGCTGATCACGCTCGTCCAGCAACAGCCGCCGTACGTCGGCCAGCGCCTGCGGACCGTCCGTCACGGTCAGCGTGCGCGGGCCGTCGCCCGACCAGACGTCGTCGAGGTTGAGCGCGATCCGCTCCTCGCCGACCCGGCCGAACACCTTGGCGCCGAGGTGCCCATTGCCGAGCGGCAACGCCTCGAACCAGTCCGGCGCGGCAGTGGTGAACCACAGTTCGTGGGACATAGGAGTTACTTGCTCCCGGACTTGTACTTGTCGTAGGCCTCTTGCTGGATCTGCAGGTACCTGGTCATCCCGGTGCTGTCCAGACCCTTCACGTAGGCGTCCCACTCGGCGTCGATGTTCTTCGACCCGGCGATGAAGGCCAGCTGGTTCTGGTTCACGTAGCTGTTCAGGTTGGTCTGCAGGGTGGCGAGCTCACCGCTGAGGCTCGGGTCCGGCCAGACCGAGGTCTGCGGGAACCACTGCGCCTTGTCCTCCTTGCCCTCGTACAGCTTGGTCGCCTGGAACAGCCGCCGCTCGAGGCCGGCGCCGGTGTAGATGTCGGCCGGCACGACCTGGGCGTTGCGGTAGGCCAGCGTGTTGTTGTACTGCCCGAGCGCACCCCAGTTGATGTTCTTCGGCGCGTCCTGCTTCGGCTTGTACAGCGGCTTGACCTTGTCGTCGAGCGCGATGTCACCCGGTCCGGGCTTGGTCCAGCCGACGTTCTCCGGGCCCATGTTGGTGATCATCTGGCCCTCGTCGGTGTAGATCCAGTCCAGCATCTTGATCGCCGCGACCTGTGCCTCCTTGCTGGCCTTGTTGGTCAGCATGAAGGTGTAGCCGGTCGACGTCGGGTAGTTCAGGCCGGTGTAGCTCTTGCCCTCCGGCCCGGTCAGCGGCGGCACCGCGTCGTACTGCTTGTCCCGGCCGTCCTTGGAGTCGAGCTGGACGAAGATGCCCGGCCAGAGCACCGGCACCGAGCCGAGTACGACTGCCTTCGGGTTGTTGCCCTGGGCCTGCAGCGCCTGCGCGTTCTGGGTGAACGCGGCCTGGTCGATCAGGCCTTCCTTGTAGAGGGAGTTGATGTACTTCAGTCCCTCCTTCCACGCCGCCGACGTGACCGGCGTGACGACCTTGTCGCCGTCGAGCGTGACCAGCGACCGGACGCCGTTGTTCGCGCCGACCGGGTCGTAGGCGAACGCGTTCATCAGGTACGCGATCAGGCTGCTGTCCTGGACGTCGGTGGTCATCGGGATCTCGTCGGCCTTGCCGTTGCCGTTCGGGTCCTGGGTCTTGAAGGCGGTGAGCACCTTGCGCAGGTCCTCGGTCGTCTTCGGCATCTGCAGGCCGAGCTTCTTCAGCCAGGCGCTGTTGATCCACAGTTTGTCCGGGTAGGTGCAGTGGTAGCAGTCGGCCCACTGCGGCAGCGCGTAGATGTGCCCGTCCGGCGCGGTCGACATCTCCTTGTAGGTCTTGTTGGAGTCCAGCGCCTTCTGGATGTTCGGCGCGTTCTCCTTGATCAGGTCCTCCAGCGGTACGGCGACGCCCTGCTGGCCGAGCTTGAGCACCTCGGCCTGGGTGAACGCGTCGACCCACGGGATCAGGAAGAACAGGTCCGGGTAGTCGCCGGAGGCGAGCGCGATCTGCCGCTTCTCCTTGGCCGGGCCGGCGTCGTAAGTGGTGTTCTGCCAGCGGAACTGGATCTTGAACTTGTCGCTCATGATCTTGGTGACCTGGTTGGTGTCCAGGTTCGTGTTCTGGTCGGCCGGGGTGAAGGTGTCGATGACGACCTTGCCGTCGGCCGTCGTCTCGTTCGCCGCCCCCTGCGCCGACTTGTCCGAGCTGCACGCCGCGAGGGCGAGCGTGCCGGCCACTGCCAGAGCGGCCATTTTGCTCACGGTTGAGCGCATTTCCAGTGTTCCCTTCTTGGTTTAACCCTTGACCGCGCCGACCATCACGCCCTTGGTGAAGTGGCGGGCGACGAACGGGTAGATGATCAGTACGGGCAGGCTCGAGATGACGATGAGCGCGTACTTGAGGACATTGGCCAGCTGTTGCTGTTCGAGCTGCTGGGCCAGGTTCTGGGTGGTCGAGCCACCGGTGACGGTGTTCAGGATCAGGACGTTCCGCAGCACGATCTGCAGCGGGTACAGGCTCGGGTCCTTCAGGTAGACCAGGGCGTCGAAGTAGCTGTTCCACTGGAAGATCGCGTACATCAGCGCGATCACCGCGATCACCGGCTTCGACAGCGGCAGCACGATCGACCACAGGAACCGCAGGTCGCTCGCCCCGTCGATGGTGGCCGCCTCGTACAGCTCGTCCGGGATGGTCGAGCGGAAGAAGGTGCGCGCGATGATCACCTGCCAGACGCCGATCGCGCTCGGGATCACCATCGCCCACCGGGTGTTCAGCATGCCCAGGTCCTGCACCACCAGGTAGGTGGGGATCAGGCCGCCGGAGAACAGCATGGTGAAGATCAGCAGGCTCATGATCACGTTGCGGCCGAAGAAGGTACGGCGCGACAACGGGTACGCGATCGCGATCGTCAAGGTGACGCTGATCAGCGTGCCGCCGGCGGCATAGATGAACGAGTTCAGGTAGCCCTGCATGATCTGCGGGTCGCCGAACGCCACCTTGTACGCCTGCAGACTCGGCTCGACCGGCCAGAGCAGCACCCGGCCGGCGCTCACCGCGGACGCGCTGCTGAACGAGTTCGCGACGATGTAGACGATCGGCACCAGCACCAGGACCAGCGCGATCCACAGCATCACCTTGATGCCGACGAGGAAGATCTTGTCGGTCCGGGTCTCCGCGATCACGGTCGACTCGGGGCGTTCCGTCGTACGGCGGAATCCCTGCATGGAAATGGTCATGACCAGAGTCCGTTTCCGGTGATGCGCTTGGCGGCGAAGTTCACGCCGAGCAGCAGGAACAGGTTGATCACCGAGTTGAACAGCCCGATCGCCGTCGCCATGCTGAAGTCGGCGTTCAGCAGGCCGGTCTTGTAGACGTAGGTGGCGATGATCTCGGACTGGGCCAGGTTCAGCGGGTTCTGCAGCAGGAACGCCTTCTCGAACCCGATCGACATGATGTTGCCGACGCCGAGCACCAGAATGATCACCGCGGTCGGCATGATGCCCGGCAGGTCCACGTGCCAGATCCGCTGCAGCCGGCTGGCCCCGTCGATCTTGGCCGACTCGTGCAACGCCGGGTCGATCCCGGCCAGCGCGGCCAGGTAGATCACGGCCGAGTACCCGGTGGTCTGCCAGACGTCGGACCAGACGTAGATGTGCCGGAAGTAGTCCGGATTGCCGAGGAAGTCGACCGCCGGCACCCCGAACAGCCCGATCGCGTCGTTGACGAAGCCGAGCCGCGGCGACAGCACCAGGATCGTCATCGAGACGACCACCACGGTCGAGATGAAGTACGGCGCGTAGGTGACCAGCTGGACGGTCTTCTTGAACCGGCCGTTGCGGATCTCGTTCAGCGCGATGGCCAGGATGATCGGGATCGGGAAGCTGGCCAGCACCGTGTACGCGGCCAGGATGAAGGTGTTCTTGACCAGCGTCCAGAACACCGGGTTGGCGAAGAACAGCTCGAAGTTGCGGAACCCGACCCACTCGCTGCCCCACGGGCCCTTGACCGGGCTGTAGTTCTTGAACGCGATCACCGCGTTCGCGATCGGGATGTACTTGAAGATGACGAAGTACGCGAGCGGGACGAGCACCAGCAGGTACAGCTGCCAGTGCCGGCGCAGGCTGCGCCGGGCCTGGGTGCGGCGGCTCGCGCGTGGTAAGCGGGCGGGTTTCACCGCCTCGGGGCGGACCGGCCTGGGCGGCGCCGCCGGCTTCAGTGTTGTGCTCACTCCCCATCCTTTCCAACCCGATATCCGATAGGATCCCGGGCTCTACTTCCGGGAGGATGACACAGAACCCGCAGTAGTGGAAGAGCCGCGCCGGGCCCGAGACCAGATGTTGACCGAACGCCCGGAACACCTTGTTTACAAGGGATTCCTTAAGTTGCCCCCAGCAACCGATACCCAGAGAACGCCAGCTGATCCGATGGCCACGCCACCGGATCCGGGCACACCACAGTCCAGCCCGAAGTCGCTCTGAGCCACCGACCCCGGACCGGGTTCTATTTTATTTCCTCTGTGAACTATGTCGCAGTCAACCCGTCCCCGGCATGTCCTGTCAAGACCCGACACGGCCCGGCACGAAGCCTCGGCTGCCGCATCAGTGGGCGGCAGCCGAGGCGTCGCAAAGCGTTCTAGTCCACGACCGCGCCGCACGACAGGTTGAGTACGGCGCCGGTGATCGGGCCGGCGTGGTCGGAGGCGGCGAAGGCGGCGGTAGCTCCGACTTCGGCCATCCGGGGCAGGCGGCGCAGTGCGGTGCCCTTGATGAGGTGGTCGAGGCCGTCGTCGGGGATGTTCCACTCGGGGTGCGTGTCCGGGGTGAAGTTCGGGCGCAGGGCGACGACGCGGACGCCGTACCGGCCGACCTCGCCGGCGAGTGCGCGGGTCAGGCACTCGATGGACGCGCAGGCCAGGCTGAAGCCGCCCATCTCGAAGTCGGCGCCGGACTCACGCGCGGCCGATGACGACAGCATCATGATCACGCCGCCGCGCTGCGCGATCATCCGGCGGGCGACCGCCGTCGAGGTGATGAAGTTGGTCCGCGCCGCGTCCTCGACCGGCTGGACGAAGTCGTCCACCGAGAGGTCGACGAGCGGCACGTTCTGCTTCACCCGCACGCTGACCGCGTTGAACACGATGTCGATCCGGCCCTCGATCGACGCGACGTGCTCGTTGACCGCGTCGGCGTCGTACGCGTCGACGACGGCGACCGAGGCGGCGTCGATCTCGGCGGCGACCTTCTCCAGCTTGGCCAGGGTCCGCCCGGCCAGGTGCACCCGCGCGCCCTCCGCAGCGAACGCCCGGGCGATCGCGCCGCCCATCGCGCCGCCGCCGCCGTACACGATCGCCGTCTTGTCCTGGAGCAACATGGTGGTTTCCTCTCCTCGGGGTCTGCAGGAGCGACGGAGCCACCATCCGATTCTCGACATCGGACGCGAAAAACCTGACCCGACCATCACGGGGGAACGGCCGGGCCAGGCACTTCGATGGTACCTCCGATCACCAGCAGTGGCCGGAAAATTCGCGGGCGGACTCGCCGGATCTTCCCTACCCTGAGGCCATGCAACGTCGCTCCTGAAAGCGCACCTCCCGCCGCTCGCCCACACCGGGCGGGCCGCCGTCGTGCGTCACGTCACGCGTTGACCTCGCGAGGTCACGCTTGGTCATGCCCGCACACGTTTTCGGGAGCCATCCACGATGTTTCTTCCTGCCTACCGCTCCGCCGACCCGGTCCGGACGTACTGCGCCTACACCGGCACCTGGGCGTTCTTCGGCGCGCTGACGTTCACGCTCAGCATGGTGTACTACGTCCGCGACGCCGGCCTGGACCCGCTCCAGATGGTTCTGGTCGGGACCACTCTCGAGCTCGCCTGCTTCCTGTTCGAGGTGCCGACCGGCATCGTCGCCGACCTGTACAGCCGCCGGCTGTCGATCATCATCGGCGTCGTCCTGATAGGGGCCGGTTTCCTGCTGCAGGGCCTGGTGCCGTCGTTCCTGGCGATCCTGGCCGCCCAGGTGCTCTGGGGCGTCGGCTACACGTTCACCTCCGGCGCCGACCAGGCCTGGATCACCGACGAGATCGGCGCCGACCGGACCGCCCACGTATTCGTCCGCGGCCAGCAGGTCGGCCTGGCCGCGACGATCGCCGGCACGATCAGCGCCGGCGCGCTCGGCCTGATCAGCCTGCCGCTGCCGATGACGCTGTCCGGCGCCGGGATGATCCTGCTCGGGCTGGCGCTGGCGGTGTTCATGCGCGAGGACAACTTCCACCGGGCGCCGAAGGCCGAGCGCGAGACCTTCCGGCAACTGGCCGAGACCCTCAAGCACGGACTCGAGGTCGCGCGACGGCGTCCCGTCGTACGCACGCTGGTGCTGATCAGCCTGATCTCCGGGCTGTCCAGCGAGGCGTTCGACCGGTTGTGGTCGGTGAAGATCCTGGACTTCAGCTTCCCGACGGTCTTCGGCACGTCGGACCCGGCGTTCTGGTTCACGGTGCTCGCCCTGGTCGGCACGTTGCTGTCGTTGATCACGTCGGTGGTGCTGAACAGGTTGTCGCCGGTGCGGTTGAGTTCGGCCCATCCGAACGGCGTACTTGCGATCCTCAGCATGGTGCAGGTCGCCGGCGTGATCGCGTTCGCCCTGCTCGACCACCTCTGGCTGGCGCTGGCCGCGATGTGGTTGCGCACGATCACCGGCACGCTCGCCGCACCGATCGAGGCCGCCTGGCTGAACCGGCACGTCGACTCCCGGTCCCGCGCGACCGTGATCTCGATGGTGTCGCAGGCCAACGCGATCGGCCAGGTCGTCGGCGGTCCGCCACTCGGCGCCGTCGGCCGTACGTCGTTGCGCACGGCCCTGCTCGCCTCCGGCCTGATCCTCACCCCGATCCCTGCGCTCTACCTTCGGCAGCGCGCGGACCGCCGTACCGAGGTCGAGGTCAGTCGTCGATCCTGACCTTGACCTCGACCCGGCGGCGTTCGTACGACGACTTGATCAAGCTGGCGACCGTGGTCACGAACAGGGTGCCGGCGATGAAGCCGAGCGAGGTCAGGATGCCGATGTGCGGCAGGTGGATCGCGCCGATGTCGTCGATGTGCGAACCGTGCAGCGCCTCGACGATCAGCTTCACGCCGATGAACGCGAGAATCACCGACAGCCCGACGTTCAGGTAGATGATCCGCTCCAGCAGCCCGCCGATCAGGAAGTACAGCTGGCGCAGGCCCATCAGCGCGAACGCGTTGGCGGTCAGCACGATGTAGGCGTCCTGGGTGAGCCCGAAGATCGCCGGGATCGAGTCGAGCGCAAAGATCACGTTCGCCATCCCGATCGCGGAGATCACGATCACCAGCGGCGTCACCATCCGCCGGCCGTCGACACGGGTCGTCAGCTTGGCCCCGTCGTAGTCGTGCGACAGCGGCAGGATCCGGCGCATCCCCCGCAGTACGGCGTTCTCCTGGAAGTCCGACTCGTCGTTGTCGCCCTCGAGCGCCAGCCGCACGGCGGTGTACACGAGGAACGCGCCGAAGATGTAGAACACCCAGCTCGCCGCCGCGATCGCCGCCGCCCCCGCCAGGATGAACACCGCCCGCAGCACCATCGACACCACGATGCCGACGTACAGCACCTTGTCCTGCGCCAGACCCGGTACGGCGAACCGCGCCATGATGATCACGAACACGAACAGGTTGTCGACACTCAGGCTGTACTCGGTGATGTACCCGGCAACGAACTCACCGCCCGTCGTCCCCGCCCCCGGGCTGAACAAAAACAATCCGACCGCGAACAACGCCGCCAGCCCGACGTAGAACAGCACCCACCGGGTCGCGTCCTTGATCGTCACGGCGTGATCGCGCCTGGCGATCACGATCAGGTCGAAGGCGACGATTGCCAACAATCCGACAATCGTGAGAACCCAGACGACAGGGGGCATGACAGAGACCATGACGAACCTCCGGACGACGGCGTGCAGCTTGGTCCGGAGGTCTCTTCCGCCCGGACGACGCCCAGGCCGGCAGCACCGGTTCGGCCGCCCAGGCCTCCCGTGATGACGACACTGCCGCTACGAGCGCACCCAAGTCCGCCCGAGAGGAATACTCCCCTCCTCGTGTGTTCAACTATATCCATTACCAATGGATCCCCGGCATCGTATACCGCATACAGCCTCCGTCGCCAGGGGTTCCCCCGCCGCCTGCTACGCCCGCTCCGACGTCGCGTGCTACGCCGCTAACCCCACCCACCCCTTCGTGCACTCGCGACGCTCGCTGGTGCGCTCGCTCCGCTCGCGGTCGACTGCGGCGCCGTCCGGGGTTGGCGTGGGTGGTCGAGCGGGATGTTCCTCGAGGCCTAGTAGCACAACCACTCAGACATTGCTGCCGATGAACCCAGGAGAACCTGCACCTCGTCCGGTAGACACTCGGAGGCCAACGCCATCGCTGTGAGTCTGGCGTGGCCCTCCAGCACCACGATCGGATGGTTGCCATCGGCCCGTACACAGATGATCGGCTGCCAGGTGACTCCCTGACGGAAGGAATCTGCGAGAGCGAGAAAGTGTCCGGTGGGCATGGAACCGAACACCGTGCCGCCGCCGCGGATGAACCGAACGGCATCGGTTGGTCGCCGGCTTCCTTCGGTCAATGCCGTCCAGTAGCTGTAGTCGATGTAGCGCACGTCCAGCAGCTCACCCTGCGAGAGAGCCACACGCTGCCAGCTGACCCCATCCGGGAAACCCGTGAACAGCTCGCGATCCTGCCGATAGCCCCGGAAATCCCCAAGCACGTGCCGCCGAAGCTCGTTCCCCTCGGCGTCGCCCAAATCCGCTTCGGTGAGCAATGTCGCCGGCTGACCCAGTTCTTCCAGAACCTGCACAAGATTCGGCCCGAACCGCTCCGAACCGAGTTCGCCGAGAAGAAAGCTCGCGACCATCTCCTCCTCCGAGCTCACCCCGACGATCCGCATAAACCCATCCTGCCGCCCGATGCCCGCGCGTCACCGCGGCAGAGTTACGACCATGAGCGGGAGCTACTCCCCCGCGGCGCGATCGAGTGCATCCGGTCGGGGGTGTGCGCAGGTTCTCGGGACCTTGCACAGGCTATCTACTGTCCACGGGAACCGGAGGGTGTTCACGGTCCCGACACTTGCCAACCCGACGGCCCACGGACGGCTGCAGACCCGTGCTCGCGACCCGCAAACACACGACACGGCCGACGAGGGTCGACCACATCCGCACCGACCCAACCACCACCCACCCCGCACTCAACTCGCGAGGCAACCGAGCAGCGCGAGCGCAAAGAGGGTGGGTGGGGCCGGCGGCGAACCACGCGACGCAGGAGCGCGCGGAGCAGCTGGCGAGGGCAACCACCTGCACCTGAACCAACCACACCTCCCCGCGACCACCCCGCGGTCGACCGGCGAGCACCGCGAGCCAACCCGGCGAGCAGCCCGAGCCAGCCGCGAGCAGTGCGAGCGCACCCAACGAGCGTCGCGAGCGCAAGAACGGTGGGGGGCTGGCGGCGGAGCACGCGACGCAGGAGCGCGCGGAGCAGCCGGCGCGGGGCGACCACATCCGACCTTTTCCATGCGGGTGAAAAAGTTTCCGTTTCGGGATTGAAGTCTGTGAGATTCCGCTCGATCGCGGTACAAAGAAATCAGAAGGTCTGTCCGCCCCTAGACCTGGAGGAAATCGTCATGGCCGGAATCAACGGCGAAGTCTCATGGTTCTGTTGCGGAAACGCATGGGGACCCTGTGCGAGCACCGGACGTGGTGCTTGCGGAACTTGTCACTCGGGGAACTACCAGCACGCGTGGCCGAACACCTCGGACGCGTGCTACGCGATCACCCGGCCGGACTCGTGCGGGATCACCGGGATGTCCCGGCGGACCTGTGGGTTCCGGCACTCGACGACCAACCTGTGCAACGGGGCGCGGGTGGTCACGTCGATCGCGGACTGCGGTCCGCAGACCGATCTGTTCTGTGGTGAGCGTGCCTGCTGCGGCGGCACCTGTGCCTCCAACCGGATCATCGACCTCACTCCGGCCGCGTTCTCCGCGATCGCGAGCCTGAGCGCCGGTCTGGTCCCCTGCAGGGTCGACGTGGGCTGAAAGGGGATGAGTGAGATGACCACGAAGATGGACCGCAGGTCCCTGCTCACCCGCGCCGCTCTCGGCGCCACCGGCCTGGTTGCGGCCAGCGCCATGGGTTCGCTCGCGCCGGAGACCGCGTTCGCCGCGGCCTCGCAGTTCCCGGACGCGGGTCAGCCGGACCCGAACTTCGCGGAGGGCCTGATCATGGGCCGGAACCGGGATCTCCTGCAGGTGCAGGGTTCCGACGGCAGGTTGCACCGGATCCAGCTGACCGGAGTGACGAGTGTCTGGAAGCTGCGGCCGACCACCTTGGACGAAGTCCGGGTCGGCGACGGCATGTACGCGCGCGGTGTCATGATGCCGGACGGGATCCTCGCCGCGGAGTCGGTGTGGGTCAACATCGTGAACCTCACGGTGAGCATCAACTCGATCGGGCGCGGCGCGCTGCACCTCGACCACCACGGCCAGAAGGTCGTCGGGCACGTGCAGCCGGGTCTGACCGCGGCCGCCTACAACGGGACGCCGGCGGTGTCGGATCTGTCGATGCTCAAGGTGGGCCGGCACGCGCAGGTGATCGGCGCCTGGCGGCCGGGTACCAACGAGATCGACATCGCGACCATCTACGCGTCGAACTGACCGGGAGGCCGCGATGTTCGCACAGCAGGTGGCGGCTGCCCAGCCGCTGCTGATCGGGTTGCTCCTGCTCTGGTCGTCGTACAGCAAGTTCGGGAAGGACAGCGCGGAGCAGGCGAAGCGTACGGCGTTGCCGCGCCTCGTCGGCGAGGAGCGTACGGCGACGGCCTATCGCGCGGTCGGAGTCGTCGAAGCAGTGATCGCATTGGCCTTGTTGGCGCCACCGGTGGCGACTGTCGAGGCGATCGCGGCCGTGGCGCTGGCGACCGGCTTTACCGGGTACCTGGTCTACGCCAAGATCGTGGTCCCGGAGGCGTCCTGCGGTTGCCTGGGCGCGTCGGCGAAACCCATCGGACAAAGGGCGATCGCCCGGGCCTTGTTGCTACTGGCAACCGCCGTGGCAGCCGCGACGGCAAGCACCGGATGGTGGTCAGCAGGAGTCCTGATCCTGATCCCGGAGGCGGCACTGTTCGTCGTACTGTCGGCCGAGCTGGATCGGTACTGGCTGCTGCCGTTGCGGCGGCTGCGGTTGCGGATCACGCATCCGCTCAGCGGCACCGCGTCGGACGGCGTACCGCTCGCGGCGACTCAGCGCCGGCTGATCCTCAGTCCGGCGTACCGCGCGGTCAACGGGTTGCTGCGGTCCGACATCCACGACTACTGGGACGACGAGGACTGGCGGTTCGTCAGCTACACCGCCTGGTACGACGGCAAGCCGGCGACTGCCGTGTTCGCCGTACCGCATCACGACTCCACACCGGAGTCTGTCCGGGTCGCGGTCGTCGACGAGACGTCCGGTCAGACTCTCTACCGGCCGACCGTCTTGGCCACGGCCGGCTGACGAACCACCCCGCGAAGCCCTCGCGGTGAAGGTCCGCGAGGGCTTCGTGCTGTTGACACCCCTTGCGCGCCGATGGTGTGATGCCGATTATCGTTAGGAAGGTTTCCTAATGAATGCATGGTTCCCCTGCCGCTCCTCCGCCCCGGACAACAGGAGACCGCCCGCCCGATGGACTTCACCGTCAACGGCGTGGCCGGCGCGGTCGGGATCACCTTCCCGGGCACCGGCGCCTGGACCACCTGGCAGACAAAGACCGTCCGGCTCCAACTCGTTGCGGGGACCAACACGATCCGGGTTCGCGCCACCACCGCGGACGGCGGCCCGAACGCGGACAAGCTGACCGTCTCCCCCACGACCGACGACACCGAGCCATCGGCGCCGCAACCCGCAGGGCCTCGCCTGGGACTCGCGCGGTCAACTGTGGGCCGCGCGAGTTCGGTGAGAACAGCCAGGACGAGCTCAACCTGATCCAGAAGGGCGGCAACTACGGCTGGCCCGCCTGCGAGGGAACCATCGGCGACTGCGGCGGCTACATCGCGCCGAAACGCACCTGGTCCACCGCCCAGGCCGGACCGAGTGACGTCGAGATCGTCAACGACTGGATCTACATCGCCGGGGTCACCGGCCGGCAGTTGTGGGTGACGCAGATCAACTCGTCCGGCACCGGCGTCGGCACCCCGCAAGCCGTTTTCTCCGGCCGCTGGGGCCGCCTGCGCAGCATCACCCGCACCCCCGACGGAGCCCTCTGGCTCACCTCCACCAACAACGACAAGAACGGCGGCACCCCGACCGTCATCGACAACGTCATCGTCCGCCTCAAGTTCTCCTGACCACGGTCGCCGGCTCCCCGCCGTCAACGGGGAGCCGGCGCGGTTCACCGCA
Organism: Kribbella sp. NPDC050820; assembly: GCF_040653975.1. Lineage (NCBI taxonomy): Bacteria > Bacillati > Actinomycetota > Actinomycetes > Propionibacteriales > Kribbellaceae > Kribbella > Kribbella sp. NPDC050820. The sequence continues at coordinate 21,683 of NZ_JBFAHB010000098.1, forward strand.
ACGCGTGCCGGTCGATCCAGGACGCGATCTCGGTGCCGATCTCCTTCGGGCGGTCCTCCTGCGCGTGGTGACCGGCCTCCCCGCAGTGGGCGGTTTCGAGTGCTGCGATATTCGAAGCACACCATTCGGCCATCGCCGGCCCGATCAGCAACGTCGGCGATCCCTCGAACGTCAGCAACAGCTTCGGTACGTCGGCACTCGTCGCGAGCCAGCCGTCGTACGCCGCGATCCGGGCGACGAGCTCCGCCGGATCACCACCCAGCGGGAGCTGGCGCGCCCAAGCGAGGATCGGGCGCCGGCTCTCCGGAGTCGGGTACGGCGCCAGGTACGACGCGAGGTCGTCGCCGCCGACCGGGTGCAGCACACCGGCGGTGAACGCCTGCCGGACGAACAGGTTCTGCTCGAGGATCAAGTCCTCGCCGATGCCAGGCGTGCGGATCCGCTCGGAGCGCTCACGCGCCTGCGGCGTCAGGTCCTCCCAGGCCATCGGCTTCACGATGCTCTCGAAGAACGCGATCCCGAGGACCCGTTCCGGATGCCGCGCCGCCCAGTCGAACGCGAGCGCGCCACCCCAGTCGTGACCGACCAGGATCACCCGGTCGAGCCCCAACGCGTCGAACCATGCATCGAGGTACCGAGCATGGTCGGCGAACGCGTAGCTGACCTCCGGCTTGCCGGACTGCCCCATGCCGATCAGGTCGGGGGCGAGCAGCCGGCCGGCGCCGACATACGGAATGACGTTGCGCCAGATGCGCGACGAGGCCGGATTGCCGTGCAGGAAGACGATCGGCGTCCCACTGCCGGTGTCTTCGTAGTGGATGGTGGAGTCGAGTACGTCGATCACAGGCATGACAGACCCCTTCAGAGTGGAGTGTCGAGCAGTTCGGTGAGGTCACGAACGAACGCCTTCGTGCGGTCACCGCCGCGACCACCGAACGGCTCCAGCAACCGGTCCAGCAGCCCGGCGACCTCCGCGATCGCCGGCTCGACCGTCGTACGCCCCTTGTCGGTGAGCTGCAGTCGCACCGTCCGGGTGTCGCGAGCGTCGCGGGCGCGCTGGATCAGTCCGTCGGCGTCGAGACTGCGCGCGAGCTTGGAGACGTACAGCGCCTCGAGACCGGTGTGGTCGGCCAGCTCACGCTGACTCGGCGACTGGCCGTCGCGCTCCAGGCCGTAGAGGGACGCGAGCATGACGTACTGCGCGTGCGTGAGGCCGCGCGGCGCCAGCGCCCGGTCGACGGCCACTCGCCACTTCATCGACAGCCGCCAGACGAGGTGACCGGGAGTCGGTTCGTTCATGGCAAATACTGTACATGGCTATTAAGTACATGGCTACTATCGGCCGAAGTCAGTGTACGCCGGGGTGTTGGTGGTGAGGGCCTGGAGGGCGCGGGCCAGGCGGCGGGCCATGGACGGGCGGAGGCGAGGGGCGGCCTGGTCGAGGGTGAGGAAGTGGTGGGCCCGGGCCTCAGTGGGGTCGAGGACCATTCGGTCGATCGTGGGCTGGTCGATGACGCCGCCGTCGAAGACGAAGGCGAGGGCGTCGGACCAGACGCCGAGGGCCGGGACCCAGTCGACGACCAGGAGCCGGCCGATCGGCAGGGCGAGGCCGAGCTCCCCCTGGACCTCGCGGACGCAGGCGTCGTACGGCGACTCGTCGTACTCGACGATGCCGCCGGGGATGTCGAGGGTGGGTTTGTAGGTCGGCTCGAGGAACAGGATGCGGCCGGCCTCGTCGCGGACCAGGGCGCCGCCGGCCACGGTCTTGCGGGGCAACCGGGCCGCGATCCCGGGGTTGAACTCCTGCTCCGGCTCGCCCTCGGCGAGCAGGTCGCCGCGGCGGATGTCGTCGTCCACGGTTCAGCACCCTCCCAGCAGGTCCACCGATCCGCAATCCGGGCTTGTTTTCGGTCCACCGAACTTTTAGATTTTCGGTGTGCCGAAAACTCTCGCTGCCCTGCTGTCGGTCCTGGCGCTCGCGGTGCTGCCCGCGTGTTCGACCAGCCAGGCGTCGGGTGACGGCAAGCCGGTGGTGCTGACCACGTTCACGGTGCTCGCCGACGTCGCGCGCAACGTGGCCGGCGACCACCTGAGGGTCGAGTCGATCACCAAGGTGGGCGCCGAGATCCACGGCTACGAGCCGACCCCCGGTGACATCCGCAAGGCCTCCGACGCCGACCTGATCCTCGACAACGGGCTCAACCTGGAGGTGTGGTTCCAGCAGTTCGTCGAGTCGGTCGACGTACCGCACAAGGTCGTGTCCGAGGGGGTCGCGCCGATGGACATCACCGAGGACTCGTACGCCGGCAAGCCGAACCCGCACGCGTGGATGAGCCCGAAGAACGTGCAGATCTACGTGGACAACATGGTCGACGCGTTCTCCGAGCTCGACCCGCCGAACGCGAGCGCCTACGCGGCGAACGGCGCGAAGTACAAGGCTGAGCTGCAGAAGGTGCAGGACGAGTTGGTCACCGAGCTGTCGGCGGTGCCCAAGAAGCAGCGCGCGCTGGTGACGTGCGAGGGCGCGTTCTCCTACCTGGCGCGCGACGCGGGGCTCACCGAGAAGTACATCTGGCCGGTCAACGCCGAGCAGCAGGCGACGCCGCAGCAGATCGCGTCGGCGACGGAGTTCGTGAAGGCCAACGCCGTACCGGCGGTGTTCTGCGAGTCGACCGTCTCGGACAAGGCGATGCGGCAGGTCGCCACCGGCACCGGCGCCGAGTTCGGCGGGACGCTGTACGTCGACTCGCTGTCCGAGGCGGACGGCCCGGTCCCGACGTACCTGGACCTGATCAGGTACGACTCCGACACCATCATCCGCGGACTGACAGGACGCACCTCATGACGGTGTTGAATGCTGCGCTGCCGCGCAGCGGGTCATGCGGCTCGAACTCCCGGCCTTCCCTCGTCTCTCCAGTCGCTTCGCTCCCTCCGTTCCTCAGTCCAGGCCGGGAGGCCCCATGACCACGATCCAGGTCGACAACATCGTTGCGCGGTACGGCGACGTGCTCGCGCTGGACCGGGTGTCGCTGATTGTCGACCCGGGCAAGGTGACCGGGCTGATCGGCATGAACGGGTCCGGGAAGACGACGCTGTTCAAGGCGATCATGGGCATGATCCGGCCGGACGAGGGCCGGGTCCGGCTCGACGGGGCGGATCCGGCGGTGGCGCGGAAGCGGGGACGCGTCGGCTACGTCCCGCAGAACGAGGACGTGGACTGGGCGTTCCCGGTGTCGGTGCACGACGTGGTGATGATGGGCCGGTACGGGCACCAGGGATTCACCCGGCGGCCGCGGCCGGCTGATCGCGCGGCCGTTGCCGAGGCGTTGGAGCGGGTCGAGTTGACCGAGTACGCCGACCGTCAGATCGGGCAGCTGTCCGGCGGGCAGAAGAAGCGCGCGTTCGTTGCCCGGGGCATCGCACAGGGCGCGCAGATCCTGCTGTTGGACGAGCCGTTCGCCGGGGTCGACAAGCGGTCTGAAGCAACGATCGTGGGGCTGCTCCGGGAACTGGCGGCGGACGGCCGGACTGTGCTGGTGTCGACGCACGACCTGCATGCATTGCCTGCGCTCGCGGACGAGGCGGTGCTCCTGCTGCGGCGGGTGCTGTTCCACGGGTCGGTCGAGGAGGCGCTGCAGCCGGTCAATCTGGCCCGCGCTTTCGGTCTCGACGTACTCGAGCAAGAAGGTGCGGCGTGACCCCGGTCGACTTCCTGCTGGAGCCGCTGCAGTACGACTTCATGGTGCGGGCGCTGATCACGACGGTGTTCGCGGCGGTCGTGTGCGCGGTGTTGTCGTGCTGGCTGGTCCTGCTCGGGTGGTCGTTGATGGGCGACGCGGTGTCTCACGCCGTACTGCCCGGGGTGGTGATCGCGTACATCCTCGGCGCTCCGTTCGCGCTCGGCGCGGTGGTGTTCGGGTTCCTCGCGGTCGCGTTGATCGGGATCGTCCGGGACACCAGCCGGGTGAAGGAGGACGCGGTGATCGGTATCGTGTTCACCACGTTGTTCGCGTTCGGGCTGGTGCTGGTGTCGGTGACGCCGAGTCAGACCGATCTGAACCACATCATCTTCGGCAACATCCTGGGCGTCTCGACGACGGACCTGCTGCAGATCGCCGTACTGGCGGTTCTCGCGTTGGTGGTCCTGGTGCTGAAGCGGCGCGACCTGACGCTGTATGCGTTCGACCCGATCCATGCGCACGCGATCGGGCTGTCGCCGCGGCGGTTGGGTGCGTTGCTGCTCGGCATGCTGGCGCTGACCGCGGTCGTCGCCCTGCAGGTGGTCGGGGTGATCCTGGTGGTGGCGATGCTGATCATCCCGGGCGCGACGGCGTACCTGCTCACCGATCGGCACGGCCGGATGCTGGTGATCGCGCCGGTGATGTCAGCCGCATGCTCGGTCCTGGGTATCTACCTCAGCTACTGGCTCGACGCCGCGTCCGGCGGGCTCGTGGTCGTCGTCCAGGGTGTGGTGTTCGCCCTGGTCTACCTGTTCAGCCCGCGCCACGGAGTGCTCGGCCGGCACCTGGCAGCCACCCGCCGACGGGCGGCAGCGGTGGCATGAACGGCGGCGGTGCGATGAAGCGGAAGGACGCGATGGAGTCCAGAGTCGTCGAGAACTACCTCAAGGCCGTTTTCAACGCCCGGGAGTGGTCGGACGAACCGGTGACCGTCGGCGCACTCGCCACTCGCCTCGGCCTGTCGCCGTCGTCGGTGTCCGAGCTGGTCCGCAAGCTCACCGTTCGCGGCCTGCTCGCGCACGCCCGGTACGGCGCGATCGAACTGACCCCGGAAGGACAGCGGATCGCGCTCGCGATGGTCCGCAAGCACCGGCTGATCGAGACGTTCCTGGTCGACTACCTCGGCTACACCTGGGACGAGGTCCACGAGGAGGCCGAGGACCTCGAGCACGCGGTGTCCGACACGTTCATCGACCGCCTCGCCGTCCGCCTCGGCGAGCCCGACCACGACCCGCACGGCGACCCGATCCCCCGGTCGGACGGCTCGCTTCCGGACGACGACCAGCTGCGGCTGGACGCGGTCGACCCCGGCGTTCGTGCGCGGGTCGCGCGGGTCTCGGACAGCGACCCCGAGCTCCTGCGCCAGCTCGACCAGCTCGGCATCACGATCGGCACCGACCTGAGGGTCAACCACCACCACGACGAGTACGTCGACGTCGACCACAACGGGACGTCAGTCGTGCTGGACCGCGAGACGGCTTTTGCCATCCGCGTCGTACCGAAGGCTAGTCCTTCCTGAGGCCTCGCGGGCATTCATAGGTCATCCAGATCGAGTTTCCTCGGTGTGGGTTCTCGTCGACGCGGCCGCTGTTGTAGAAGCCGAGCTTCTCCAGGACGCGGAACGACGGCGCGTTCCACTCCCTCACCGTTGCCCACAGTCGCTTCCGGCCGGTTGCCACCGCGGCCTCGAGCACAGCTTGCGCGGCCTCGGTTGCGTAGCCGAACCCGTGGGCCCGCTTGGCCAGCTCGTACGCGATCTCGGGCTCCTCGAAGCTCGCTTGCCCGACAGTGAGCCCGCAGTACCCGATGACGTCTCCCTCGCGCCGCCGCACGATCGGCAGCAGCCCCAGCCCCTCCACCGCCGCCCGCGGATTCTCGATCAACCAGCCCCGCATCTCGTCAAGCGTCGGTCGCCCGTCAGCCCCGATCCGCCGCAACGCCCGCGAATCACGCTCCAGCCACAAGCCCCGGTAGACCTCGGCATCCGCCGGCTCCCACCGCCGCAACCACAACCGCTCAGTCTCAAGCCGCCCCGGGAACGCACTGAACTCGACCACATCCGGATCTTAGAGCAGTCAGGCGCGGGGCATGAGGCCGAGTTGCATGAGCATGCCGGCGGTGTCGGGGTAGGCGCTGAACTCGACGACCTTGTCGCCTTCGAAGCGGGCGAAGTAGGCGCCGCGGCCGATCACGCTGCGACCGGTCGGCGGAATCTGGTTGCCAGCAGCAACCAGCGGTCCGGTGTTCGTCCCGGTGAACTCGAGCTCGCCGGCGACCGCGTCGTCGGCCTCCCCCGAACCAGTCATCAGCGCCCCCAGGCCCTACACCCCACGCTAAGCCCGCGCCCACCGCTTGATAAGACCACCTCACCCCCGGTTGCGCGCCATCCACTCCCCCGCGAAGTCGACAACCGCCCGCTGCGACATCAGCCGCGCGGTCGCCGCCCCGACCGGGCCGATCCGCGCCCCGCCGGCGGCCTCGAACGCCGTACCGATCGTCCCGAAGTCGCTCTCGTCCTCCTCGACGTCCTCCCACTCCTGCCACGAACTCGTGCCGTCAGGCGAGCGCAGCGAGGCGCCGACGACGTGCCGAGACGCGTTGGTACGGCGCCACTCGGACAAGTGCATCGAGGTGTTGTTGTCGTGTCCACATCCGAGCAGCAGCACCGACCCGTCCAACCGGTACACCGCCCCCAACGGCGACGTACCACCCAGCCCATCGTCCAGCCGGTGTCCCGCGACGACCTCCTCGGCCCGCGCGCCCAACGCGGCGAACGAGAACTGCGGATGACTGCTACGCCGCGCCCCGGGCCACGTACGCACCAACTCCGCCAGCCTGCCCATCCACCGCGCCGCAGGCGTCAACCCCGGATCGAATCCCGGCGACTGATCCCGGATCACCGGCCACCACTCGGACGGGACCGGCGGGTTGGACCAGGTCGCCGGATCAGTGTTCTCAGGCGTGTGCGTCGGTACGACGAGCGTCCCGGCCGGAGTCAGCACCTCCAGCAACGCCTCCACCACCGCCTGCGGCCCGCCGGCGACGAACCCGACGCTCCGCAGCGACGAGTGCAGCAGCACTACACCACCAGCCGGTACGCCGAGCGCTCGGAAGTCAGCCGCCAAAGACCCAACTGTCGCGCACCCTTCAACCATCCCCAGACCCTAGTTGCGACCTGGTCCCGGATCGATCAGTTTTCGAGAAGCAGCCTCGGCAGGCCGGTCCTTACGCTGAAGGTGTTCGATTCGATCCGATCAAGCAGGCAGGGAGCACTCTGATGGCGACCAAGCGTTCAACCTCCAAGGCCAAGTCGTACGACGGGTTCACCGAGGACGAGCGGGACGCGATGAAGCAGCGGGCCCGGGAGCTCAAGGCGGCGCGGGGCAAGGCGGACGAGGAGACCGCCGTACTGGAGAAGATCGCGGAGTTGCCGGAGCACGAGCGGGCGATGGCGGAGCGGATCCACGAGATCATCAAGGACGCCGCGCCGGAGTTGTCGCCGAAGCTCTGGTACGGGATGCCGGCGTACTACAAGGACGGCAAGAACGTCTGCTTCTTCCAGAGCGCCGGCAAGTTCAAGTCCCGCTACTCCACCTTCGGCTTCAACGACCCCGCCAACCTCGACGACGGCGACATGTGGCCCACCGCCTACGCCCTCACCAAGCTCACCCCCGCCGTCGAGAAGCAGATCACCACCCTCGTCAAGAAGGCCGTGAGCTGACCCAGCACCGAACCGCCGTGTCAGAGCCGTGACTGTTCGGTGTCAGGCGGGCGGACGAGTGTTGGGGGCATGAAGAGAACCAATAGTCCAAGGGTCCGGCGTGTGGCGGTGGTGGCATTGGCGGCCACCGTGTTGGCCGGGGTGGCAGCGCCGGGCGTGGCGACTTCCGATAGTACGGCGACGAAGACGGCCGCGGCGGTGCAGGAGCGGCCGGAGATGCAGCAGGCGCTGCAGGAGTTCGTCGATGCCGGCTTCGGTGGGATCCAGTTGCGGCTGCACGACAAGCAAGGCGACTGGGTCGGCAGCGCCGGAGTGCGCAAGCTGGGCTCGGCCGCGAAGCCGCCCACGAACGGGAGCTTCTGGGTCGGCAGCGTGACCAAGACGGTCACCGCGACCGTCGTACTGCAACTGGTGGCCGAGGGCAAGATCAAGCTCGACGCCCCGGTGTCCGACTACCTGCCCACACTCGGAATCGACCGCCGGATCACGATGCGAATGCTGCTGCAGCACACCAGCGGGTTGTTCAACTACACCGGCGACACCTACGACGGGAAGTTCACCCCTGGAATCACCGTCGCGGGCCAGGAATGGGTGGACAACCGGTTTCGCTGCTACCAGCCGGAGGAGCTGGTGAAGGTGGCGCTGTCGAAGCCGCCGGTGTTCGCGCCGGGGTCGGACCAGCGCTATTCCAACACCAACTACACGCTCGCGTTGCTGGTGATCGAGAAGGTCACCGGGCATTCGTACGCCGACGAGGTGCAGCGACGGATCCTGCGGCCGCTCGGGCTGAAGAACACCGTCGTACCAGGCAACCGGTCGCAGCTGCCCGGACCGCACGCACACGGCTACTACCGCTACCAGGTGGACGGCGAGTGGAAGGTCGTCGACGTGAGCCGGCAGAACCTGTCCCTCGTCGCCGGCGCCGGTGACATGCTGTCGACCACGAAGGACCTGCAGACGTTCATCAGCGCACTGATGCGCGGCAAGCTCGTGCCGGAGCCGCTGCTGACCGAGATGCGCACGCCGTACGGACCGTATGGGTACGGCTTCGGACTGTGGGTGCAGGACCTGGGCCCGGACTGCGGTGGCATCGTCTACCAGCACAACGGCAGCCCGCCCGCCGGGTACGGTGCCCTGATGTACAGCTCAGCCGACGGCAGCCGGATCCTGACCGCCGGTATCACCACCGGGGACGCCCCCATCGACGTGCTGACGGACTTCCCGCCCGCGCTCGCCAAGCTCCTGAAGGCGGCCTTCTGCAAGTGACGCACGCCTCCGGCCACGCCGAGCCCTCGAGCTCGGCGTGGCCGA
>NZ_JBFAHB010000099.1:0-29840 GCF_040653975.1 Kribbella sp. NPDC050820
GCGTCAAGGGCGCCTTCGGCGTCCGCTGCGCGGATCTTCGACCCTTGACCCACACCACCACGACCAGGGAAGGACGCAGCTGTCCCGGAGCAGCTCACCCGAGTGGTCGCACGCGCGGGCGGATCCGGTGAGTCGGTGGGGATCCGGGGAATCGGTGAGGGGAATCCGGGGAGTCGGTGGGGATCCGGGGAATCGGTGAGGGGAATCCGGGGAGTCGGTGGGGATCCGGGGAATCGGTGAGGGGAATCCGGGGAGTCGGTGGAATCCGGTGAGTCGGTGGGATCCGGGGAGTCGGTGTGGCCTGGTGAGCGGGGGATCCGGAGGGCTGGCGTGATGGGTGGGGCGGCGTGGGGGGTTGGAGGCTCGCGGAGCGCCTGCTCTGGTGCGATCGGATCAGTGGTCGAGCGGGGGTGTTCGATGGGTGGTCGGATTGGTCCGCATGCTGGCCAATCCGGTTCAGGAGCCGGGACCTTGACCACCCTTCGGGGACCTCGGACAGTAGATAGCCTGTCCGCGGTCCCCGGTTCCTGTCCAAGCCCTCCGCGGATGCCGCTTGTATCCCGAGATGCGGACAAAGCCGGCCACATGCTGGGCAATCCACCGGCGACAGGTCGCTGGCGGTTTGTGTCACCGCTGACGGGTTGCAACCCACCAGCCGCCCCACACCATCAGCAGCCGCTCGGCCACCGCCTCTGCTCGGCGACCGCCTCTGCTCCGCAATCGCCTCCCTTCGGATGCAGCCGCCGCTCAGCCGCAGCCGCCGGCCGGCAACCGCCGCCGCTCGGACGCAGCCGCCGGTCGGACGCAGCCGCCCGTCAGGCGCGGCTGGCCGTGCGGGGTGTGATCGCGTCGGGTGGTTAGAACATGGGGGCGGTGGGGGTTTGGGTGCGGGAGGGGGAGAGTTTGGCCAGCACGAGGTAGGTGACGAAGCCGACCACCAGGCCGACTGCCCAGGAGTAGTCGTAGAGCGGTTGGAGGAAGGGGATCAGGCCGCCCTCCGGGAACGGGCCGGCGCCGGGGTTGGAGTAGGCGCCGCCGACCGCGAGCAGCGAGCCCAACAGGGTGGCGACCACGGCACGCCAGTTCCAGCCGGCGTTGTACCAGTACCTCCCGCCGGGCTGGTAGAGGTCGGCCAGGTGCAGGTTGGTCCGGTCGATCACCCAGTAGCCCGCGATCAGCACGCCGGCCACCGACGCGAGCAGGCCGCCGTAGAAGGACAGCCAGACGAAGATGTAAATCGACGGGTCGGAGATCAGCCGCCACGGCTGGATCACGATCCCGATCACGCCGGTGACCAGGCCCGCGGTCCGGAAGTTCAGCCACCGCGGCACGGCGTTCGCGAAGTCGTACGACGGGCTGACCACGTTGGCCGCCACGTTGCAGGACATCGTCGCCAGGATCGCCATCACCAGGCCGATCGTCACCACCACCGGGTTCTCGAACCGCCGGGTCAGCTCGACCGGGTCCCAGATCGCCTCGCCGTACAGCAGCACGGTGCCGGACGTGGTGATGATCGAGACCAGCGCGATGAACGACATCGTGGTCGGCAGGCCGATGATCTGGCCCCAGACCTGCTGGCGCTGGCCCTTCCCGAACCGGGTGAAGTCCGGCATGTTCAGGCTCAGCGTGGCCCAGAACGCGATCATGCCCATCAGCGACGGCGCGAAGATCTTCCAGAAGTCGGCGTCCCAGCCGAGTTTCGACGGCTGGTCCAGGATCGGGCCGAGGCCGCCGGCCTTGACCAGGATCGCGATCATCAGCGCCAGGAACGCGACCGTGACCAGCGGCGCGGCCCAGTTCTCGAACCGTCGCAGGCCTTCGATCCCGCGCCAGATCAGCACCATCTGGATCGCCCAGAAGAACGCGAAGCTCAGCCACTGCGTCCACGGATGTCCGCCGACCGCGGGCGCGTTGGTCCAGCTGTCGCCGGCCAGCTCGCCGATGATCACGTAGATCGCCTGGCCGCCGATCCAGGTCTGGATGCCGAACCAGCCGCAGGCGATGAAGGCCCGCAGCAACGCTGGGAAGTTGGCCCCGCGGACACCGTAGAAGGCGCGGGCGAAGACCGGGAACGGGATGCCGTACTTGGTGCCCGCGTGGCTGTTGAGCAGCAGCGGGACGAGCACGATGAGGTTCCCGAGGGTGATGGTGATGAACGCCTGCAGCCAGTTCATCCCGAGTGCGACCAGGCCGGCCGCGAGCAGGTAGCTGGGGATGTTGTGCGCCATCCCCATCCACAGCGCCGCGTAGTTGTACGTCGTCCAGTGCCGCTCGGGCAACCGGGTCGGCGCGAGCTCCGCGTTCCCGTACGGGCTGTTGGCCACCGCCTCCGGATCGGTCAGCTCGACCCGTCCGTCCGGGTGCACCGTCTGCTCAACTGTCGCCATGAACCCCACCACCCGATCCGCTCGCGGAAGTGTGCTTCGCAACAAGTTGCGCTCTGGGGTGACGTGCTGTCAACGGACAATTACAAAGGATGGGTAAGCATGCAGGAGGTGGTTCAGCCTGGGCCGAGGAGTGGGAGGGTGGGGCGGCGGGGTGTGCCGAGGGCTTCGTAGCCGCGTTTGATGGCTTCTTGCAGGTGCTCGAGCGGCCACGGCCAGTCGTCGGTGTGCTTGAGTGCGTCGTCCAGCGACGTACCGGCGTGGTGGAGGCCGGAGATCGTGTTGGCGACCGTGCCGAGGCCACCGGCCTGGTCGCGGACGAACTCGGCGTCGACCACGGCCCCATGACCGGGCACGACCTTCGCGGTCTCGGACAGCATGCCGATCACCCGGTCGATCGTGTCCGGCCACTCGAGCGGGAACGAGTCCGCGCCGTACGACGGTGGCGCCGACTCCTCGACCAGGTCGCCGACGAAGAACACCTCGGCATCCGGTACGACGACCACCGTGTCGCCGGACGTGTGCGCGTTGCCGAGGTGCAGCAGCTCGACCCGGCGGTCGCCGAGGTCGATCACCTTCGCGACGGAGAACGTCGTGCCGGCGAGGTTCTCCTCGGCGGCCGCGTTCTCGTGCAGGTAGACGGTGGCGTCGGCGAAGACGCTGTTGCCGACCACGTGGTCGAAGTGCGCGTGGGTGTTCACCACCCAGCGGACCGGCGCGTCGGTGAGCTCGCGGATGTGTGTCGCGAGCTGCTCGGCCTGGTCGGTCGTGGCCCGTGTGTCGATGACCAGCGCCCCGTCCGAGCCGACGACCAGGCCGACGTTGAGGTCCCACTCGTCGTACCGGCGGACCCAGCAACGATCCGCCACCTCGGTCCACGTACTCATGACGCCGAGGTTACTTGCTCAGCACATCGCCCCTGACCACCTGCTCCCGCTCGACGCCGCGGAGCAGCAGGCCGACGTTGTCGCCGGCGTTCGCGACCTGCACCGTCTTGCGGAACATCTCGAGACCGGTCACCTCGGTCTGCAGCAGCGGTGAACCGGCCCGGCTGAGCAACACCTGGTCGCCGACCGCGACCGTGCCGGCGATCACCCGGCCGGTGACGATCGTCCCGCGGCCGGTGATCGAGAACACGTCCTCGACCGTCAGCTCGAACGCGCCCGGCGGCACCCTGTCCTGCGGCCGCGCCCCCGCGACGGTCTTCACTGGCGGCTCACGCTTCCAGAACTTCCAGCCCATACACCGACCCTAGCGATCGGGAAGCCCCATCCAGGGGACGGAATCGCACTTGAAGGCCGGTCGGGCGGCGCTTAGTGTCACGGTGGCGATTCCGCAATTTTTCCGAACCTGGAACCGAAACTTTCGAAGGGCGGACGGCGTGACGACACGACGTGCACTGGTGGTCCGGGGCGGGTGGGAAGGACACTCCCCGGTCGAGGCGACCGACCTGTTCATTCCCCATCTGCGCGAGAACGGGTACGAGGTGACCGTCTCCGACACGACCGAGAGCTACCTCGACCTGGACGGCACCGACCTGGTCCTGCAGTGCGTCACGATGAGCCAGATCGAGCCCGAGCACTTCAAGGGCCTGGACGCGGCGATCCGCAAGGGCACCGGGTTCGCCGGCTGGCACGGCGGGATCTGCGACTCGTTCCGGAACAACGCCGACTACAGCTTCATCACCGGCGGCCAGTTCATCTCGCACCCGCACGGGTTCACCGACTACCGGGTCGAGATCGTCGCCGAGCACCCGATCGTCGAGGGCATCACGCACTTCGACGTGAACACCGAGCAGTACTACGTGCACTACGACCCGACGAACACCGTGCTGGCCACCACCACGTTCAGCTCGCACCCGGACTTCCCGTGGATCGAGGGCGCCGTGATGCCGGCCGTCTGGACCAGGACCTGGGGTGCGGGCAAGATCTTCGTCTGCACCGTCGGCCACAAGTTGGACGACCTCGAGGTACCCGAGGTCCGGACGATCATCGAGCGGGGGCTGCTGTGGGCGAGCAAGTGACACGAGTCGGCATCGTCGGCACCGGAGTCATCTCCGGCACGTACCTGGACCACCTGGGCAAGCTGCCCGGCGTCGAGGTGGTGGCAGTGGCCGACCTCGACGTCAGCCGCGCCCAGGCGATCGCCGACAAGAACCAGGGCATCCGCGCCCTCTCGTCCGGCGACCTGTACGCCGCGGACGACATCGACATCGTGCTCAACCTCACCATCCCGGCCGCGCACGCGGCGGTGCACCAGGCCGCGATGGAAGCCGGCAAGCACGTGTACGGCGAGAAGCCGCTGGCCGTGGACCGCGCCGAGGCCGAGCCGCTGCTGAAGTACGCCGCCGCCAACAACCTGCGCGTCGGCTGCGCCCCCGACACCGTGCTCGGCACCGGCACCCAGACCGCCCGTGCCGCGATCGACCGGGGCGACATCGGCGTACCGACTGCTGCGACTGCGTCCTTCGTCACGCCCGGCCACGAGCTGTGGCACCCGGCGCCGGAGTTCTACTACCAGCCCGGCGGCGGTCCGGTGCTCGACATGGGCCCGTACTACGTGACCAGCCTGGTCACCCTGCTCGGTCCGGTACGGCGAGTGGTCGCACGCGCCGGCCAGTCGCAGCAGGAGCGGAAGATCCACACCGGTCCGCGAGCCGGCACGACCTTCCCAGTCCAGGTGCCGACGCACGTGACCGGCGTACTGGAGCACGAGTCGGGCGCACTGACCACGCTGCTGATGTCGTTCGACGTGTGGGCCGCGCGGTCGCCGCGGATCGAGGTGCACGGGACCGAGGGCAGCCTGTCGGTGCCGGACCCGAACGGCTTCGACGGCACGGTCGAGATCGCCACCGTCACGAACCGTGACTGGAGCGAGCTCCGCGTCGCCGGTGGGTACGCCGGCGCCGGCCGTGGGGTCGGGGTCGCGGACATGGCCCGGGCGATCCGCACCGGCGAGCCGCACCGCGCCGACGGCGCACTGGCCTACCACGTGCTCGACGTCCTCGAGTCGGTGCTCGAGGCGGCCGCCCAGGACCAGCCTGTGGATGTCGCGAGTACGGTCGAGCGTCCGACCGCCGTACCGTTGGGGGCATCTCCCGAAGTCGCCTGAGACCCGCCCCACGCCGCTGGCCGGCACTGGCGGCCACTACGGCTCGGTAGACTGGCACTCGAATGTTCTGAGTGCCAGGGGTCGACGCTGAGAGAGGGTGGTGCGCGTGCTGGACGAACGCAAGCTGGATGTCCTCCGCGCCATCGTCGAGGACTACGTGGCGACCCACGAGCCGGTCGGCTCGAAGACGCTGGTGGACCGGCACAACCTCGGAGTGTCGCCGGCCACCGTGCGTAACGACATGGCTGCGCTGGAGGAGGAGGGGTACATCACCCAGCCGCACACCAGCGCCGGCCGGATCCCGACCGACGCGGGGTACCGGCTGTTCGTGGACAAGCTGAGCACGGTCAAGACGCTGTCCGTGGCGGAGAAGAAGGCGATCACCTCCTTCCTGGCCGGTGCGATCGACCTGGACGACGTCGTCCGCCGGACCGTCCGGCTGCTCGCCCAGATCACCCGCCAGGTCGCGATCGTGCAGTATCCGTCACTCAACCGGTCGAGCGTCCGGCACATCGAGGTCGTCACGATGACCCCGCGCCGGCTGCTGCTGGTGCTGATCACCAGCACCGGCCGGGTCGAGCAACGGATCGTCGAGCACCCGAACGACGTCGACGAGCAGCTGATCGCGGATCTGCGGTCCCGGCTCAACACGGTCCTCGCCGGTCAGCGGCTGACGGAGGCGACCACGTCGCTGGCCGCCGTACCCGAGTTGTTCGCCCCGTCCGACCGGCCGCTGGTCGCGTCGATCGTCACCACGCTGCTGGAGGCGTTCACCGACGAGGTCGTCGAGCAGCGGATCGCGGTCGGCGGCGCCGCCAACCTGACCCGGTACGGCGACGACTTCGAGCGCAACGTGAAGCCGGTGCTGGAGGCGCTGGAGGAGCACGTCATCCTGCTCAAGCTGCTCGGTGAGGCGACCAACCCGCAGACCCTGACGGTCCGCATCGGGCACGAGAACCCGTTCGAGGAACTGGCCACCACCTCGGTGGTCGCGACCGCGTACGGGTCCAAGTCGGAGGCGCTGGCCACGCTCGGCATCGTCGGCCCGACCCATATGGACTATCCGAGCACGATGGGCGCAGTCCGGGCCGTCGCGCGCTACGTCAGCCAGATCCTGGCCGACTCCTAACGAACCACAACCCCTGGCTTGGAGTATGAGCACCGATTACTACGCCGTCCTGGGTGTCAGCCGCGACGCGACACCGGACGAGATCAAGAAGGCGTACCGCAAGCTGGCCCGCCAGTACCACCCGGACGTGAACGACTCCGAGGACGCGCACCACAAGTTCCAGGAGATCGGCCGCGCGTTCCAGGTGCTGAGCGACCCGCAGAAGCGGCAGATGCACGATCTCGGCGGTGACCCGTTCGCGGCCGCCGGCGCGGGCGCCGGGCCGGGCGGGTTCGGCCAGGCCTTCACGTTCACCGACATCATGGACGCCTTCTTCGGCCAGACCGGCGGGGCGACCCGCGGACCGCGGCCGCGGGCCCGGCGCGGCCAGGACGCGCTGATCCCGCTGCGGATCGACCTGGGCGAGGCCGCGTTCGGCACCACCCGGGAGCTCAAGGTCGACACCGCGGTGCTGTGTCCGACCTGCTCGGGCTCCGGCGCGGCAGCCGGCTCCGAGCCGGTCACCTGCGACATCTGCCACGGCCGCGGCGAGGTCACTCACACCCAGCGGTCGTTCCTCGGCGAGGTCCGGACCATGCGGCCGTGCCCGAACTGCCGCGGCTTCGGCACGATCATCCCGAACCCGTGCGTCGAGTGCTCCGGCGACGGCCGGGTCCGGTCCCGCCGTACCGTCACCGTGAAGATCCCCGGTGGCGTCGACACCGGCACCCGGGTGCAGCTGTCCGGCCAGGGCGAGGTCGGCCCCGGCGGCGGCCCGGCCGGCGACCTGTACGTCGAGATCGAGGTCGAGCCGCACGACATCTTCACCCGCAACGGCGACGACCTGCACTGCACGGTCACGCTGCCGATGACGGCTGCCGCGCTCGGCACCACGATCGACCTGCCGACGCTGGAGGGCGAGACCACCCCGCTGGAGATCCGCCCGGGCACCCAGTCCGGTACGGCGATGACGCTGACGGCCCGCGGTGTCCCGCGGCTGCGGCACGCCGGCCGTGGCGACCTGATCGTGCAGATCGTGGTCGAGACCCCGAGCAAGCTCGACGACGCGCAGGCCGACCTGCTTCGCCAGCTGGCCGGGATCCGCGGCGAGGAGCGTCCCCAGGGCCAGGTCCAAGCCACCCACAAGAGCGTCTTCGGCCGCCTCCGCGACGCCTTCGGCGCGCACTAGGAGATGGGCGTCGCGGTCTTCTTCTGCGCGGACCTGTCCGGCGCCGAGCTCACCCTGGATGGTGCAGAAGGTCGGCACGCTGCAGTGGTACGGCGGATCGCGCCGGGGGAGCGGATCCGGCTGACCGATGGGCGAGGGGCTTGGGCCGAAGGTGCGGTGACGGGTGCCTCGAAGGTGGGGGTGACGGTTGCCGTCGACAACCGTGGGACGGTTCCGGCGAGCCGGCCGCGGCTGGTCGTGGTCCAGGCGCTGCCGAAGGGGGAGCGGGCCGAGCTCGCGGTGGAGATGCTGACCGAGGTCGGCGCGGACGTGATCGTGCCGTGGAACGCGGAGCGCAGCCAGTTCCGCAGCAACCCGGAGCGGTCCGCGAAGACGCTGGCCAAGTGGCAGGCGTGGGCGTTCGAGGCGAGCAAGCAGTCCCGCCGGGCGTGGTTCGCCGAGGTGGCTCCGATCGCGACCACGGTCGAGGTCGCCCGACTGATCGCAGCCGCCGCGCTCCCCGTCGTACTGCACGAAGAAGCCAAGACCCCTCTGGCCGGTCTCGACGTCCCCGCCGACGGCGACATCGTGATCGTGATCGGCCCCGAAGGCGGTATCTCCCCGGGCGAGCTCGAGACCTTCGACGTCGAGCCGGTCCGCCTCGGCGACACGGTCCTGCGCACCTCGACCGCCGGCGTCGCCGCCGCAGCCGCCCTACTCGCCCGCTCCCGCTGGAGCTGACCCGAGCTTTCCGGAAGAAAACTGTCGCGAGGTGGCACCTTCTTTCCGGAAAGCAGTCGAGGTCCTCGCCGCGGGTCGAGCGTTCCGGGCAGGGGTTCGGCTACTTGACGTAGATCGTCTTCGAGTCGGTGTCGGTCATCGCGCCGTTCTCGGCGGAGATCAGGTAGGCCTCGATCCGCCACTCGCCGGGGGACAGCTTGAGCGGGACGGCGAACGGCGAGAAGGTCTGGCCTCCCTTGGTGTTGGCGTAGCTGGCGTGGGTCACGCGGGTCTTCAGGTTCGTGGCGCGCCAGTTGACGGTGGCCTCGTACGCGGCCGCGATCCCGGTGACCGTGAGCGGGCTCTTGGTGACCTGGCCGTCCACGAGGTTGTCGATCCACACCAGCGCCTGGACCTTGCTCGCCTGGGCGCGGGCGATCGGCCGGCTGGTGTCGACCTGGCCGAACAGGGCGCCGCCGGCCCGGCCCTGCTGGGTGATCCGGATCGGCTCGGTCGTGTCGCTCAGCACGCCCTGGACCGTGTAGACGAGCTGCTGGGTCGCGACGTCCGCTGCCGCCCTGTCCAGCTTCGTCTGCGGGAGCTGCTTGAAGTCGACCGTGACGACCCCGCCGGCCCGGGTCACCGAGCTCACCTGGGCGCCACGCCAGGGAGAGTAGTAGTCCGGGTCGCCGGCGTCCTTCGACGTCATGATCCGGACCGCCTCGAGCGTGGGCTGGCGGTCGACGACCTTCATCCAGGTGCGGTACAGCCGGACCGTCGGGTCGGCCGAGGTCGAGCCGACCTTCTCGCCGAGCCAGTAGACCGGTACGGCGCCCGACTTGGTCGGCTCGCTACCCCGCACGGTCGGTGGGGTCTTCTCCTCCGGTGCGGTGCTGGGTGGCGCGCTCGGCAGCGTGCTCGGAGTTGGCGCCGGGCTGTCGGGGACGGTCGTCGGGCCCGGCGTCATCGGGCCGGTCGCGTTGGTCGTCGTCCCCGGGCCGGCGACTTGGTCGTCGCCCGCGGTCGTGGCGTCGTCGTTGAAGACGGTGAAGGCGCCGATCGCCGCGGCGGTGCCGATCGCGGCCGCGCCGGCGGTCAGCACCCAGGGCCGGCGGGTGGCCGGCCGGCGCTGGCCGCGGACCCGGGCCTGGACCTCCGGCAGGGCGTCGGACGGCTCGATCCGGTCGGCCTCCTCGGCCAGCGCCCGCCGCATCAGGTCGTCGAACGGGTCGTCAGGTCGCTCGTTCATAGCGTCTGCTCCAGGAGCTGGCGGAGCGACTTGCTCGCCCGCGCGGCATGGCTCTTCACCGAGCCCCGGCTGATCCCCATCGCGTCGGCGATCTCCGCCTCGGACAGGTCTCCGTAGTACCTCAGCACCATCACGGTGCGTTGTTTCTCCGGCAGGGTGCGCATCGCCTCGATCACCCGATCCGTCTCGATGGTTCGCAGTACGGCGTGCTCGGCGCTCGGCTCGTCCGGCAGCGACCGGGGCGTGTGCTTGTCCACCACCACCAGGTGGCGCTGGCGGGAGCGGCAGCGGTTCACCACCGTGGTGCGCAGGTAGGCGAGAGCCTTGTGCGGGTCGCGCAGCCGGTTCCAGCGGCCGTGCATCGCGACGAACGCGTCCTGCACGATCTCCTCCGCCGTACCGGTGTCACGCAGCAACAAGGCGCCGAGGCGGACCAGCGACGTGTAGTGCGCCGTGTAGACAGCCGTCAGCGCCTCGTCGGCATCCCACGAGGACTCATGTGTCACGACCTCTTCGTACACCACCGCCGGTTGCGCCACGAAAAGACGACGCAAAGACCCCGTCCCAGGTTGACAACGGAGTGCAAACGATCACGGCCCCGGGGTGTTGCACCGAATTACCAGTGAGGCTGTCGGCGGAGCGGGCTAGCATGGTGAGGTCATATCACCGGCATCAGGAGGAAGAGCCTGTCCAGGCCACGCAGTATCGAACCGGAGGCGCGCGCGAACGGCGCGGCCACCGCCACGCAGGCGTCACACAAGATCGTCGTGCCGAACAGCATCGACATGGTGGCCCTGCTCGGAGCCCGGGACGAGTTCCTCCGCATCGTCGAGAAGGAGTTCGCCGCCGACATCCTGGTCCGCGGCAACGAGATCACGCTCACCGGTGAGCCCGCCGAGCTGGCGCTGGCCGAGCGGCTGATCGACGAGCTGATCGCGGTGGTGCGGACCGGCCACGGGCTGACCGCGGACTCGGTCGAGCGCAGCATCGCGATGATCAAGGCGGCCACCGCCGAGAGCCCGCGCGACGTGCTCACCCAGAACATCCTGTCCAGCCGCGGCCGCACCATCCGGCCGAAGACGCTGAACCAGAAGCGGTACGTCGACGCCATCGACAAGAACACCATCGTGTTCGGGATCGGCCCGGCCGGCACCGGCAAGACCTACCTGGCGGTGGCCAAGGCGGTCCAGGCGCTGCAGGCCAAGGAGGTCAACCGGATCATCCTGACCCGGCCGGCCGTCGAGGCGGGCGAGCGGCTCGGGTTCCTGCCCGGCACCCTGTCGGAGAAGATCGACCCGTACCTGCGGCCGCTGTACGACGCCCTGCACGACATGATCGACCCGGAGTCGATCCCGCGCCTGATGACGGCCGGCACGATCGAGATCGCGCCGCTGGCCTACATGCGCGGCCGGACCCTGAACGACGCCTACATCATCCTGGACGAGGCGCAGAACACCTCGCCGGAGCAGATGAAGATGTTCCTCACCCGGCTCGGCTTCGGCTCCAAGATGGTGGTCACCGGCGACGTCACCCAGGTCGACCTGCCGACCGGGACCAACTCGGGCCTGCGGGTTGTCCAGGGGATCCTGGACGGCGTCCAGGACCTGGCGTTCTGCCGGCTCACCTCGCACGACGTCGTCCGGCACAAGCTGGTCGGCCGGATCGTCTCGGCGTACGAGAACTACGAAGGCAGCTCTGACATCAAGAGATGAACGTCGAGGTCAACAACGAGTCCGGGGTGGAGATCGACGCGAACGGGCTGATGCGGCTCAGCCGGTTCGTGATGTCGTCGCTGCGGCTGCACCCGGAGTGTGAGCTGTCGATCAAGCTGGTCGACGAGGACACCATGGCGCGCTACCACGTCGAGTTCCTGGACCTGCCGGGTCCGACCGACGTGATGTCGTGGCCGATGGACGAGCTGCGGCCGGGCGCCGAGGACGACGCCGACCCGCCGCTAGGGCATCTCGGCGACATCGCGCTCTGCCCGACCGTGGCCGCCGCCCAAGGCGCCAAGGCCGGGCACGGCACCTGGGCCGAGCTGGAGCTGCTGACGGTGCACGGCATTCTGCACCTGCTGGGCTACGACCACGCCGAACCCGCCGAGAAGGCGGAGATGTGGGACGTCCAGGGCCGCCTTCTGGAAGCATGGCGGGCTCCCGGAAACCGGCTGGAGAGTGTCTGATGGTGTCCCGTCGGACATCCCTAGGACAGGAGTGACGTTGCGGTGACCTCCCACGACCTGGTTCTGCTGGTTGTGGCTGCGGGGCTCGTCCTGCTGGCCGGCCTGTTCGCCGGTGCGGAGGCGGCGCTGTCGTCGTACTCGAAGGTGCGGGCGAACGAGCAGGTCGAGCAGGGCAACCTGCGCGCGGTCCGGCTGCGCGACCTGCTCTCGGACGCGCCGCGCTACCTGAACTCGCTGCTGCTGGTCCGGCTGATCTGCGAGATCACCGCGATCGTGCTGGTCACCCAGGCGCTGTCGGAGGTGTTCCCGGTCACCTGGGAGCACATCCTGATCACCGCCGTGGTGATGGTGCTGGTCTCGTACGTGATCATCGGGGTCGCGCCGCGCACCCTCGGTCGGCAGCACTCGGACCGGTTCGCGATCATCTCGGCCGGCCCGGTGATGGCACTGACCCGGGTGCTCGGGCCGCTGCCGAAGTTCCTGATCATGATCGGCAACGCGCTCACCCCGGGCAAGGGGTTCGCCGAGGGCCCGTTCGCCACCGAGGCCGAGCTGCGGGCGCTGGTCGACTACGCCGAGAAGTCGGCGGTGATCGAGTCCGGCGAGCGGCAGATGATCCACTCGGTGTTCGAGCTCGGCGACACCATCGTCCGCGAGGTGATGGTGCCGCGGACCGACATGGTCTACATCGAGAAGCACAAGAAGCTGCGCCAGCTCACCTCGCTGGCCCTGCGTTCGGGCTACTCGCGGATCCCGGTGATCGGGGAGTCGCTGGACGACATCCTCGGCGTCGTCTACCTCAAGGACGTGATGCGCCGGGTGTACGACAACGCCCAGGCCGAGTCGACCGAGCGGGTCGAGTCGGTGATGCGGCCGTGCATGTACATCCCGGACTCCAAGCCGATCGACGAGCTGCTGCGCGAGATGCAGGCGGCCCGGATGCACGTCGCGATCGTCGTCGACGAGTACGGCGGCACCGCCGGCCTGGTCACCATCGAGGACATCCTGGAGGAGATCGTCGGCGAGATCACCGACGAGTACGACGAGGTGCCCGACTCGGTCCAGGAGCTGTCCGACGGCGCCTACCGGGTGTCGAGCCGGCTGCCGATCGACGAGCTGGGTGAGCTGTTCGGCGTCCCGCTGGACGACGACGACGTCGACACCGTCGGCGGCCTGATGGCGAAGCTGCTCGGCAAGGTGCCGATCCCCGGCGCCGAGGTGGAGATCGCCGGCCTGTCGCTGACTGCGGAGCGGCCGTCCGGCCGCCGCAACCAGGTCGGTACTGTGCTGGTACGACGGGAGCAGCCCGCCCACCCGTCACCCGACCAGAACCACCAGCACGCCTGACCGCACCAGCACCACGTCGCAGCACCACGTCGCAGCACCACCTCGCAGCACCCCGGATCCCCTAGGAGCACTTCGTTGTCAGACCTGTCGGCCGAGGACGCCAAACTCGTCACGCTCGCCCGCGCGGCCCGCGCCCGGACCCGGGCTGCCGAGGGCGCCGCCGTACGGGACACCGACGGCCGGACGTACTCGGCCTGCACGGTCGCGCTCGACACCGTCGACCTGACCGCGCTGCAGCTGGCGGTCGCGATGGCGCTGTCGTCCGGGGTGTTGGGCCTGGAGGCCGCCGCGGTGGTGACCGAGTCGGAGCCGGTCGACGTGAACGTCGTCCGGCACTTCGCCGGCGCCGCCATCCCCGTAGTCGTTGCCACTGGCACCGGAGAGGTCCGCGATGTCGTCCACACCTGAGCCCTTCAAGTCCGGGTTCGCCTGTTTCGTCGGCCGTCCGAACGCGGGCAAGTCCACCCTCACCAACGCCCTGGTGGGCAAGAAGATCGTCATCACGTCGTCGAAGCCGCAGACCACCCGGCACGCGGTCCGCGGGATCGTGCACCGGCCGGACGCCCAGCTCGTGCTGGTCGACACCCCCGGTCTGCACAAGCCGCGGACGCTGCTCGGCGAGCGGTTGAACGACCTGGTCAAGACCACCTGGGCCGAGGTCGACGTGATCGCGGTCTGCCTGCCGGCCAGCGACAAGATCGGCCCGGGCGACCGGTTCCTGGCCGGTGAGGCGGCCAAGGTCGCGAAGACCCCGAAGGTCGCGCTGGCCACCAAGGCCGACCTGGTCGAGCCGGACCGGATGGTCGAGCACCTGGCCGAGATCCAGGCGCTGGGGGAGTCGGTCGGGATCGAGTGGGCCGCGATCGTGCCGGTCTCGGCGACGTCCGGCTACCAGGTCGACGTGGTCGCCGACGAGCTGGTGAAGCTGCTGCCGGAGGGCTTCGCGCTCTACCCGGACGGCGACATCACCGACGAGCCCGAGGAGACGCTGGTCGCCGAGCTGATTCGCGAGGCCGCGCTGGAGGGTGTGCGCGACGAGCTGCCGCACTCGATCGCGGTCACCATCGACGAGATGGGCCTGCGGGAGGGGCGTCCGGAGGACAAGCCGCTGCTCGACGTGTACGCGAACATCTTCCTCGAGCGGGACAGCCAGAAGGGCATCGTGATCGGCCACAAGGGCGCCCGGCTGCGTGAGGTCGGCGCGGCGGCGCGGCGCCAGATCGAGGCGCTGCTGGGGACGCCGGTCTATCTCGACCTGCACGTCAAGATCGCCAAGAACTGGCAGACCGACGCCAAGCACCTTCGCAAGCTGGGCTTCTGAGTGACCCTGCAGAACCCGGTGTACGCCGCCTTGACCGGCCCGCACACCACCTTCGCCGAGGTCCGGGGCAACGCCCGCTGCTACCCGAAGGCCGTCGCGCCGTTCCTCGGTCTCCCGGACGACCCGACACTCCAGGACTGGTCGGACGCCGCCGCCCTCCTCGGCACCGGCACGACCGCCGCCTTGATGCGCCCGGACCTCCCGATCCCGGAGAGCTTCAAGCTGGACCGCCAGTTCGATCTGGTCCAGTTCGTCGCCCCGCCGACGCCGGCCGCGGTCGACGACGAGGCGGTCGTGCTGACGCTGGACGACGTACCCGAGATGCTCGCGCTGGTGGCGCTCACCGATCCGGGGCCGTTCCGGTCCCGGACGATCGAGTTGGGCACCTACCTGGGGATCCGCCGGGGCGGCGAGCTGATCGCGATGGCGGGCACCCGGTTCGCGCTGCCCGCCTACACGGAGATCAGCGCGGTCTGCACGCATCCGTCGTACCGCGGGGAAGGCCTGGCCACGCGGCTGATCCGCGCGGTGGCTGCCCACATCGAGTCGACGGGCAGCCACCCCTTCCTGCACACCGGCGGCACCAACACCGGCGCCATCCGCCTCTACGAGTCCCTCGGCTTCACCCTGTCCAACCGGATGAAAGTCACCCTCGTCGAGCCGGTGTAGGGCCCTGGAGCGCCTTCTGGTAGTCCGGGATGCGGGTGATGATGCGGTAGTTGAGCGCCTCGTTGATGGCGATCATGTGGTCGTTGGACTCGGCGTTCCAGGTGTCGAGCTGGGTCAGGGCGGGCTCCTGCTCGCGCATCCACAGCAGCATCGCGGACTTGACCAGCGCGCCGAGGCGGTGGCCGCGGTGGGCGCGGGCGACGGCCGTGTCGTTCTGCTCGGCGATGTGCGGGCGCTCCCGCTCGACCGTGATCGTGGTGTGGCCGGCCAGCTCGCCGGTCGCCTTCTCCCGGGCGATCACCCGGTAGAGGGTCCGGTCGCTCTTCAGCTGCGCCTGCTCGTAGGCCCGCAACCGCTCCGGGCTGTAGACGTCGTCCTCGATGTCGAGGTCGTCCTTCGGCGCGTCGTTGATCGACTCGGTGACCGCCACCATGCCCTCGAGCAGCTCGTCCGGCAGCTCACCGGTGATCTTCAGCAGCTCGTACGCCGAGGAGGCGGCGACGGAGTCGTCGTACAGCTTCTGCACGACCGCCCAGTCGAGCCCGGCGATGTCCTGCCGCCGGTTCACCTCCATCGACTTGCGCTCGAAACCGTGCCGCCGGGCGAACGCGTCCGCCTTCGGCAGGTCGAACGTGCTCATCCCGATCGAGTCCCGGCCCAGCTCGGCGGCCAGCCGCTCGGCGTACACGACCAGCTCCGACCCGATCCCGCGACCGCGATGGTCGGGATGGACCTGGACGTCGGTCCACACCAGGTTGGTGTTGTCGTACGTCGGCATCTGGGCCTCGAGGAGCCCCACCGCCGTACCGTCAACCCGGGCCAGATAGGTCTGGCCCGGGTTGAGGTCCCAGCCGTACCGCAGTCCGTTCGCGTAGCTGCGCGGTGTCGGCAGCAGTACTTCCGGACAGTCCACCTTGGCGCCGGCGCTCAGCACCGCCACCGCATCGGCGCACCCGGCCTCGTCGTCGGGAAGCAGTCTCGTGATCTCCACGACCACAGCTTCCACACCGGCGCCGTTTACCGCGAGTGATTTATCGCGGTGGGCAAGTCACCGCACGTGCCAGGCCTTGTCGATCCGCTGCACGATCCGGTTGCCCGCCCGGTCGGTCGACGTGACTCGGAGCGTGGCGTCGGTCCCGGCAGTCGCCGCGGGCAGCTTGGCGCCGACCGTGCCGTGGCCCCAGTAGACCAACGACAGCGGTTGCCAGGTCTTGCCGTCGTACGACACCTCTGCGGTCGTCCGGAAGCGGCCCGGCCCGTTGGCGCTCGGCTGGTAGCCAGGCGTCAGCTCGAGCCACGAACCACCAGCAGCCGGTACGGCGTTGTCGCTGTCCGCCTGCAGCGCGTACTCCACCTGCACCAACGGCAGCACAGCCTTCGACTTCGCCGTACCCGACCTGAACGACCACTGCGTGCTCGTGCTCGTCGACGTGTCCGCCCAGGTGTTCGGCGTGCGCGTCACATCCAGGCTGAGCTCGTACGACGCCGTGCCCGGAGCCACCGGGAAGTCGGCGACCGACCAGTTCTTCCGGCCGACCTCGATGCCGTTGCGACGCAGCACCAGCATGGTCTGCTCGCGCCAGTCGTCGCTCCAGCCGTACGTGCTCAGATCACCGCTCACGTACTGCGGGATGGCCATCCGGATCGCGTCCTCGTACCGGGCCACGCCCATCCCGTCCACTGCGGGAACGGCCGGCCGGCTGATGGCCCGCCACCACTGCTGCGTAACGTGCTCACCCTTCCGGTAGGTCCGCGGGAGGGTGTACTCCTGCCCGGTCGCGTTCTCGAACCCACCGATCAGACTGCTGGTCCACTGCGTCTCCGGCTCGTCGCTGGCGAGGTAGTCCGTCCGCGTGGTCTTGTTCTCGATCTGCTCGATCACCTCGTAACCGACCGAGAGCGTGCTCGGATAGGCGGTCTGCGCGTTGACGTGGGCGTGCTCGGTCACGTTGCTGACGTTGAACGTGTTGGTCACCACGGTCGGCCGGAGCTTGGCGAAGTCGTAGCGCAGCGGACCGCGCACCTCCGACGGCGTGGCCGACAGGTCGTACCGGTAGGTCGGAGTGGCTATACCGCTGACCCGGAGCGTCACCGGACCGGTCTGCAGCCGGTCCAGCAGGCGGAAGGCATCCGCCGACTCGAGTGCGTACCCGGGAAGCTCAGCGCTGGTGCCAGGGTCGTAGTAGCCACCCTGCTTGCGGTACAGCAGGGCGAACCTCGCCCCGGCGGCGGCCGCCGCGTTGAGTTGCTCGTCGACCGGCGTCGTCGCCGATTGGCGGATCATCACGACCTTCCCTGCCACTTGGTCCAGCTCACCCGGCCGGGCTTCACCGCCGTCGACCACCGCCAAATCCGCGTTGCCTTGGAAGGCCTTGCGGTACGTCACCGGGAGTGGTGACGGCAGCCGGTACCCGTCGGGACCGGTCACGTCGGCGGTCAGCAGCGGCTGCCGCAGGTTCCATCGCTGGATGACCTCGAAGCTGCCGGTACGGACGCGATCGAAATCCTGCACATACACGCGATCGAGGTAGTTGTAGTGCGCCCAGCCGCCGAACGCGGACCGGTCGCCGAGCTTCCGGCTCCAGGCCAGCCCGGCCATGGCGACATCGGCCGGCTGCGGCGTATTCACCTGGACCTCGTGCGCTCTGCGTGCGTCGAGAGTCACGGCGCGGTCGCCGTCCAGGCGTAGCTCGGGTTCGCCGACCAGCGTCATCGTGTCGACGAACTCGGCCTCGTCGTAGCTGAAGACGAAGGCGAAGAGGCTGTACCGGCCGGCGGGCGCCGCCAGCGTCGCCGTCCCGTTGACGAAACCGGCCTCCTGCACCTTGCCGCTGTCGAGGTTCCACAGGGCGACGCTGCTGGCCGGCAGACCGCTCGACTGCACCGGCTGTCCATCCCGGTCGATCCCGTGCACAGTCAGCGTCTGCAGCGGACCGCCGGCCTTGAAGCCGATCCCGGTCCGGTACGACGTGTTGCCGGAGCGCGCTCGCAGTGTGCCGGAGTACGTCCCCGTCTTGGTCTTGGCCAGGTCGAGCCGGACGGTCGCCGTACCTGACTGTCCTGGCGCGAGGCGAAGTCTGCTGGGGCTCACCGTCAGCGCCGGACGGATCCCGTTCGGCGTCACCAGGTCGAGGGCGAGGTCCAGCGTGACTGTCTTCCGGCCGGTGTTCGTGTAGGTCACCTGACGCTCGACCGGCGGCGGAGCCTCACCTGACCAGGACAGGTCGCCGAAGGAGAGGCTGGCCAGGTCGCTGGTGAGGTCGCTGTCCAGCGCCTCGTCGGCATCGATCCGGCCGAGGCCCTGCGCGACGATCGGTTCGTCCCGCGCCGGACGCGCCGTACCGGCCAAGGCTGCTTTCAGCTGGGCGCCGGTCCAGTCCGGGTGGCGCTGGGCGAGCTGGGCAGCGACGCCGGCCGCTTCGGCGGCGGCCATCGCCGTACCGTTCATCGACGTGTAGTGCTCGCTCAGGTTGTGGCCGGCGTTGGTGCCGGTGGCCCGGGCCGCCTCGACGTTGACGCCGAGTGCGGTGACCTCGGGCTTGAGCGCGCCGTCGACGCGCAGGCCGCGGGAGGCGGTCGACGAGACGTTGCCGTCGGCATCGACGCTGCTGACGGTCAGAGCGGTTCCGGCGGCTGCGGGGAAGCCGATGAACTCCTCCCGGCCGCTGTCCCCGGCCGGGACCACGAACAGCACGCCCTTCGACTTCGACAGCCTGTCGATGGTCTGGCTCAGCGGGTCGGTGCCGTCGGAGGGAATCGAACTGCTCAGGCCGAGATTGATGACGCGGGCGCCCTGCTCGACGGCCCACTCGATGCCGGCGATGGCTTCCGACTCCGTGCCGCTGCCGGTGTTGTCGAGGACCTTGCCGACGATCAGGTCGGCGCCGGGTGCCACGCCCTTCCGGCTGCGGTCGACGCTCCCGATGCCGGCGATCACCGAGGCGGTCGCCGTACCGGCGCCGTGGCCGTCCTGGACCGACTCACCGGGGAAGAAGCTGGCCTCGGCGACGACCTGGTTCGCGAGGTCGGGGTGGCGGGCGTCGTACCCCGTGCTCAGTACGGCGACCTTCACGCCGCTGCCGTCGTACTGGCTGCCCCTGGCCTGCGCTGCCTTCGCCTGGGCACCTGTCGGGCTCGTGGTTGCCGCACGGGTCCGGGCGTCGAGCCACAGCTTGCCCGGCGACCGCTTGGCGGCGAACGACTTCCAGAACCCGCGCGCCTGGGACTTCTCCGCCTCGGCGTCGATGACCGGCAGGCGCTTGGTGTGCGCGTCGTCGTAGCCCTGGGCAACGAGTTGGGTCAGGTTGAACAGCCGCGGGTCGACCGTTCCGGACTGGACGTGCCGGTAGGCCGCCGCCGGTACGACGGTCAGTTCGCCGCCGTTCTCGCTGGTGAAGTACCCGGCGTTGCCGAGCAGCCTCGCGGAGTGCCGTCCGCCGGGCTGGGTGGTGTACTCGGCGACGTCGCCGGTCACCAGGGTGATGCGGTAGGTCTGGGCGCTGAGTGGGCTCCCGGGTTGGCCAGGAGGGGGTGGGGGCGCCGCCGCGGTGGTGGTGACCGCGGACATCGCCAGCACGGCAGCGGTCGCCGCCGCCACCAGCGCGGCGCTGAGACGTGATCGGGGCACGATGAGAAACCTTCCGGGGACCTGACGGGCGCAGGACCCTCGGTGCAGAACCCTGACAGTTGCCTCCGGCCCGTTCCATGGTGCGGGATGACCAACACCCGTCATGACCGGATCCAGTCAGCGGGCAAGATCCTGCCAATGACGGGAAGGTCTTTGGATTGATTTCCGACATTCGTACGGAGATCTTGACCGGTTCCAGATCGGGCGGAAGACTGCGAGATGTGGACGTCGACGGCGATCTCCACCAGTCGTTGCGCAGCGTCGCGCTCCGGGTCACCCGGCCGCGGGTGGCCGTACTCGCCGCTGTGTACGCGAACCCGCACGCCGACACCGACGCGATCATCCGGGCCGCCCGGGAGGACCTCCCGGACGTGTCCCACCAAGCCGTGTACGACGTACTGCGCGCCCTCACCGACGTCGGCCTGGTACGGCGGATCCAGCCGGCCGGATCGGTGGCACGCTACGAGGCCCGGGTGGGCGACAACCACCACCACCTGGTCTGCCGGTCGTGCGCTGCGGTCGTCGACGTCGACTGCGCCGTCGGCCATGCGCCGTGCCTGACCGCGTCCGACGACCACGACTACCTGATCGACGAGGCCGAGGTCGTCTACTGGGGCCTGTGCCCCGCCTGTGCCGCCACCGATTCCTGACCTCAGCACCGAAAGGTTGAGCATGTCCGACACGTCCGGTGTAACCCACCACGGCAGCGAGAGCGAGAACCCGGTCATCGACGCCCCGACTCCGCGGGCGACCCGGCCGCGGACGAACCAGGACTGGTGGCCGAACCAGCTGGATCTGTCCATCCTGCATCCGCACGCGACCAAGTCGAACCCGATGGAGGACGGTTTCGACTACCCCGCGGAGTTCGCGAAACTCGACGTCGACGCGCTGAAGGCCGACATCGTCCAGGTGATGCGGACGTCGCAGGACTGGTGGCCGGCCGACTTCGGCCACTACGGTCCGCTGTTCATCCGGATGAGCTGGCACGCGGCCGGCACCTACCGGATCGAGGACGGCCGCGGCGGGGGCGGTGACGGCTCCCAGCGGTTCGCGCCGCTGAACAGCTGGCCCGACAACGCGAACCTCGACAAGGCCCGCCGGCTGCTGTGGCCGGTGAAGCAGAAGTACGGCCGGAAGGTCTCCTGGGCCGACCTGCTCGTGCTGGCCGGCAACGTGGCCCTGGACGACATGGGCTTCCGCACGTTCGGTTTCGGCTTCGGCCGCGAGGACATCTGGGAGCCCGAGGAGATCTACTGGGGTCCGGAGGACACGTGGCTCGGCGACGAGCGCTACAGCGGTGACCGTGAGCTGCACGGCGCCCTCGGTGCGGTCCAGATGGGCCTGATCTACGTCAACCCCGAAGGACCCAACGGCAACCCGGACCCGATCGCCGCGGCGCGCGACATCCGCGAGACGTTCCGCCGGATGGCGATGAACGACGAGGAGACCGTCGCGCTGATCGCCGGTGGACACTCGTTCGGCAAGACCCACGGCGCCGGTCCGGCCGACCAGGTCGGGCCCGAGCCCGAGGCCGCGCCGCTGGAGGCACAGGGCCTCGGCTGGCACAGCGGCTACGGCACCGGCAAGGGCAAGGACACCATCACCAGCGGGCTCGAGGTGACCTGGACGAGCACGCCGACCCAGTTCGGGAACGGCTTCTTCGAGAACCTCTTCGGCTACGAGTACGAGCTGACGAAGAGCCCGGCCGGCGCCCACCAGTGGGTCGCGAAGGACGCCGAGGAGAACGTGCCCGACGCGCACGTGCCGGACCTCAAGCACCGCCCGACGATGCTGACCACCGACCTGGCGTTGCGCGTCGACCCGATCTACGGACCGATCTCCCGGCGCTTCTTCGAGAACCCGGACGAGTTCGCGCTGGCCTTCGCCAAGGCCTGGTACAAGCTGCTGCACCGCGACATGGGCCCGGTCTCGCGATTCCTCGGCCCGTGGGTCCCGGAGCCGCAGCTCTGGCAGGACCCGGTCCCGGCAGTCGACCACGAGCTGATCGGCGACGCGGACGTGGCCGCGCTCAAGGAGCAGATCCTGGCCTCCGGTCTGTCCGTCACGCAGTTGGTGTCCACCGCCTGGGCGGCCGCGGCCAGCTTCCGTGGCACCGACAAGCGCGGTGGTGCGAACGGCGCCCGGATCCGGCTCGAGCCGCAACGCAGCTGGGAGGTCAACGAGCCGGCCGAGCTGGCGAAGGTGCTGCAGGCGCTCGAGAAGATCCAGCAGGAGTTCGGGAAGCCGGTGTCGCTGGCCGACCTGATCGTGCTCGCCGGTGGCGCCGCGGTGGAGCAGGCTGCGCGGAACGCGGGCCACGACATCACCGTCCCGTTCCACCCGGGCCGGACCGATGCTTCGCAGGAGCAGACCGACGTCGACTCGTTCGCCGTACTCGAGCCGCGGGCGGACGGTTTCCGCAACTACCTCAGGGACGGGGAGAAGCTCTCACCGGAGACGCTGCTGCTCGACCGCGCGTACATGCTGACCTTGACCGCTCCGGAGCTGACCGTCCTGGTGGGCGGGCTGCGGGCGATGGGGGTCGGCCGTGGGCAACACGGGTTCTTCACGGACCGGCCGGGGGCGCTGACCAACGACTTCTTCCGGAACCTGCTCGCTCCCGGGGCGGAGTGGAAGACGTCGGAGTCGGAGGAGAACGTCTTCGAGGTCCGCGATGTCGCGACCGGCGAAACCAAGTGGACGGCGACTCCGGTCGACCTGGTCTTCGGCGCGAACTCGCAGCTCCGGTCGCTGTCGGAGGTCTACGCGAGCGCGGACGCGGAGGACAAGTTCCTGGCCGACTTCGTCGCCGCCTGGGTCAAGGTGATGGACCTCGACCGCTTCGACCTCAGGAAGGGGTAGGCATCCCGTAGGCGTGGTCGATGGTCATCGACAAGACCAAGCGTTTGTCGGTGACCATCGCCCGGCGGTACTCGTCCCAGTCCGGGTGCTCGCCGGACGCGGTCCGGTAGTAGTCGACGAGTTCCTCGACCACGTCGTCGTACGGGTCTGCGGCGACCGGGCTGAGCTCGGCCTTTCCTTCGAGGACGAGGTACGAGCGGCCGCCGGGCCCGTCGACGTACAGGCTGGCGCGCGGGTCGCGGCGCAGGTTCTTCGTCTTCGCGCGGTCGTCGGTGAGCGACACCCGGAGCCGCTCGCCGTCGAACACGTAGGTGACGTTCGACAGCTGCGGCCGGCCGTCGCGCTTCAGCGTGACCAGGACACCGAGGCCGTGGGTGCCGATCCGGTCGGCGAGATTTCGCGTCATACGAGAAGCTTAAGAATTCAAGCACGCTTGAAGGCAACTCGACCTGTGGGTTGGCTGAAGAAAGCCTGCGGAAGGTGGTCCGGGCGGGGTCCGCCGGAAACCATCGGGGGATGAGCGAGATCAGCGAGCGGGCCGCGGTGCGGCGGCTGAACGATCGGCTCGGGTTCGGGCCGGCGCCCGGTGAGCTGAGCGCCGGGTACGACGAGACCGTGCGGCGGCTGCTGGGGCCGGGACCCGATGCGGCCGCCAACGCGTTCGCGCCACCGACCGGGCTCGAGCCACCGGCCAAGGCCGCCTCGAAGAACGCGTCCAAGGACGAGAAGAAGGCGGCGGCGCGGCAGCGGGCCGGGCAGGAGCGGAAGCTGGCCGTCTGGTGGCTGGACCGGATGGTGGCGAGCCGGACCGCGAGTGAGCGACTGACCTGGTTCTGGCACGGGCACTTCGCGACCAGCAACCAGAAGGTCCGCAACGCGGCCTGGATGCTGGCCCAGAACCAGACCCAGCGGACGCACGCCCTCGGCCGGTTCGGTGACCTGGCCGAGGCGATGGTCGTCGACACCGCGATGATCCGCTGGCTCGACGGGCAGCGGAACCGCCGCGGCACGCCGAACGAGAACCTGGCCCGCGAGTTTCTCGAGCTGTTCACCCTCGGCATCGGCCACTACACCGAGAAAGACGTCGCCGAGGGCGCGCGCTGCCTGACCGGCTGGGTGCTCAGGCCGAAGGCGACACTGCAGCGGCGGCGCTTCGACGCCGGCTCCAAGACTCTGTTCGGTACGACGGGCAACTTCGACGCCAAGGGGTTCGCCGTACTCGCCTTGAGTCAGCCCGCGTCAGCGGGGTTCGTGATCGGGCGGCTGTGGTTCCGGCTGGTGTCGGCGACTCCGCCGGACGCGGCGACGGTCGCGCGGCTGGCGAAGGCGTACGGTCCGTCGCGTGACGTGCGGTCGTTGCTGACGGCAATGGTCGCGGAGGCGGCGTTCCGGGATTCGGAGTCTGCGTTGGTGAAGCAGCCGGTCGAGTGGGCGGTCGGCCTGATGCGGGCGCTGGGCGTCCAGCCGGGGAAGCTGCCTGAGAAGGACCAGACGAAGCTGCTGGCCGGGCTTCGCGGGATGGGGCAACTGCCCCTCCGGCCGCCGAGTGTTGGCGGCTGGCCGTCCGGTGCTAGTTGGTTGACGACGTCGGCCGGCCTGACGCGGCTGCAACTCGCACAGCATCTGGTGAAGCAGGCTGAGCTGCCCGCCTTGTCGGTCGACAAGGTGGCCACGCTGCTCGGCGTCGACGGTTGGTCCGCCCGGACGAAGGCGGCGCTGGCCGGTGTGAAGGATCCCGCGCAGTTGACGGCCGTTGCCGCCTGCGCACCCGAGTACGTGGTCAGCGGCTAAGGAGGACCGATGGACAACCTGACCAGACGACGGTTTCTGACCCTGAGCGGTGTCACTGCTGCCGGTGCGCTGGCCGCAGGGGCGACCCAGGTGAACTGGTCCGACCTGATGGCCGCAGCGGTCGACGATCCGTTGCCGAGCGACCAGTCCGTGTTGGTGGTGATCACGTTGTACGGCGGCAACGACGGACTCAACACGGTGGTGCCTGCAGGCGATCCGGCGTACCAGAAGGCACGGCCGGACCTCGCGTACCAGCCGGACGAGGTGCTCGAGCTGGGCGATGGTCTTGGGCTCAACCCGGGAATGACCGGGCTGAAGGGGTTGTGGGACGACAAGAGACTCGCGATCGTGCGCGGCGTCGGGTACCCGGAACCCGATCGCAGCCACTTCCGGTCGATGGCGATCTGGCAGACCGCGGCGCCGAAGTCGCCGGTTCCGTCCGGCTGGCTCGGGCGGTGGCTGGACGCGACCGGCGCAGACCCACTCCGAGCCGTCTCCGTCGAGCCGACGCTGCCGCCTCTGCTGGCGGGTGAGACGACTGCTGCTGCGTCGCTGCCGTTGCGCGGGCTTGCTCTGCCCAAAGGTGCGCTTGGTACGGCGTACGCCGCGCTGGGCGAGCCGAGTCCGGGGGAGGGGCGCTGGCAAGCGCGGGCCGCGAAGTCGGTCCAGGACCTGCAGAACGCAACGCGCGTCCTGGGCCAGGCACTCCGCACCGGACACGAGCAGGAGGACGAGGAAGACGAGCAACGGACGCAAGGCGCGTCCGCCGGCGGCATTTCCCAACTAGGCGCCCAACTCGACCTGATCGCCGGCCTGATCGAGGCCGGCGTACCGACCCGCGCCTACTCGGCTTCCTTGGGCGGCTTCGACACCCACGCCGACGAACGAGGCACCCAGCAACGCCTCCTCACCGAGCTGGACAAGGCCCTGACCCCCTTCACCCAACGCCTGCACAAGACAGACCGAGGCCGCAACGCCGTCGTCCTCGTCTACTCCGAATTCGGCCGCCGAGTCCAGGCCAACGGCAGCGACGGCACCGACCACGGGACGGCCGGCCCCGTGTTCGTCCTGGGGGACAAGGTCACCGGCGGCTTCTACGGCGCCCAACCAAGCCTCACCGACCTCTCCAACGGCGACTTGAAAGCCTCGACCGACTTCCGCGACGTCTACGCCACCGTCCTCCGAGACGTCCTGGGCGCCGACCCCGGCCAAATCCTCGCCGACCACCAAACGACCATCGACGGTCTACTGCGGGTTTGAGCTGTGGTGCGGGAGGGTGAGGTGGAACGCGGCGCCTCGGTGGCCGTCTGCTCGGTCCGTGACCGTCAGGTCGCCGCCGTGGGCGCGAACGATGCCTCGGGCAATTGCCAGGCCCAAGCCTGCGCCGCTGCTCTGCGGACCGTGGACCAACCGGTGGAAGATCCGCTCCCGCACCTCCACCGGCACTCCCGGGCCGTCGTCTGCCACCAACGCGCCCGTCGGCCCGACGGTGATGTGGATCGAGTGGGCGCCCGCCTGGCGAGCGTTGTTGAGGAGGTTGGCCAGGACTTGTGCCAGCCGCTCGGGATCCGCGGTCACCGTGGCGGAACCGGCGACATCGATGGTGCGGTCGGGGGCGACCAGGCGGAGGCGGGAGGCTTGGGCGTCGGCCAGGTGACGAAGGTCGACCTGGGCGAGGTGCAGTTGGAGGCCGGCGTCGATTCGGCTGAGCTCGAGCAGGTCGGCGACCAGGGTGCCGGCTCGGCGGGATTCGCGGACGAGGAGGAGTTCGAGCTCCTCGCGGCGTGAAGCCGACGCGTCGGGGCCAAGCTGGATGAGGGTTTCGGCCGCGGTCTGTAGACCGGCGACCGGGGTTCGCAGCTCGTGCGCGGCGTCGGCGACGAACTCGCGCATCCGGTCCTCCGACCGGCGGGCAGTCCGCTCCGCGCCCTCCAGCGCGTCCAGCATCTCGTCGAAGGCGGCCGCCGTACGCCCGAGCTCGGTGTCGGCGCGCTCCGGCTGCAACCGGCCACCGCGCCGGCCCGCCGCGATCGACCGAGCGAGACCGGTCATCGCATCCAGCGGGGCGAGCGCGAACCGCATGCCGATCACCAGCGCGAGCGCTGTGATCAGAATCGCCGCCGCACCAGACACCAACAACACATTGCGCAGCCGCGCGCTCGCATCCGCCAGCAACGCCGTGTCCGCCGACAGCAGCAGTGTCGCCCCACGAGTCCGCTGCCCGGCCTGCAACGTCGCCCGCACCTGGCGCACCGTCCCGCCCGGATCCACCGGCGGCGCGCCGAGCTGCTGCCCTGACCGCAGGATCAGCGTGACCCGGATCCCGTCGGCGTCGATCCGCCGTACCAGGTTGCCTGGTGCAACGTTCTGCCGCGCGAGCTGCTGCGCCAGCTGAGCCCGCCCGGTCAGCAACGAATCCAGACTGCGCTCGGCCTGCGCGTCGAACACCGCCTTGACCGTCAACCCGGTCACCGGCAGCACCACCAGCAGTACGGCGATCGCCGTCAACGTCACCCGAACACGGAGCGACGCCGTACGCAACGGCCTCACGACGGAGGCCGCAGGACGTAGCCGGAGCCGCGGACGGTGTGCAGCAACCGCGGCCCGTGCGCCTCGAGCTTCCGGCGGAGCGCGCTCACGTGGACCTCGACGAGGTTGGCCGCGTAGTCGTCGTAGCCCCAGACGGCAGTCAGCAGTTGCGTCTTGCCAACGACCTTGCCGCTGCGGCCAGCAAGAAACGCGAGCAGCTTGTACTCCGTCGCCGTCAGCTCGATCGCCTCCCCGCCGCGCCGTACCAACCCCGCCTCGACGTCGACCGCCAGGTCACCCACCTCCAGCACGGTCCGGAGCCGGCCCATCCGCCGAAGCAGCGCCTCCACACGCGCGATCAACTCGGCCAGCACGAACGGCTTCACCACGTAGTCGTCAGCACCGGTCCGCAAACCATGCAGCCGGTCCTCGACACCGTCACGCGCGGTCAGCAGGATCACCCCGGCGTTCGACGTCTCCCGAGTGACGGTCAGCAACTCGAACCCGTCCCGCCCGGGCAGCATCACATCGAGCAGCACGAGATCCGGCCGGTACTCCGCCAGTTCCCGCTCGAACCCGTCGCCGTCCGCCCGGGTCCGGACCGTGTGACCGGCCTCGGCCAGCGCGATCCCGACGCCGGTCCGGATCGGTTCCGCGTCCTCGACCACCAGCACCCGGGCCGCCATCCGGCCATCCTTGCACTGCCCGGCGCCGGTTCCGCAGCCGCTCCGCCGGGTTCTTCAGCACATCTTCAGGCCGGCCCCGTCACTCTGCGTGTCTCGCCGGGCGGACCCCTGGTTCGACGGGCCAGGGGGTTTGTGCTTAGACTCACTGGCATCATGCGGCACCAGCTTCTCCTCCTTCGCTGCCGCGGCGAGGCCTGACAAGGCCGGTTCCCTCGCCGCGGAGTCTTGACGTACGCCGGTCGTCCTCACGACCCCAGCTCGTATCGATAGAACGCAGCACCTCCCGAGGAGAACCCCGTGGCACCGAAGAACCAGCCCAAGCCCGTCCAGCAGCCGTCCGGGATGCCGATCCAGCGCTACCGCGCGTTTCCCCCGATCGACCTGCCGGACCGCACCTGGCCGGCGAAGTCCGTCGACAAGACCCCGCGCTGGCTGTCCACCGACCTGCGGGACGGCAACCAGGCCCTGGTCGAGCCGATGTCGCCGGCCCGCAAGCGGCGGATGTTCGACCTGCTGGTGAAGATGGGCTACAAGGAGATCGAGGTCGGTTTCCCGAGCGCCAGCCAGTACGACTTCGACTTCGTCCGCAGCCTGATCGAAGAGGACGTCATCCCCGACGACGTCACGATCTCGGTGCTGACCCAGGCTCGCGACGAGCTGATCGAGCGCACCGTGCAGTCGCTGCAGGGCTCGCCGAAGGCGACCATCCACCTCTACAACGCGACCGCGCCGCTGTTCCGCCGGGTCGTGTTCAACGTGGACAAGGCCGAGTGCCTGAACATCGCGGTCCGCGGCACCGAGACAGTGATGAAGTACGCCGACGACATGCTGAGCGACTGCGAGTTCGGCTACCAGTACAGCCCGGAGATCTTCACCGGGACCGAGCTGGAGTTCGCGCTCGAGGTGTGCGAGGCGGTCAGCGACCAGTGGCAGCCGGGCGAGGGCCGGGAGATCATCCTGAATCTGCCGGCCACCGTCGAGATGTCGACGCCGAACGTGTACGCCGACCAGATCGAGTGGTTCGCCCGCAACCTGACCCGGCGCGAGCACAGCACGATCAGCCTGCACCCGCACAACGACCGCGGCACCGCGGTGGCCGCCACCGAGCTGGCGCTGATGGCCGGCGCGGACCGGGTCGAGGGCTGCCTGTTCGGCCACGGCGAGCGGACCGGCAACGTCGACCTGGTCACGCTGGGGATGAACCTGTTCAGCCAGGGCATCGACCCGCAGATCGACTTCGCCGACATCGACGAGATCCGCCGTACGGTCGAGTACTGCACCCAGATGCGGGTGCCGGAGCGGCAGCCGTACGCCGGCGACCTGGTCTACACCGCCTTCTCCGGCTCCCACCAGGACGCGATCAAGAAGGGCCTGGAGGCGCTCGACAAGCAGGCCGCGGCCGAGGGCAAGCCGGTCTCCGAGATCGCCTGGGAGGCGCCGTACCTGCCGATCGACCCGAAGGACGTCGGCCGGTCGTACGAGGCGGTCATCCGGGTCAACTCGCAGTCCGGCAAGGGCGGCGTCGCCTACATCATGAAGTCGGAGCACCGGCTCGACCTGCCGCGCCGGCTGCAGATCGAGTTCAGCCGGGTGATCCAGCAGCACACCGACTCCGAGGGTGGCGAGGTCAACCCGCAGCACATGTGGGACATCTTCGCGGCCGAGTACCTGACGCCGGGCAAGCTGTCGCTGCTGACGGTCAACTCGTCGTCCGCTGAGGGCCAGGGCGACCAGCTCCGCGTGCAGGTGTACTCGAACGGCGTGCCGCACGAGCTGGTCGGCGAGGGCAACGGCCCGGTGTCGGCGTTCGTGGACGCGATCAAGCCGCTGAAGTACGACGTCCGGGTGCTGGACTACCACGAGCACGCGCTCTCGGCCGGCGGTGACGCGCTGGCCGCGGCGTACGTCGAGTGCGAGGTCGGCGACGAGGTCTACTGGGGCGTCGGCCGCGACGCCAACATCCTCACCGCCTCCCTGAAGGCGGTCGTCTCCGCCATCAACCGCGCCACCCGCTGAGCACCGGGCACCCCGCTGCCCGTCTCGAAGTCGCCCCCGACCCCCCCCCAAAGGGGTTCGGCGGCGGTTT
>NZ_JBFAHB010000100.1:0-29382 GCF_040653975.1 Kribbella sp. NPDC050820
AGGGCGCCTTGCAGCGCCACCGGATCCAGCGGACCGCGAAGCTCGATCGCCTTCGGTTCGTGGTACGTGTTCGCCCCGGGGTTCAGCTGGCCTCCGAGTATGAGTCGGAGGGGCCCCGCAATAGCTGAAGGAAGGTGACGTCTCCAGCCTCCCGAACGAATCCGTGGGGCCGGCAGACCCCGTCACCGGTCTACCTCGGTGGGGATCCCCACCGCCAGGGTCCTCGGTTTCCGTTCGACCCGCCGCTCAGATCAGAAGCGGCGTGTCGATATTTTTACCGCTGTCGCCGGGGGCCGCACAACCCTTTCCTGCCGAGAGATTTCGTCAATTCGCCACCGACTGCGTGTCGTCCACAGTGATACCGGAACCATCCACAGGTATCCCCCGACTTATACACACCCCCTGTGCATAACTGGGCTCAACTCTTCGACGGTTTGAGACCCATCGGGCGCAGCAGCAGGTAGCCCGCGTAGCACCCGAGGGCGCTGACCACCAGGATGGACGGCGCGGCGACGGCCAGTGGTGGACGGTGGTAGTCAAGTCGGCTCAGCACGTCGGCGAGCCACTGAGCGATCAACAGGAACTCGGCGGCCGCTGCCGGGAGCACCGCGAGCGGCAGCATCAGCACACCGCGCCAGAAGCCGAACCGGTAGAACGTGATGCCGAGCAGCCAACCGGCAGCCTCGTGCGACAGGATCAGCAGGAAGAACTCGGTGAAGATCAGCCCGCGCTGCGAGGTGTCGGTGAACAGGTGCGGGTTCTGCAGGGCCTGCGACCACCCCTGCGAGCTGTAGACGGCGTGCTCGACCTGGTACACGAGCACCCACAACGCCGCGGTCGCGAGCGCGGCGCCGGTGAGATAGATGCCCGCGGCAACGGAGAACATCCGCCGGGTGACACCTTGCGCGATCAGCAACGTGAAGAAGCCCGGCGTCAGCGTGATGCCCATCGCCATCGAGAAGTACTTCGGCGACTGGGTGCCGAAGTCCCACATGCTTTGGTCGAGCCCGCCGGTGGCGATCAGGAAGCCGACGCCGATCGCGGTGAACGACACCAGCATCACGACCCAGTACCCGAGCACTGCCGGCCGGGTGCCGACCACCATCGCCAGCAGCACTTGCCGCAGCCGGTGCGTCGCGGTGGTTCCGCGCGGCAGCGCGTACGCCGGTGCCGCCTCGTCGAGCGTGGTCACGCGCGGGCCCCCTTGCCGTTCGACGTCAGGTGCACGAAGAGGTCCTGCAGTCCCACCGGCCCGATCTCGAGCCCGGCGGCACTCGCCTGGGCGACCAGGTCGGGGTCGAGGTCGCCCAGCACGGTGGTCGACTTGGTGCCGCCGAGCCGATCCTCCGCGAGCACGGTGAGCCCGGCGGTGAACCTGTCGACCGCAGCCGCCGGCCCGACGATCGAGGCCCCACGACCGCGCAGCGAGTCCACCGGCGACTGGGTGACCAGGCGGCCGCTGTCCAGGATGACGACCTCCTCGAGCATCGTGCTGACCTCGCTGACCAGGTGGGTCGACAGCACGATCGTGCGCGGGACCTCGGTGTAGTCGGCGAGCAGCGCGTCGTAGAACAGGTTGCGGGACGGCACGTCCATGCCGAGGTAGGTCTCGTCGAAGATCGTCAGCGGCGCGCGGCTGGCCAGCCCGAGCACGACGCCGAGCGCGGACTTCTTACCGCGGGACAGCTTGTGCACCTTCTTGCCGGTCGGCACCTCGAAGCGGTCCAGCAGGTCACCGGCGAGCTCGCTGTCCCAGTACGGTCGCAGGCTGGCGGCGAGACCGAGCACGTGTTTGACGGGCGCCGACGCGACCAGGTCGCCCGACTCGCGGATCAGGCAGATCCGGCTGGTGACAACCGCGTTCTCGTAGGGCTCGGCCGCCGTATCGAGGTGGCCGCCCTCGATCAGGACGCGGCCCTCGTCCGGCTGCCGGAAGCCGGCCAGCGTCGCGGCCAGGGTGCTCTTGCCGGAGCCGTTGCGGCCGAGCAGGCCGTGGATCTTGCCCGGCGCCAGTCGCAGGTCGAGCCGGTCCAGCGCGGGCTCACCGGCGAACCGGACCGAGAGGTTCTCCGTCCGGGCCGCGAGCGGTGGCTCGGGGTCCGTCGTACGCACGAGCTCGGTGGTTTCCAAGGTGCGGTTGGTCATCACGCGTCCCCGTAGGTTCGGATGTGCTGGACGACGTCCTTGAGCGGTACGCCGATCGCCTTGGCCTCCCGGATCATCGGGTCGACCACGTCGGCGAAGAACGAGTCACGCCGGCCGGTGCGGAGCAGCTCGCGCGCGTTCGGGCTGACGAACATCCCGATCCCGCGCTTCTTGTAGAGCACGCCCTCGTCGACCAGCTGGGCGAACCCTTTCGCCGCGGTGGCCGGGTTGATCCGGTAGAACGCGGCGTACTGGTTCGTCGACATCACCTGCTCGTCCTCGGCGAGGGCGCCGGTGACGATGTCGTTCTTGATCTGCTCGGCGATCTGCAGGTAGATCGGACTCCGGTCGTCGAACATCCCGGCCCTCCTCTCACCGACGGCAGGTTCTTAGGTTCATTACTTGAGTAACGAACCATAGCACCCAGCCGGGTTCACCGGTCAACTATCCGCCGGCCTGGCTGCTCGACTGCTGCAAGGCCTTCTTCAGAGCCGGCACCACCGGACCGACCCGTACGGCGAGTTGCGCCAGCCGATCCTTGTGCCGTTTGCGCTGGTCCTTGGTCAGGACGGTGCGCAGGTCGCCGGTCGCGGCGAGGGTGACGACTGCTGCGTCGCGAAGATCGACCCGGGTGACCAGTCGGGACGGCCGGAGCGTGTCCGTCGCGTTGCGCAGGAGCTGACGCCGTACGAGCGGGTGCCGCAACGTGATGCGGTCGGCGGGGAACACACCGAGGATGCGGTAGCGCTCGACCTTGATCAGCCGGGCGCGTTCGAGCTCGTCGCGGACGTCACGGACGATCCGGCCGTGCCGCCGGTCGATCCAGGTCCGCCACTTGCGCGGGCCGATCCGGCGGATGTCGTTCAGCACCGCAGCCAGGACCGGGTCGGCCGGATCGGCCGCCTTGGTCAGCCGAGCCCGGCCGTTGTCGTCGGCAAGGTTCCCACGCAGCTGCAGGTCGGCGAGCGCGGCCGCGCGCAGGACCCGGCCCAGCCTTGTGTATCGTCCATTCAGGCGGCCGGTGGTCGGGTCGTAGGCGAGCAGGAAAAGCCTTGCAGCCAAGGCCTCCGGGGCCTTCACCCTGCCCAGCGCGGCGACCTGAGGACGACGGACCGGAGGCCGTCGCGGCAGCGTCCCGCGACTGCCCCGCACCAGGGTCAGATGGTTGCCTGAGGCGACTTTACTCATCGTCTTCCTCCTTTGACGGGCGGCCTGGCCGGCGCATCTTACCGGCTCCGGAGGGGAGCCGGCCGGCGTCGGCGAGCGCCCGGCGCAGCAGGTACTCGATCTGGGCGTTGGTGCTGCGCAGGTCGTCGGCTGCCCAGCGGGCCAGCGCGTCGTGCACCACGGGATCCAGCCGGAGCAGGACCTTCTTGCGTTCGACGGCCACGTCGAACGCTCACTGGTAGAGCGTGCCGGTGTTCACGACCGGTTGAGCATCCCGATCGCCACACAGGACCACCATCAGATTGCTGACCATGGTCGCCTTGCGCTCCTCGTCCAGCTCCACGACCTCGTGCTCGGACAGCCGGGCCAGCGCGAGCTCGACCATGCCGACCGCACCTTCGACGATCCGCTGGCGAGCGGCCACGACGGCGCCGGCCTGCTGGCGGCGCAGCATCGCCTGGGCGATCTCCGGCGCGTAGGCCAGGTGGGTGATCCGGGACTCGATCACCCGGACCCCGGCGGCCTGCACCCGGGCGGAGATCTCGGCCGACAGCGTCTCGGTAATCTCGTCGGTGCTGTCCCGCAGCGACAGCGCGCCGTCCTCGGTGTGCACGTCGTACGGGTAGCTGTTCGCGATGTGCCGGACCGCGGTCTCGGTCTGGATCGCGACGAACTCGACGAAGTCGTCCACCTCGAACGTCGCCTGCGCGGTGTCCTCGACCTGCCAGACCACCACCGCGGCGATCTCGATCGGGTTGCCGTCGGCATCGTTGACCTTGGCAACGGCGGTCTCGTGGTTGCGGATCCGGGTGGACACTTCCTTGCGGGTGGAGATCGGGTTCACCCAGCGGAGTCCGTCGGTGCGGATCGTCCCGGCGTACCGCCCGAGGATCTGCAGCACCCGCGCGCGGCCCGGCGCCACCGGCGTCAGCCCACCGGCCACGATCAGCCCGGCCAGGAAGACCAGGATCGAGATCGCGACCACGGCGCCCTGCCCGGCCCCGATCCCGACGACGAACAGCACCACGCCGGCGACCACCAGCACGAACGCGAGCGCCGCCATCGGCCACCCGTTGACCTCCCACGCCACCCGCTCGGTCACCTTCGGGGCCGGCATCTCCACCGCAACATCCAGGTCCGCCATCACATGCTCCTCTCGATAGCCTCAAGGTAGCATTGTGATATCACTTTTTCAACACAATTTGGCCGCCGTACGGCAGCGGCGGGTGCTACAGGGGCTGAGCGAGGTCGGTCAGGCGTTGCTGCCAGGTGGTGGACTGGGAGTTGGGGAGCGGGTCGATCGCGGAGTCGGACCAGGCGTGGATCGGGCGGATGCCGTGCAGGGCGTTGAGGAGCCAGACCTCGCAGGACTGAAGGTCGGCAGGGGTGGCCGGGCGTTCCACGACCTCGACGCCTTGGGCCTCGGCGATCCGGCGGAGCAGCTTGGCCGTGACCGACGGGAGCAG
Source organism: Kribbella sp. NPDC050820 (assembly GCF_040653975.1). Classification (NCBI taxonomy): domain Bacteria; kingdom Bacillati; phylum Actinomycetota; class Actinomycetes; order Propionibacteriales; family Kribbellaceae; genus Kribbella; species Kribbella sp. NPDC050820. The sequence continues at coordinate 4,779 of NZ_JBFAHB010000100.1, forward strand.
CGGGCGGTCGGACGGCGGGAAGCACAGTACGTCGTCGTCCCACCAGGCGATGGCGGAGTACGCCGCCTCCAGCACGGTGCCGTCCTCGTCGAGCAGCAGGATCTCGTCGGCGCGGTTGGCCACGGTCTCCCGAAGTTTGCCGAGGAGCTCCAGGTCCGGGCCCTTCACCCGCGGCGCCGTCCGCGGATCCGGACCGTCATGGACGACGACCCGGAGACGTCCCCCGATCGGCGGAGCCGGCCGGAGCTGGACGGCCAGCTCACCGGAGTCCTTCAGCTCGAAGCGCGGGAACCAGCGCCCGAACCCGGGCAGCCGGCCGAGCTGCTCGGCCCAGAACCCCGAAGCGTCGACACCGGCCGCAGCACACGACCCGACGAACCGCTCCCGGTGCAGGTCGATCCCCCGGACCCGCCCGTTGGCCACCAGGAACGAGTCCGCCACCTGCAAACCACTCATTTCCCCCACCCTTCGGCCGCGGCGTTCCCGCCCACGGCTGCCGTTGCCTTCAGCACCATTTCGTCGTACTCCGCGATCGCGTCCGAGTCGAGCACGATCGCACCCCCCGCACCGATCACGGTCTCCGACGGCGTCAGCACCGCCGTACGGATCACCACGCTGAGATTCGCTCGCCCGTCCACGGTCAGGTAGCCGAGCACTCCCGAGTACACCCCGCGCGCGCTGTCCTCGAGCTCGTCGAGGATCTCCATCGTCCGGATCTTCGGCGCCCCGGTCATCGACCCCGGCGGGAAGCAAGCCCGAACGGCGTCGACCGCGGACACCCCGGACCGCAGCCGGCCGCGCACGGTGGTGACGAGTTGGTGCACGGTCCGGTAGCTCTCGACCTGCATCAGCTGCGGCACGTGCACGGTCCCGGCCTCGCTCACCCGGCCGAGGTCGTTGCGGATCAGATCGACGATCATCAGGTTCTCGGCCCGGGTCTTCTCGTCCTCGGCGAGCGCCTTCGCGGCCAGCTTGTCCTGCATCGGGTCCGGGTCCCGCGGTGCGGTGCCCTTGATCGGCCGGCACTCGGCCCAGCCGTCCGTGTCCACGGTCAGGAACCGCTCCGGCGACGAGCTGGCCACCGCGAGGTCGCCGTACCGGAGGAAGGCGGCGTACGGCGCCGGGTTGTGGGCGCGCTGCCAGAGGAAGAAGTCGAACGGCTCGGGGACGGCGGGCAGCCGGACTCGGTTCGTCAGGCAGACCTCGTAGGTCTCGCCGGCCTCGAGGGCGGCCATGCACTTCCCGATCCCGGCCAGGTACGTCGCCCGGTCCTGCTCCAGGTGCGCTTCGAGGTCGAGCCGCGCGATCGCCGGCGGCTCGATCTCGGCCATCGACCAGTGCGAGACGATCCGCGCCGCTCGATCCAGCCAGCCGTCGTCGGCCGAGTCCAGGCTGACCAGGTAGCTGAGCTCCCGGTCGTGGTCGATGACGACGAACCGGTTCGCCCAGATCCACAGCGCGTCCGGCGTCGGCGACTCGTGCGCCACCGCTCCCCCGGTCAGCGCCTTGAGCTCGTAGCCGAAGTACCCGACGTACCCGCCGTCGAACAGCCCCGCCAGCTCCTCCGGTACGCCGTCCAGCCGGGCAGCCCTGTCCGCGATCCGCCCCTGCAACTCGGCGAACACGTCGCCGTCGGCAACCGCCCGTACGACGACCTCCGCGTCGGCGCCGAGCGTCGTACCAAGGACCGAAACCCGGCGAGCCGCCCGGTCGGTGAAGCTGCCGTCCAACCAGAACGCGACGGCTTCCCCGGCCAGCAGCTCGCGGTAGACCGTCTCACCGTCGAGCGCCCGGTCCACCACCCGCACGAACCAGCGCAGCGCACTCACACGCACACGTTACCTACCGTGGGCGCTGTTGGAGTGGGTGTTCAGGTGCCGGTCAGGGCCAGCTTGGTGCGCATGGCGGTGATTCGGCGGATCGGGATCGCGACCTCGAGGCCGTCCTTGGACTCGGCGCGGTCGGCCAGCCAGCCGGCGGCGGTCTCGCGGCGGGCGTCCGGAGTGCCGGGGAGGTAGAGCGCGTTCACCAGGCGCTGGGCGTCGTCGCGGGTGCGGATCAGGTAGACGTACCGCTCGCGCTGGCTCTCCATCACGTGGAAGCCGGCGTGGTGCAGCTTGTCCTTCAGCTCGGTGATCTCGCCACCGGCCGGGAACTGCGGGGTCGACCGCAGCCGCGTGGTCAGCCCGCTCAGCGTGCGGATGTCACCGCGCCGCAGCGGCCGGACGGCCGGCACGATCGCGGCCAGGACGCCGCCGCGCCGCAGCACCCGGGCCGCCTCGGACAGCACCGCGGGCAGCGGCTGCAGGACCGCCAGGCCCATCGAGCACGTGACGACGTCGAAGACCTCGTTCGCGAACGGCAGGTGCAGCGCGTCCGCCTGCACCTTCGGGCCCGGCGCGCCGGCGAGCTGGACCGGGTTGTTGTCGACGCCGACGACCCAGCGTCCGTACAGCTCCCGGGCTACCGGGCCGTTGCCACACGCCAGGTCGAGCACCCGGCGCGCCTCACCGGAGACGGCGCGCACCAGCCAGCGGTACGGCGTGTGGTCGCCTGCCACCGCGCGGGACAGCAGGGCTTCGGTGCTGCCCGGCGTCGCGGAGTGGAACTCCCGCAGGTACGCCGGCCAGTCGATCGCGTTCTCAGACATTGCGGACGGATGCTACTCCTCGACCACACGCTGTACAGCATCGAGCGCTCAGCGTCGATCGTCTTAATACAGCTTTGAAGTACGAACCTCAGACCCGGCTGACGAAGATGTGCCCGGCCGTCTCGTCACTGATCACACCGCCGGCGTCCCGGCTGCCGACCAGCACGCCCTCGGCGTCCAGCGTGGAGTCGACCTCGCGGCCCGGCAGCGCGCCGGCCTTGCGCAGCACCGCCATCGCGCCGTCGTCGGTCTGCACCGGCTCGGCGATCCGGCGGACCAGCACCCGGACGCTCTCCCCGGTGGCCTGGTCGAGCACCTTGTCCAGCGGCTCCACGCCGATCCGGAACTCCTCGATGCCACTCGCCTGACCGTCCTTGAGCAGCTCCTCCAGGCCCGGGATCGGGTTGCCGTACGGCGACTCGGTCGGGTTGTCGAGGATCTTCAGCAGCCGCAGCTCGACCGCGTCGCTCATCACGTGCTCCCAGCGGCAGGCCTCGGCGTGCACGTCCTCCCACTCGAGCCCGATCACGTCGACCAGCAACCGCTCGGCCAGCCGGTGCTTGCGCATCACCCGGGTCGCCTGCTTGCGGCCGACGTCGGTGAGCTCGAGATGCCGGTCGCCCTCGACCGTGACGAGCCCGTCGCGCTCCATCCGCGCCACCGTCTGGCTGACCGTCGGGCCGGACTGGTGCAGCCGCTCGGCGATCCGCGCGCGCAGCGGGAGGATGCCCTCTTCCTCGAGCTCGTAGATGGTCCGCAGGTACATCTCGGTGGTATCGATCAGCTCGCTCACGAAAACCATTCTCGCCTATGCAGGCAAGCCTTACCCAATCCGCGTGAACTCCGCCCCTCCGGCGCACGGACAGTTGCCGACGTTTCAGTTCGCTTACAGGCCGTTGTGGGCACCAGGATGCGGTGATGAGTCCTGCGGTGATGTGGTTCCGGCGTGATCTTCGGCTGGCGGACAATCCGGCGTTGCTGGACGCGGTCGCCGCCGGGGACGGGCGCGTCGTCGGCTTGTTCGTGCTGGATCCAGCGCTGTGGGAGCCCGCAGGTGAGCCTCGGCGGGAGCATCTGACCGCGTCGCTGCGGAGCCTGTCCGAGTCGATCGGCGGCAAGTTCGTCGTACGGCGTGGAGACCCCGCCGATGTGGTCCCGGCGGTCGCGAAGGAGGTCGGCGCGGCGAGTGTCCACATCAGCGCGGACCATGCGCCGTACGGGCGTCGCCGGGATGCCGCGGTCGAGGAAGCTCTGGACTGTCCGCTGGTCGTGACGGGGTCGCCGTACGCGGTCGCGCCTGGGCGGGTGCTCAACAAGCAGGATCGGTCCTACCAGGTGTTCACGCCGTACTTCCGCGCCTGGCTGGACCATGGGTGGCGGCGGCCGGTCGACCCGCCCTCGAAGGTGCGCTGGGTCGGTCTCGACGGCGAGTCATTGCCCAGGTCAACGGTCGACGGCGCGGGCGAGCAGGCTGCGCTGGACCACTGGCACGACTACCTGGACGACGTCGCGCAGTACGACGACGAGCGCGACCGACCCGATCTCGACAGCACCTCGCGGATGTCGATCCCGCTGAAGTACGGCGAGATCCACCCGCGCACCATGCTCGCCGACCTGGCCCGCAAACGCAGCGCCGGCGCGGAGGTGTACCGGCGCGAGCTCGCCTGGCGCGAGTTCTGCGCCGACCTGCTGGCGCGGAACCCGCACGCGGCGTGGAAGCCGTTGCGGCCGGAGTTCGAGCGGATGGAGTACGACGAGCCCGGCGAGCTCTTCGACGCCTGGCGCGAGGGGCGGACCGGGTTCCCGTTCGTGGACGCCGGAATGCGACAGCTCGCCGAGTCCGGCTTCATGCACAACCGCGTGCGGATGGTCGTCGCCTCCTTCCTGGTCAAGGACCTGCACGTGCACTGGAAGTACGGCGCCCGCTGGTTCATGCAGTCGCTGCGCGACGGCGACCTCGCGTCGAACTCGCTGAACTGGCAGTGGGTGGCCGGCTGCGGCGCGGACGCGGCGCCGTACTTCCGGATCTTCAATCCGGTCGGGCAGGGCACGAAGTTCGACCCGGACGGCGCGTACGTCCGCCGCTGGGTGCCCGAGCTGCGGCAGCTCGACGGCAAGGCCGCCCACGAACCGTGGAAGCACGGTGGCGCCGACGGCTACCCGGACCCGGTCGTCGACCACGCCGAGGCCCGCCGCGAGGCGCTCCGCCGGTACGACGCCATCCGCTGATCCGCCCCACCTCTTGACTTGGTCTTGCATCACACCCCTATAGTGCTAGTTACCTAGATGAATGGGGTTGTAGATGATCGAGTTCCATCTGGACGGCCGGTCGGGGGTTTCGCCGTACCAGCAGATCGTTCAGCAGACCCGGAACGCGCTGCGGCTCGGGCTGCTGCGGAAGGGGGACCAGCTGCCGACCGTGAAGGACGTGGTCGCGACGCTGGCGATCAACCCGAACACGGTGCTCAAGGCGTACCGCGAGCTCGAGCACGAAGGCCTGGTGCAGGCCCGCCCCGGCCGCGGCACCTTCGTCACCCGGACGCTGACCGACAACACGCTCGCGGCCCACGGCCCGCTCCGCCAGGACCTCCGCCGCTGGCTCACCAAGGCCCGCAAAGCCGGCCTCGACGACGAAAGCATCGAGGCGTTGTTCATGACAACCTTTCGGACCGCCTCTGAGGAGGACATAGCATGACCGCGGTGCTGCAGGCCCACGGGCTGGGGAAGAGGTATGGGCGGCGGTGGGCGTTGGCCGACTGCGACTTGGAAGTGCCTTCGGGGCATGTGGTTGGGCTGGTGGGGCCCAACGGTGCCGGTAAGAGCACGTTGCTGAATCTGGCGGTGGGCATGCTGACTCCGACGACGGGGGCGGTCGAGGTGCTGGAGGCGCCGGCCGGGACGCAGCAGGCGAAGGTCGGGTACGTCGCGCAGGACACGCCGACGTACAGCCGGCTGAGTGTTGCCGACCACCTGAAGCTGGGCGCTCGGCTGAATCCGGCGTGGGACGATTCTCTTGCACAGCAACGGATTCAGGGTCTCGGATTCGACCTGAAGCAGCGAGCAGGCAAGCTGTCGGGCGGGCAGCGGGCGCAGCTCGCGCTGACGCTCGGCCTGGCGAAGCGGCCGGAGTTGCTGATCCTCGACGAGCCGGTAGCGGCGCTCGATCCGCTGGCTCGGCGCGAGTTCCTGCAGGACTTGATGGAAGCGGTCGCCGAGCAGGAGTTGAGTGTCCTGCTGTCGTCGCACCTCGTCTCCGACCTCGAACGCGCCTGCGACTACCTGATCGTGCTGGTCGATTCGCGGGTGCAGGTGAGCGGCGAGATCGACACCTTGCTGGCCACGCACGTGCGGCTCACCGGGCCGCGGAAGAACGCGAAGGATCTGCCGCGCGACCAGCACGTGGTGACCGAGAGCCACACGGACCGGCAGTCCACGTTCCTGATCCGGACCGACCAGCCGATCCTCGACCCGGCCTGGAACGTCACCCACCTCACGCTCGAGGACCTGGTCCTGGCCTACATGGCCCGCAACGTCCCGGCTCAGCCCGAGCGTCCGGTTCTGGAGGTGCAGCGATGATCTGGCTGACCTGGCGGCAGTTCCGTGTCCAGCTCCTGGTGGTCGCCTCGGCGATCGCCGCCGCGATCGTCTTCTTCGCGGTCACCGGGCCGGGCCTCGCGGACGACTACGAGCGGCTGACCACCGAGTTCATCAGGAACCTCGGCCTGCAGCGGCTGAACCCGACCCTCTACATCATCGGCCAGGCACTGCTGTACGCCGTGCCACCAGTCGTCGGGGCGTTCTGGGGCGCACCGCTGATTGCCCGCGAACTGGAGACCGGGACGCACCGGCTGGTGTGGAGCCAGAGCATCGGCCGGCGGCGCTGGCTCGCGACGAAGGTCGGGTTCGCCGGCCTGTCCGCGATCGCGATCACCGGTGCCCTCAGCCTCGCGGTGACCTGGTGGGCGGATCCGATCGACGACGCGCTCAACGCCGGCCAGGACTCGAACACGTTCCTGCCGCGCATGTTCCCGCCGGTGTTCTCCGCCCGCGGCCTGGTCCCGGTCGGGTACGCCGCCTTCGCGTTCGCTCTCGGGGTCGCGGTCGGCCTCGTCGTACGGCGCACCCTCGTCGCGCTCGCGGTCACGCTGGCCACCGTGATCCTGGTCCAGATCCTCACGCCGACCTTCATCCGGCCGCACCTGATGGAGCCGACGGACCGGTACATCGTCGCCTCCACGGACAACATCCGTGGCTTCATGCTCGACGGGTCCGGGCCCGATCCACAGGTGAAGCAGATCGAGGTCGCGACCGGGGTCATCGGCGCGTGGAAGCTGTCCGACGAGACTGTCGACAAGTCCGGTAAGGCGCTGAGCACGCTGCCCTCCTGGACCATCGACTGCGAACCGGGTCCGCCGCCGGGTATGCGCCCGGAGACGGCCCCGACGAACCCGAAGGCGGACGCGTGCTTCCAGCGGATGGCCGACGAGGGCTACCGGCAGCACGTCCGGTACTTCACGCAGGACACCTTCTGGGCACTGCAGTGGCGCGAGTTCGGATTGTTCGTCCTGCTGGCGCTCGGGCTGACCGGGTTCAGCTTCTGGCGGATCCGGCGGGATCTTTCCTGAGCCGCCGTACCAGGAGGGCGACCGCAAGCAGGGCGGCGGCCACTACAGCCGAGGTCCAGGGCAGAGTGACCGCGAGCACGACGCAACCGACCAGGCCGATCACGTTGAGGGCGCGCGGCCAGCGACGCTGATCGGCCGGTTGGGTGAACGCGGAGGCGTTCGCGATCGCGTAGTACAGCAGCACACCGAACGACGAGAAGCCGATCACGCCGCGCAGGTCGGTGGTGAGCACCAGGATCCCGACGACCACGGCGAGCGCGAGCTCGGCGTGGTGCGGGACCTGGAACCGAGGATGTACGGCGGCCAGCCAGCCGGGCAGATCGCGGTTGCGGGCCATCGCCAGCGCGGTCCGGCCGATGCCCGCGATCAGGGCGAGCAACGCACCGAGACTGGCGAGAGCGGCACCGATCCGGACTACTGGTTCGGCCCAGGCCGCGCCGACCGCCTCGGCCAGTGGTGCGGTGGTGCCGGCGGGGTCGAGCACCCGCAGCAGTCCGATGCCGACGAGCAGATAGATGCCGATGGCAATGACCAGCGCGATCGTGATGGCGCGGGGGATGGTCCGGGCGGGTTCGCGGACCTCCTCGCCCATCGTCGCGATCCGCGCGTAACCGGCGAACGCGAAGAAGAGCAGTCCGGCGGCCTGCAGGACGCCGTACACGGAGGTATCGGTGAGTGCGGGCACGTCACGGTGGGAGTCACCGGTGTACAGAAGGACGAGCACGAGGGCGAGCACTGCCAGGGTGCACCCGACGAGGATCCTGGTCAGCCGGGCGGTCCTGGTCACGCCGCGATAGTTCACCGCAGCAAGCGCAACGACGGCCGCGAGCGCAAGCAGTCGTTGCAGCCACTCGGTCTGAGGCGCCACGTACGTCGCAAACGTCAACGCCATCGCCGCGCACGACGCCGTCTTGCCGATGACGAAGCACCACCCCGCCGCGAAGCCCCACCACTCCCCCAGCCGTTCCCGGCCGTAGACGTAGGTGCCACCCGACACCGGGTACACGGCCGCCAACTGCGCCGACGAGACCGCGTTGCAGTAGGCAACAATCGCGGCGATCACCAGCCCGATCAGCAGCCCGGATCCAGCCGCCTCCGCAGCCGGCGTCCAGACCGCGAACACCCCGGCGCCGACCATTGACCCCAGGCCGATCACGACCGCGTCGGTCACGCCAAGGCGCCGCGCCAACGCGGGCTGGGAGTGCGACTGAGACCGGGCCGGCGGCGGGGTGGACGGCTGGGTGGGCGGCATCTCAGTCGCCCGCCGCCATCGCCGCAGCGATCTTCCGCTCGGCATCGGCGACGACCTCCTTGGGCGCTTCGGGCAGCAGGTCCGCCCAGAGCGGCAGCATCTCCCGCCGGGCCTCGAGCATGCCGAGCGGCCGCGGGAAGAACCACACGTGGAAGTGGGCCGAACCGTCGCCCCAACGATAGACGTGCACCCGCGCGATGTCGCCCAGTGCGAGGATCGCGCGCTCGATCCGGGCGACCACCGGCCCGTAGCTCGCGGCGACCCGGCCGGGCAGGTCGGCGAACGAGTCGTGGTGTCCGCGGCTGGCCAGCCAGACCACACCGGGGATGGTGACGTCGGCGGCGCGGCACAGCGCCCAGTCGTCATCGACCCAGAGCGGCGGCTCGTGCTCGGACTGCTCGTAGTTCGCCAGCCAGTCGCACAGGCCACACGGGTCGCCGCCGGGCTCGCCGACCCGCGGCGGCTCGGGGATCACCCGTGGCTGCGGCTCCAGGCGGACGAGTGGTTCGGCGTACGGAAGAGTCATGGCGGTCCCTCCAGAAGGTGGTTTCCACGAGTGAAACATGGCCGTTGCAGGAATTGCAACAGCCATGTTTCATCAGAACGCGACGACGCCGCGCAGCACCAGGTCGAGGGTGAGCCGGCGGACCCGGGCGCGGGACCAGTGGTGCCGGCCGCGCATGTGCACGTAGGTGAAGGTCGCGGACACCATCAGCACCTCGGCCACGTCGCTGACCCGGCCGTGCGGATGCAGCGTGCCGTCGGCCTCACCCTCGCGGAGGAACCGCTCGAACGGGTCGATGAACGACACCGGGCCGTTGCGCGCCTGCTCCTGATGGAAGACCAGGTCCGAGGACATGATGAGCGGCAGGTGCCGGTCGATCACGTCGAACAAGGCTTCCAGCGTCCGGACCAGGCCCTCGCGACCGGTGCCGGAGGCCGCCAGCACCGGCCACATCGTGTTCCGGTAGTCCTCGGCCAGCGCGTCGAGCAACGCGTTCAGCAGCGCCTCGACGGTCAACCCCTGCCGCCACAGCGTGACCCGAGAGCGACCGACCTTCTCGGCCACCCGTTCCAGTGTGACCCCGGCCCAGCCGTGCTCGGCCAGCACCGCGATGGTCGCCGTCCGCAGTGTCCCGTCCACCGTCACGGTCATCCGGCCGGCTCCTCACCCGCGAGTATTGTGCAACACAGTCGTTGCACGGCACCATGACTGTACCAAGCGCACGAGGAGTGGACGTGGACAGCAGAACCGAGATCACGCTCCGGCTCACCGACCACGAGCGGACCGGACTGACCGCGCTCGCGGCCGGCCTGCGCGAGGTGGCCGAGTCCGACGTTTCCGAGGAGGACGCCATGGTCGCCGCTCTGGAGCTTGCCCTCACCCGGTTGATCGAGGACTTCGAAGTCCCCGACCCGAAAGCCCGCGAGCAGGTCCAGGTCGCGCGTGACGAGCTGCGCGCGCACTGGGTACGCGGCAGCGCGACCCTCTAGTAGACAGCCTTCAGGACACCCAGCAGGCGGGCCACCTCGGCGGCCACGGCAGCACGGGCCGGTCCGAGGTACTTTCGCGTGTCCACCAGCTTCGGGTTCGCCTCGAGGGTCTGACGTACCGATGCGGTGAAGACGTTGTTGAGGTGGGTGGCGATGTTGACCTTCGTCATGCCGGCCTCGACGGCACGGGTCAGGTCGGGGTCGGCCACGCCGGACGAGCCGTGCAGGACGAGAGGTACGGCGACCGCCGCATGCAACTCACCGATCAGCTCGAAGTCGAGGGTGGCGGTGCGTTCGGTCATCGCGTGCGACGAGCCGACGGCGACCGCGAGCGCGTCGACCCCGGTGGCCTCGGCGAAGGCGACGGCCTCGTCGGGACGGGTCCGGGCACCGGGTGCGTGTACGCCGTCCTTGCCGCCGACCTCACCGATCTCGGCCTCGACGAAGACACCGTGGTCGTGGCAGAACTTCGTCACTTCGCCCGTCGCGGCGACGTTGTCGGCGTACTCCAGCTTCGACCCGTCGTACATGACGGAAGTGAAGCCGAGGGAGACGGCCTCGGTGACCAGGTCGCGGTCCATCGCGTGGTCGAGGTGGACGACGACCGGGACCGATGCGGCGGCCGCGGCGGCGAGCGTCGCGACACCGATCGGCTTCAGGGCGCCGTGGTACTTCACCGCGTTCTCGCTGATCTGCAGGATGACCGGCGCACCGGCCTGCTCGGCGCCGGCGATCAGCGCGATCGCGTGCTCCAACTGGATCACGTTGAACGCACCGACACCCCGACCGGCCTTGGCTGCGGCCAGCACGACCTCGGCCCCGGATACCAACGGCATGAGCTCTCCTCCTAGTTCACGGCAACCTGAGGTTGCCACCGCCGGTACGCGGCGAGATCGATGTCGCCGGCAACCGGCGTCAGTACAGCGGCAGCCGAGGCGGCGACAGCAGACTTCAGTACGACGGACCAGTCCGGCTCCGGCGTCTCCGCGACGGCTGCGGCGACGACCGCCGTACATGCATCGCCTGCGCCGGTGGGATTCCCGGACACCTTCTCGACCGGGAGCGCGCGCCACACACCCTTGTGGCTGGCGGCAACCATTCCGCGGGAGCCGTCGGTGATCACAGCCGCGGTCGCGCCGAGCTGCACGAGCTCCCGCGCGCCGTCCTCGACCGTCGTCTCGCCCAGCGCCTCCCGCAGCTCGGCCGCGTTGGACCGCACGACCGCACCAGCCTTGGCCGCGGCGGTCAGCGCGTCACCACCGGCGTCGATCACCGTCAGTACGTCGTGGTGCCGAGCCCGGACCGCGATCTCGGCGTATGCGTCGGCCGGCAGGCCCGGCGGCAGGCTGCCCGAGCACGCGAGCACTCCGAGCCGTCCCCACGGCATCCGGTCGAGGAACGCGCGCCACTCGTCTGCGGTCACCGACGGACCGGCCTCGTTGAAGATCGTCGCGTCCCCGTCTGTGCCGTTGACGACGGCAACGGTACGGCGGGTCTCGCCGGCGATCGGCGTGAGCAGGGCGGTCAGCCCGGCGTCGAAGAGCTCCTCGGCGACCAGCTCACCGGTGAGACCGCCGACGAACCCGAGCACGAGCACCTGGTGCCCGAGCGTGGACGCCACCCGGGCGACGTTCACGCCCTTGCCGCCGGCCCGCTGCCGGATCCCGCCGACGCGGTGACTGCCGCCGACGACGAGCTCGTCGACCTCGTAGGTGACGTCCAGCGCGAGGTTGAGCGTGACGGTGCCGATCATGGGCCGATCAGTCCAGCCACGACCCGGCCCGCATCACCTTCTGGACGGCGTACTCCGCGTCCAGCAGCACCAGGTCGGCCCGCTTGCCGGTCTCGATCGCGCCGACGTCGTACCAGCCGAAGGTCTGGGCCGGGGTGGTCGAGGCCATCCGGGACGCGTCCACCAGGGACACCCCGGACTTGACCGCGTTGGCGTAGGCGACGTCCATGGTCAGCGTGCTGCCGGCGATCGAGTGCGTGCCGTGGGCCAGCGTCACCAACCCGTCCTTCACGTCCACCTCTAGGTTGCCGAGCTTGTACCGGCCCTCCGGCATCCCGGTGGCCTCCATCGCGTCGGTGATCAGCGCGATCCGGCTGACGCCCGCGGCCGCCAGCGCGACCCGGACGACCTGCGGGTCCAGGTGCAGCCCGTCGTTGATCACCTCGAGCAGCAGCCGGTCGTCGTTGATCGCGGCGCCGACCGGACCGGGGTCGCGGTGGTGGAACGGCCGCATCCCGTTGAACAGGTGCGTCGCCACGGTCGCGCCGGCGTCGGCCCCGGCGATCATCTGCTCGTACGTCGCGTCGGTGTGCCCGAGCGCTGCGACCGCGCCGGCGTCGACCACCTGCCGGATCGCGTCCAGCCCGTTCTCGAGCTCCGGCGCGATCGTCACCATCCGGACGACGTCGCTCAGCACTTTCGCCACGTCGTCCGTAAGCGGAGGCCGCAGCAGCGACGGCTCGTGCGCACCGCAGCGCGCCTCGGACAGGAAGGGGCCCTCCAGGTGCACGCCCGCGATCACGCCGTCCGCAACGAGATCGGCGAGACACGCGGTCTGCGAGACGAGATCGTCGAGCGGCGACGTGACCAGGCTGGCCATGGTCGTCGTCGTACCGTGCTTGGCGTGGAAGGCCGCGACCTTGCGGGCCTCCTCCGGGTCTGTGGTCGAGTACGTCGACCCGCCGCCACCGTGGGTGTGGATGTCGACGAAACCCGGGACGACGGTGGCGTCGCCCAGGTCCTCCGGCCGCTTCCCGTCGGCCGGCATCCCGTCGGAACGACGGCCCAGGGCGACGATGTCCTCGTCGACCACCTGGATCCACGCGTTCTCCAAGACGTCGTCCGGCGTCACCAGCCGGCCCACCCTGTACGTCGTCATACCGTCCCCTCGTTCTCGTCTGCAGCTACGCGGTCCCAGGCCATCAGCGCGGCGCCGAGGCAGCCGGCGTCCTCGCCCAGTACGGCGGCGACGATCTCCGGCTCGCGCTGGAACGTGAGCCGCGCGTGGATGCCGTCGCGGAGTGGTTGCAGCAGCGTCTCGCCTGCTCCTACCAGTCCACCACCAATTGCGATCCGCGTGGGCGCCACCAGGGTCGTGTAGAGGACGAGGGCGTCGATCAGGACAGTGAGCGCGTCGTCCCAGACCTGCGCGGCATCCGGGTCACCGGCCGCGAGCAACTCCAGGACCTCGCGAGCTCCGTCCACGGTCCGCCCGGTGCGGGCGCCGTACCGGCGAGCCAGGGCGGCGGCGGAGGCGACGGTCTCGAGACAGCCCCACTGGCCGCAGGCGCACTGCTCGGCGGCGTCGCCATGCACGAACCGGGTGTGGCCGAGCTCACCGGCGTACCCGTCGCCGCTGACCAGGGAGCCGTCGACCACCATCGCGGCCGCGATCCCGGTGCCGAGCGGGAGGAACATCGAGTTGGTGGTACCGGCCAGGGCACCGTGCCGGAGCTCGGCGTACCCGCCGGCGCGCACGTCGTGGGCGAGCACGACCGGCACGCCCTCGCCGATCGCAGCCGTCAGCTCGGCGAGCACCGGCGTCCCGACCCAGGCCAGGTTCTCGGCGCTGACCGTGCCGCTGGCGGCGTCGATGACACCGGGAACGACGACGCCGATCGCACGCACCCGGTGGCCGTCGGCGGTCGCCTTCTGGCCGAGCTCGACGACTGTTTCCAGCAAGGCGTCGAGCACGGCGCGGCCCCCAGCGTCCCGGGGCGTCGGCCTGGTCTCGCGGTGCAGCACGGCACCGTCCGCGGCGACCAGGCCGCACTTCATCCGGGTTCCACCGAGATCGACGGCAACCACGACTTCACAGGGCTCCACGGAGCGCCATTATGCAGCGTTACCCGGCAGTCCGAACATCCGTGAGCAATTCTTGGACGTCGCTGTCCAGACCACCGGTGATGCTGGTCCGGTTGCGTCCGAAGAGCCGCGGGCAGGGCGCCGCGGGTAATCGGCCGCCTCCGGATCAGGCGCGCAGGCCGCGGTCGAAGGCCGCGACCAGGAACGCGATCAGGTTCTCGGCCAGCTTGCCGGAGTCCTCCGCGTCCTGCAGGCCCGGTGCCCGCGACAGCGCCTGCGACTGGTGCAGGGCGAGCAGGCCGAGCATGTTCACGTACCCGAACGCGACGGAGTCCGGTGTCGCGTGCGGCAGTGCCGACTGCAGTGCGGCCAGGTACCGAGCCTCGATCGGGTCGGACTCGGCCGCGTACAGGTCGCGGATCCGCTGGCTCGGATCGAACGCGATCCGGCCGATGAACCGCGCCACCACGGCGCCCCGGTCACCCCGGCGCAGGACCAGGTCCAGCCCGGGCTCGATGAACGCCCGGATCAGCTCCTCCGGCGTCGGGCTGCCCTTGGCCTCGAGCTGATCGAGGCGGCGCCGGCGTTCGGTGTTGACCGGCGCCATCGCGCGCGCCACCGCCGCGCGCAGCAGCGCCTCCTTCGAGCCGAAGTGGTAGTTGACCGCCGCGATGTTGGCGGCTGCCGCGACCGTGATGGCGCGCAGCGACGTGCCTTCGTAACCCCCCTCGCCGAATCGTTGCTCAGCGACGTTGAGCAACCTCTCCCGGGTCGTTTCGACCGGTGTCTCCACAGAGTTCTCCTTCCCCCCGGCCACTGCTTGCTCAGGCACCCCACCTGCTCACTCGCCGTAGCCTGCAGTCAGCATAGTTCAAGCGGTCGTTTGAACAGGAGTACTCAGCTCAGTAATCTCCGAGAATTCCTCAGATTTCTCTGACACTCCTCATTTCCCGCCTGGATCGGTCTCACACCTGTGTATTTCACCGGCGGCCGGGTCGGTCCCGGCCAGTGGGACGCAAAGGTTTGTTTGGTCACTTTCTGTGGCAACGTGGCGCACCAACGGTGAGCGACTAGGGTGAGGCGGCATGTGGATCGCCAAGCGGTTTCAGGGCCCCGAGAGATCCGGCAACGGCGGTTACGTGGCCGGGCAGCTCGGGACTGCGCTGGCCGGCCTGATCGAAGCGGGGACCGTGCCGCAGGTGACCTTGCGGATGCCGCCACCCCTGGAGCGGGAGCTCGAGCTGGCCGCGGATCCGTCCGGTGCGCGGCTGACCGACGGCGAGTCGCTGGTGGCCGGCGCCGTACCGGTCGACTCCGGGTTTTTGGGCGACGCAGTAGTGGAGCCGGTGTCGGCGGAGGAGGCTCTTGCGGCCGAAGCGTCGTACAGGGGTCTGCAGAACCACCCGTTCCCGTCGTGCTTCGTGTGCGGTCCGGCCAACGAGGGTGGTCTGCAGCTCAAGCCCGGGCCGTTGGGCGACGGACGTACGGCCTGCACCTGGAAGCCGGCCGCCGACCTCGCGACCGGCGGCGACGGGCTGGTGGACGCGGTGTTCCTGTGGGCCGCGCTGGACTGTCCGGGCGGCTGGGCGATCGACCTGGAAGGCCGGCCGTCGGTGCTCGGCCAGCTGACGGTGTGCATCGACGCCCGCCCGCAGGTCGGCGAGGCCTGCGTGGCGCTCGGCCGCTACCTGGGCGAAGACGGCCGCAAGACGTTCACGGCCAGCACCTTGTACGACGCCGACGGCCGGATCCTCGCCCGCGCCCGGCACACGTGGATCGCTGTCGACCCGGCGCTCTTCAACTAACGCACCCGGGCCGCGTGAGCCCGGACCTTCGCACGGTTGCCGCAGGTCGCCATCGAGCACCAGCGCCGGCGACCGCGCGGATCGAGGAACAACCAGCCGCACGACTCCCCTGGGCACTTCCGGACGTGCGCCTGGGCATGGCCGGTCAGCAGCTCGCCCGCGAGCAACGCCACGTTGTCGAGCGGCAGCGCCAGATCCTCCGGTAGGTCCCACGTCGCGCCCTCGTCGGTACGCACGAGCTGCCGTCGGCTGGATGCTTTCTCGACCACCCGGGCCACTGCTTCGAAGGCGCCACCGGTCGCCTGGCCGGTCAGGACGTCGTACAGGTCGGCCCGGAACTCCAGGGCGGTGTGCAGCCGGCGGGTCGCCTCGGCCGGCTTGCCGCGGGCTTGGTCGATCAGGCGCGAGACGGTCGCCGGCGGCAACAGGCCGACGTACGAGTTCCAGACCAGGAAGGCCTCGTACGACGTCAGCCACTCGGTCCGGGCCGGGCCACGGACGGTGGTCCAGTCGGACCGAGTGTTGACGAAGTCGAGCACCGGGTCCGCGCCGACCGGCCGCGGCAGGACGACGCCCTGCACGAGCTCGAGATGGGACGGCAACGCGGACACCGTTTGATCAGCGGTTCGGCTGGGAGGCCTGACCGGACTGGTTCGGCGGGGTGGTCTGGGCGGTGGTCGGCACCGGGATGCTGACGTTGCCGTTCTGGGGGATCACCATGAACTGGATCGAGCCCGACTCGATCGCGGTCTTCAGCAGGTAGCCCTGCGACCCCAGCAGCGCGACCTGCTGCTTGACCGACTGCAGCTCGACGTTGACCTGCTGGTTCTTCTGCTCCTGCGTCGCCTTCGCCAGCTCAGCCCGCTGCTTGGCCTCCAGGCCGTCGATGATGCCCTTGTCCAGCGGCGTCGGCTTCTGGATCGTGAACGACAGCTCGCCGCACGGGTTGTTCCCGGTGTACGACGGCCCGCAGAAGTAGTCACCGCCGACGGCAGCCGGCAGCAGCCGGGTGAACTCCTCGGCGGCGGCCTTCTGGAAGGCCGTCTTCTTCGCCTCGTTGTTGTAGAGCTCGGCCCAGCTGTAGTTGGTCGCGACGGCCGACAGCGCGCGGTCGATCTGCGGCCGGAAGTAGCTCTGCAGCATGTCGTTCCAGCCGTCCTCCTCGTAGGCGTCGGTCTTCAGGCCGATCCGCTCGTGGAAGGACTTCAGCGTCGCCTCGTTCCGGTTCAGGGTGAAGTAGACCTGCACCCGGACGCCGAGCCGGACGTTGTCCTTGCTGACCACGGTGACCTCGTCGGCGCTGTCGGTGTCCGCGCCGTCGCCGCCGATGATGTAGGAGCGCTGGTCGATCGGGTAGGCGTAGACGGTGTCGCCCGGCCCGATCAGCTTGTTCGTCGAACCCGGCGGGATGATCGACTTGAAGGCCTTGTCCTCGACCACGCCGCCGCCGTAGTGCAGGCCGATCTTGTTCGCGTCGGTGTCGGCGAAGTTGAAGATGTTGAACAGCACGATGACGAAGATCACGGCCAGCACCACGCCGCCGATCACCTTGCCCTTGACCCCGCCGCTGCCCTTGGCCTTCACCGCGGCCGCGGCGTTCCCCAGCTTTGCCATCAGTCGTCGAGCTCCTTGCGTTCTACCAGTCGCCGGACGTCGGCGAGGGTCAGGTCGGCGGTCACCGCGACGTCCCGCGGCACCGACGGGTGCGAGCTGAGCGTACGCAGGCCCTGCTCGGCAGCCGCCACCGCCCGTTCGAGCGCCCTGGCCTCGTGCAGCAGCGCCCGGTTCTCGGCGTGCAGCTCGGCCAGCGCCTGCTCTGCCCGGGCGGCCCGGCGGTACGACGCCCACGCGAACCAGCCGGTTCCTACCAGCAGGACCAGTGGAATCAGCCCGAATCTGATCATGGCCCGATTGTCGTTCATCCCTGGGCGAAAACCGGTTGAACGGGGGTCCGGCCGGCAGTAGGTTTTCGGTACACGCGAAGGGAGGTGGTCCAACGCATGAATTGCTATCGGACTCGTGAGGTGGCGGCGGGTTGACCGCCAACCACTAGTTAGTGGGACATGTGGTCGGCCAATCCAACGCCGCCACCGGGCCCGCGGGCAGTCAGGCCAGTCCGCCTGACCCAGGAGTTCGGCCACCCGGTCGGCTGCTGGAAGCGTCCGCGGGCTTCCTTATGCCTCCGGCACCGGGCAGTCTCATGCCTCCGGCACCGGGCAGTCCAGCCCGAGGGCCTGGCCGATCTCGAAGAGCTGGGCCTCGAAGTAGGCGCCGGCGTCCTCCAGCGCCCAGTGCAGCTGGCCGAACACCTCCATGCAGATCAGGCCGTACAGCCGGGTCCAGTAGTTCAGCGAAAGATAGATCGCGCCGGCCGGCATCCCATCGAAGTACTCCGACTTCCGGGACAGCTGCGCCACCAGCACCGGGCCGAGCTCCTGCTCGGACGGGTGCGGGAACGGCTTCTGGTGCCAGACCTGCGCGACCAGCGCCTTGAACACCGCCGCGAACCGCATCGCCGCCTGGTGGCCGGGAAGGTCCTCGTGCCCCTCGGCGTCCGGGTCCGGGATCGCGGTGCCGAACAGCAGCCCGAACTCGGCCGGGTGCGCGAGCGCCCAGTCGCGCAGACCGTTCGCGAGCAGGTAGAGCTGGGCGCCCAGGTCCGGGTCGGCCTCGTTCTGCGCCAACTCCATCAGCGCTGCGGTCAGCTCGTCGTACAGGTCGGCGATCAGGGCCTGGAGGAGTGCCTCGTGGCTCGGGAAGTACCGGTAGAGCGCGGGCGGGGTGAGGCCGAGCTCGCGGGCGACGGCGCGCAGGCCGACCGCGCCCACACCTCCGCTGACCAGCAACCGCCGCGCGGCGGCCTTGATCTCGGCCAGCGTCGCGGCTCGTTGGCGATCGCGCCGACTCGGTTCCACAGATTCTCCCTTGACAAGCGTGCCTACCGGGTCTCTAGAGTTAACACCGTTAACAGTTAACGGTGTTAACGCAGTCGCCCGCCGCTCAAATCTACGCCCTGGGGGAGAGTTTCGTGTTCGAGACGCTCGGCCGGTTCACCTATCGGCGCCGCCGCCTGGTGCTCGCCCTGACCGCAGTCCTCGTCGCCGTCGGCCTCGCCTGGGGCACCGGTGTGTTCGGCTCGCTGGCCAACGGCGGCTTCGACGCACCCGACACCGAGGGGCACCGCGCAGTCGCCACCATCGAGAAGGCGATCGGCCCGACCGGGACCGACGTCATCCTGCTGTACGACGGCGGCACGCAGACCGTGGCCGACCCGGCCTTCCGACAGGCGGTGGAGAGCCACCTGTCCGGGTTGCCGTCGACCGAGGTGACCGGCAAGCAGACGTACTGGAGCACACAGTCGCCGGTGTTCGTGTCCAAGGACCAGCACAGCACATACGCCGTACTGACGCTGGCCGGCGCGGACGAGGAAGCACGGCTCGAGACCTTCGACCGGATCGCCGACAAGTTGCGCGCGGCACCGGCCGGGCTGGACGTCAAGGTCGGCGGCGAGGTGGCGGTGTTCGAGGAGGTGAACACCCAGACCGAGCACGACATCGTCCGGGCGGAGACCATCTCGACGCCGATCGTGCTGGTGCTGCTGGTCGTCGTCTTCGGCGGCCTGGTCGCCGCCAGCCTGCCGCTGTTCGTCGGCGCGCTCGCCATCCTCGGCGCGTTCGTGCTGCTCCGCGGCCTGTCGCTGGTCACCGACGTCTCGATCTTCTCGATCAACATCGTCACGATGATCGGGCTCGGACTGGCGATCGACTACGCGCTGTTCATCGTCACCCGGTTCCGGGAGGAGCTTGCCAAGGGCAATGATGTCGAGACCGCGCTGGCGGTGACGATGGCGACGGCCGGCCGGACGGTCGCGTTCTCCGGAATCACGGTGGGCGTTGCGATCAGCAGCCTGGTGCTGTTCCCGGTGATGTTCCTGCGCTCGATGGCGTACGGCGGGGCGGCCGCGGTGGCGGTCGCGATGCTGGCGGCGTTGACCGCGCTGCCGGCGTTGCTCGCCGTACTGGGGCATCGGGTGAACAATCTGCGGATCTTCAAGCCGAGGAAGGCTTCAGCAGAGCATGGCGCGTGGTACCGGCTCGCGCACAGTGTGATGAAGCGGCCGGTGCGGTACGTGGTGGTGCTGATTCCGGTGCTGCTGGTGCTCGGGATTCCTTTCCTGCAGGCGCAGTTGGGTGGGGTGGACCATCGCGCGCTGCCTGAGGGCGCGACCTCCCGGACCGTGACGGAGACACTGCAGCGGGACTTCGCCGGGGCGGGTGGGTCGGACATCTTCGTGGCGGTGCGGTTCGACTCGCCGCCGGCTGATCCGTCGGCAGCCTTGACCGGTTACGTGGGCACATTGCAGCAGATCGATGATGTCGACAACGTGCGGATCGGCGGCTACAAGGACGGTGTCGCCTCGGTGGTCGTGCGCACGCACTTCACCGGACAGGAGTTGCCCGCGCGGGACGTCGTACACGATGTGCGAGCCGTGGCGGCGCCGGCCGGGACCTCAGTCGAGGTCGGTGGTGAGACGGCGGCGGTGATCGACCTGCTGGATGTGTTGGCTGAGCGAGCGCCGTACATGGCCGGGTTCATCGTGCTGGTGACCTTCGTCCTGCTGTTCGTTGCCTTCGGCTCCTTCGTGCTGCCGGCCAAGGCGCTGGTGATGAACGTGCTGTCGCTGTCGGCCGCCTTCGGGGCGATGGTGTGGATCTTCCAGGACGGCAACCTGTCCGGGCTGCTCGACTTCACGCCGGCCGGGTTCCTCGACGCCACCAACCCGGTGCTGCTGTTCGCGGTGCTGTTCGGGCTGTCGATGGACTACGAGGTGTTCCTGCTCAGCCGGATCAGGGAGGAGTACGACCGGACCGGCGACAACACCCAGGCGGTCGCGCTCGGGCTGCAGCGGACCGGCGGGATCATCACCAGCGCGGCGTTGCTGCTGATCATCGTGGTGGCCGCGTTCTCCACCTCGGGCATCGTGTTCGTGAAGATGATCGGGGTCGGGCTGGTGATCGCAATCGCCCTCGACGCGACCATCGTCCGGGCCCTGCTGGTGCCGGCGACCATGCGGCTGCTCGGCCGTTGGAACTGGTGGGCACCCGCCCCGCTGGTGCGGTGGTGGGAGCGGTACGGCCTCCGCGAGACCTCAGACCCTCAGGGCTGGAGCCGGGAGAGCTCCCAGCCATCGGAGTTGGTACGGCGGTAGGCCAAGCGGTCGTGGAGCCGGCCGGTCCGGCCCTGCCAGAACTCGAAGGCGTGTGGGTAAACGAGGTAGCCACCCCAGAAGTACGGGGTGGAGATCTCGGTGCCCTCCGGCCACTGCCGCTCGTACGACGCGTACTGCAGGTCGAGCTCCTCGCGGGACTCGACCGGCTGGCTCTGCTGCGACGCCCACGCGCCGAGTTGTGACTCGCGCGGGCGAGCGGCGAAGTACGCGTCGACCTCCTCGGTGGGGAGCTTGCTCACCGTGCCCTCGACGCGGACCTGACGCTCCATCGCGTGCCAGGGGAAGACGAGCGCACAGTGCGGGTTCGCGGCCAGGTCGTCGGCCTTGCGGGACTGCTGGTTGGTGTAGAACACGAAACCGCGGGCGTCCAGGCCTTTGAGCAGAACGGTCCGGGCAGACGGACGGCCGTCGGCGTCCGCGGTCGCCAGCACCATCGCGTTGGGCTCGGGCAGGCCGGCTTCGGTCGCTTGTCCGAGCCAGGTGCGGAACTGAACGATCGGGTCCGGGTCCACCTGGCTCTCGAGCAGTTCGCCGAGCTGGTAGAGGCGCCGCATCTCTGCAAGATCCACGCTCCGAGCCTACTGACTCAGGCTGCGCCAGGATCGCCCGACTCTTGTACGACGGAACGCCTTCCACAGCCGGTTGCGGGCCAGGCGCCGTACGACGGGGTTCTTCACCACACGTCGGCTGGTCTTGGGCGCAGGCGGGCTGCTGCGGACGATGACCGTCGGCCTGGGGGTGGCTGGTGGCAGGTGGCGGTTGACCTCGTCCAGGTGCTGGTCGAAGGTTGCCCGCCAGAGCGCCTGGTTGAGCGCTGCCTCGCCTGCCGCCGAGCTCGCTCCGGCTGTGGATGCCGCCCACAGCGTGCTGACTGCTTGCGGGTCGAAGCCGTCGACGTCGGCGATGAGCTCTGCGATGCGATCACGGTCCGGCGCGTCGGCCAGGCAGCGTGGTCGTGCAGGGGCTCGGCGTGGGGCCGGTTGAGGCTTGAAGAACGGGATGTCGGCCCATTCCGGGATCAGCCTTTGCACGAGCTGCTGGTGCAGGGCGTTATCGACGCGTTGCGCCGGGCTGAGGGCGAACGCGGCCCGCACGAACGACGGGACGAGCAGCGGTGACACGACTCCGCTGCGCTCGCCCGTCGTACCCCAGCGGCGCAGCCGTTCGACCAGGTAGAAGTAGTCGAGCATGGTCGCGTTCTCGATGCCGCCGTGCACGGCTGTGCGCAGTACCCGGTCGATCTGCTCGGCGACGGCGGCACGGGCGAGCGCGGCTGGACCGGCGGTCGGCATCAGCCGGGTCTGCAGGCGGTTGCCGAAGGCAGACACCTTGTCGTGCAGGGGGAGCGCGTCCAGCTGCAGCACGTCGGCGGGGTAGAAGTGGCCGTGGGCAACTTCTCCGCCGGCGCCGCCGATGGCCAGGTGGGCGACGGTGGCGAGGGTGGCCGGCGGGGCGTGGAAGAGGTAGCTGGCCGGGCGGAGTCCCTCGGCGTACCGGTGCCAGCGGAGCGCACGATCGACGAGTGGTGGCGGCGTGACCGGTCGCGGGTTGGCTGCGGACTTGATCGGCTGCGGCTTGGCGGGTGCCGGGGTCGTGTGCTCGACCTGGAAGGGCAGTGCTTGGACGAGTGTCTTGGCTACCTCCAGTTCGCCGGGGACTGCGTCGTAGCTGTTGAGCTTCAGGTCCACACCGGCCTTGAGGAACGCGGCAGCGACCACTCGGGAGTCCCGGCCGCCACTGAGGTCGACAGTCGGCGTGCCAGGCCACAAGCGGGCTACCGACCTCGCGACGTCCTGCAGTGCCTCGGCCGTCTCGTCCACAGTGTCCGGACTGTCGGTGGACCAGACGCTGGTGGTCTCGATCCGAGTGACTGTCTGCCTTCGGCTCCTGCCGTCGGCAACGATGTGCGTCGCCCCCGGTACGGCGAGCACCCCGTCGTACGGCGTGCTGTCGTCCATGAACCAGCCGCAGGCCGCGGCGTAGCTCCAGCCCCTTGGCGCGGCAGCGGCAGTCATGCCGGCGAACAGCAGTGCCGCGGCGGGGCGGTTGCTCCACACCCAGCCGTCTGCCAGTCGCAGCTGGAACAGCCTGCCGACACCGATGGAGTCGGTGAAGAGGTCCAGTCGCTCTTCGGCCGGGTGGAGCGCGGCCATGGTGAACGGTGGCGCCAACTCGAGGAAGCTGGCCGGGGTACGTCGTACTGCGTGGGCCAGCTGGGAAGGACCGTCGTACGGCGAGACGTCGCCGATGACACGTTGGTAGCCGAGCGGTGCGTGCAGGCTGGCTACGCGCAGATCGCTGGCGTCGTGCCAGGACGGCCAGAGACAGGTGGAGTCGTCTCGGTCCCAGACATGCAGGCCGATGGTGCTCGTGTCGTAGCCCTTGTGCGTGGCCTTCCGGTCCCAGAGTGCGTTGTAGTAAGCCTCGACTCGTGCGACTCCCGCCGCAGCCCTGGCGCCACTCTCCCCGTGGAACGCATAGGCGACCAATGTTTCCATGCAGAGCCAGATGCAGGCCCCGCGCAGAAAGTTATCGCGGTGGTTGCTGCTGGCCCGGGTGCCCGCCCGGCGGTTGCTGACCGTAGTGCTGCGGTTGCTGCTGACCGGGGAACGTCTGCCCGTGCTGCGGCTGCTGGCCCGGGTGCGGTTGCTGGCCCGGGTGTGGTTGCTGGCCCGGGTGCGGTTGCTGGCCGGGGTGCGGCTGTTGTTGCTGGCCGGGGTAGCCGCCCCACTGCTGCTGCGCCGGGTACGTCTGGCCGTACGCCCGGTCCTGCGCCTGTCCCTGGGCGGTCAGCAGCCGGTAGACCTTGGCGTCCGACGCCCAGCGCCGTACACCGACGATCAGGAGGACGACGCCGAGGAACAGGTACGTCCCGTCGAGCATCATGTACGGGAGCAGCCGCCGCGCCCCGGGCACCTCGAAAACCTTGACGATGTCGAAGGCCTGCCGCAGCGGGAGCAGCAGGAAGAGCAGCCCGAACAGGGTCATGAACGCGCCGGCGCCGGTCATCACCCCGGCGCCGATGGCAGGCACGGCCATCAGCACAGCGGCAACGACGGAGACACCCACCAACAGCGCGAACCAAGGCAGGGCACGGCCGAGGTCCTGGTCGAACATCGCGCCACGCAGCTGGCCGAGCTTCGAGGCGGCGTGCGACGTGCCGACCATGGTGACGTAACCGATGATGACCCCGAGAACGAGTCCGAGGCCGGGAATGGGCTTGGCAGGCATGCGCACGAGACTAGACCTCTGCAAGGTTCAGCCACCCGCGCTCGCGCGTCCCCGTCTCATCCCCCGGGCGGCGCCTGCTGGTGGCGACGTGCCGAGCGCGTCACAGATCTGTCCGGGGGTCGCCGCCGAGAACTATGCTGCCTGAGCGCCTAGCAGTGCGCGCGGCGGCTGGTGGGCCGGGTGCGCTGACCACGAGGACGAGGGAGCCGCATGTCAGATCCGAGGACCGAGGTGCAGCACGGCCTGGAAGGCGTGGTCGCGTTCGACACGCAGATCGCCGAGCCGGACAAGGAAGGTTCGGCGCTGCGCTACCGCGGCGTGGACATCGAGGACCTGGTCGGCCGGGTGCCGTTCGAGAACGTCTGGGGCCTGCTCGTCGACGGCGCCTTCACCCCGGGTCTGCCACCGGCCGAGCCGTTCCCGCTGCCGGTCCACACCGGCGACGTGCGGGTCGACGTACAGTCCGCGCTGGCGATGCTCGCACCCGCCTGGGGTCTGCG